>JAWXTO010000046.1:0-12070 GCA_044433545.1 Rikenellaceae bacterium
TCGATAACTGTCATTTTCAATTTTCCAGCTTTTAACTCTTCTGCAAAATCTTGTTCAACAACTTCACGTGTTAGGTTTTCGATAGCTTGACACGTAATGCAACGTTGTGCTCCATGAAAAGACAAAACTTCAACAACATCAGTTTTTGTAGCCTCTGCACAACAACTATCGGTTTTTGGAGTCTCTTCACAACATCCTGTAGATTTTGTTTCTGATTTTGTATCACAACAACTTGCAGATTTTGTTTCTGTTTTTGTGTTACCAGCACCGTTACATGACACGATTAATGCAGCGGCAAATAATATTCCAAATAATTTCATAATATTTTTCTCTATTTAAGGTGTTAGACTATTTAAGGAATTCTTTAATCTCAGCAGTTGAAGGTTTCTTTCCAGAAAACACAACCTTGCCATCAACAACCATAGCAGGCATTGCCATCACGTTGTACTCCATAATTTTCATCAAATCTTCTTCTTTGATAACCGTTGCCTCGATGCCTAACTCAGCAACAGCCTCTTTTGCTCTTTCGTGTACTAATTTGCATCCTGCACATCCAGTACCTAAAATTTTAATTTCCATAATTTTTAATTTATATCATTGTTTGTAATTCGTCAAAACACGAACATTAATTCAAAAAAAAAGTGTTATTTACAACACTTTGAATCTACTATACAACTATTAAACAACTCTGTAAAAAGTGCTTTAGCTGTAATCCAATTTTCTTTGTTTATACAGTATTTAACCTTTGGAGGCATAATTTCACCTTGTATAAGCCCTGCACTCTTCAACTCGTTTAAATGTTGAGAAACAGTAGCCTTAGAAATTGGTAACACCTCGTGAATATCACCAAAAAAGCAACACTCTTGACCAGCCAAAAAGTTCATAATAGCAACACGTGCTGGATGCCCTAACGCTTTTGCGATACGAGCCAATTGTTCTTCTTTTATAGTATATTCTTTTTCCATGCCTTTTATCTATGTTCGCAAAGGTACGAACATTATTTTCATTTCCAAACTTTCTAAATAAAAAACATATCACATTTGTTTGAAATATCCTAAAATGTTCGTACATTTGCGAACATTCGTAATTCTACGAAAGACAACACACTAACAAAACTACAGATTTATGGAAATTATTCAAACATGGCTAGAAAACAGCAATACACCTATTCTTACAGCATTTTTACTAGGCATTTTAACAGCAGTAAGCCCTTGTCCACTAGCGACAAACATTACGGCTATCGGATTCATATCAAAAGACATAGAAAACAAGCATAGAATCTTCTGGAATGGCATATTATACACCGTAGGACGCATTTTAAGCTATAGCATAATCGGAATAATACTTATACCTATACTTCAAGAGGGAGCAAGCATCTTCAAAATACAAAAAACAATTAGCAAATATGGCGAATTACTGATTTCACCTGCACTAATTTTAATAGGTCTTTTTATGCTCTTTGGAAACAAATTAAAACTTCCTTCATTTGGTTTTAAAGGTGACACAGAAAGTGGCGAAAAACTAAAAAAGCGTGGCGGAATTGGCGCATTACTATTAGGTGTGTTATTTGCACTAGCTTTTTGCCCTACTAGCGGCGTATTTTATTTTGGCATGTTAATTCCGATGTCTGCCTCGACTACAGGTACTGCCGCATATCTCTACCCTTCTGTTTTTGCTATCGCCACAGGACTACCCGTAATTATCGTAGCATGGATATTGGCGTATAGCGTTTCAGGTATGGGAAAGTTCTATAACAATATTCGCACTTTCCAAAAATGGTTTAACATCATTGTAGCGATATTATTCATCGTTGTCGGAATTTATTATGGAGTAATCTATTATTTTTAAGTAGGATGATAGGCTTCAAAACTCGCTTTCTTTTGCCTTTAAGGGCAAAAGAGCGTATAATTTTCTTTAAAAATTATTAGTGAAATCCACAAAACGGAGTTTTGCGAATATCCCTAAGTAAATTTTCAGGGTGATTTATAAGCTTTAAAAACTTATAAATCACCCTGAAAATAAACAAACTATAAAACTTAAAAAAAAGTACTAACCCTAAGAATCTTTTCCTTTCTTTTTACAGTATCTATCACACTGAGCACAAACATCATATCCAAGCATCATTCCCAAAATGAAATCTTCTTCAGGAGTAATCTTGTTAAGAGGGCGAGAAGCGATTAGTTTAATAGCATTTATACATTCTTTTTTACCAAAAAAGAGATTTATCTTCTCACAACTCACATGTTGTATAACAAAATCTATATTTTGGTTTTTTAAGCGTGCTGTAGCTACTTCCTCGAATCTTTTAGGCACAGTATAAAGCACCATGTGCCTCACTCCTTTCTTAAACTCATATACATGGTTTGAAAAGACCCTCATTTCATGTGAACGCAAAAGCTCCTCAGCCATATTATAATGCTGCTTTTAATGTTTCAACCCAAGCATCTATACGCTCTTCAGTTTTGTCACTCTCGTTCATATCGTCAAGAGCTAAACCAAGAAACTTACCATCAACTTCAGATACAGAAGACGAATAAGAATAACCTGCTGTGTCTACAGCACCTATGAATGTACAACCGCTATCTTTAATATCGTCATAAATTAAACCTATACCGTCACAAAAAGTGTCACAGTAAGATTCGCCATCACCACAACCAAACAAAGCAACTGTTTTGCCAGAAAGGTCAGCATCTTTTAACACACTTACACCATCATACCAATCATCTTGAAGCTCTCCATCACCCCAAGTAGACGTTCCAAGCACAAGAGCCTCGTTATCGTTTACATCATCTACAGATAAATCTGATACGTTAATTAATGTAGCACCTAATTTCGATGCAATTGTTTCAGCGATTGTCTCGCAAGTTCCAGTTGTAGAACCAAAAACTACTAATGTCTTTTTCATATCTTTATTTTTTTAGAATTTTCAATAATGCAAAGTAAAGAAATTACGACATGATTTAAAATAGCAATATATTGCTAAATTTAAGCACTTTAATAGCCATTTTTTGTTGTTTTTCTGAGAATCCACACAAAAAAAATAGGCTTATGCTATATTTCATAAAAAAATAAGTACCTTCACACTGTTATTTTATAAAAAATTTCAAGTTACATTCAACGAAAAACACATAATTAAACTATTTAAATGATGAAACAACAACTAATGATTGCTGTTACTACAGTAATGCTTGCTAGTTGTGGGGGATCAGGAACTAACCAAAACACAGTTGCTAAAGTTCCAGCTATCAACCCAGCTAACTTTGACACTACAACGTGTCTATGTAACGATTTCTACCAACACTTTAACGGTGGTTGGATGAAAAACAACCCTCTAAAAGACGAATACGGACGTTATGGCTCTTTTGACGTGCTTCGTGAAAACAACGAAATCCGTATTAATGAACTATTCTCAGAACTTAGCAAAAAAACTAACGAAAAAGGCAGCGTAGGACAAAAAATCTCTGACCTTTATGCTATGGGATTAGACAGTGTTACACTAAATCAACAAGGTGCTACACCTGTAAAAGCCGACTTTGAAGCTATTAATGCTATCAGCGATGCTAAAAGCATTTCAGAAGTAATCGCTAAATTACACTCTGAGTCTGCAAGTCCATTCTTCCATAACTCTGTAAGAACTGACAAGAAAAATTCTTCTATAAACATCATGTATGTCTCTCAAGGAGGTCTTGCTATGGGCACAAAAGACTATTATCTTGAAGAAAAATATGACGAAATGCGTGATAAATATAAAGCATACATTTCTCAAATTTTCACATTTGCAGGTTACTCATCAGAAGACGCTGAACGCATTTCAAATTCAGTATTAGAAGTTGAAATGGCAATTGCTAAAGCATCTAGCTCTAATGTAGAACTTAGAGACCCTTATGTTAACTATAATATGATGGACATTGAGGATTTCAAAAAAACGTATGACGCTATAGACTGGGATTTATATGCTGAGACTCTTAATTTTGAGCTACCATCACAAATAAATGTATGTCAACCAAAACAATTAGCTTGTGTAAATTCACTTTTAAAAAGCCTTTCTCCACAAACTATTAAAGATTATCTTTCATTTAATGTGTTAGACAACGCTGCACAATATCTAAGTGACAATTTAAGTGACGCTTCATTTGATTTCTATGGCAAAGAAATGTCTGGAAAACAAGCACAACAACCTCGTTGGAAACGTTCATTAGCAGTTCCTAACTCATCATTAGGTGAAGCTGTTGGTGAGATGTATGTAGCTAAGTATTTCCCTGCTGAGTACAAAGAAAAAATGGTTGGTTTAGTAGCAAATCTTAAAAAATCATTATCAAAACACATTGCTTCACTAGAATGGATGAGTGACGTAACAAAAGAAAAAGCTCAAGAGAAATTGTCTACAATTTACACTAAAATTGGTTACCCAGACAAATGGAAAGACTACTCTACTTTAACAATTGACCCTACACTTACATACTGGGACAACATTAAAACTATAAACAAATGGCGTAAAGCAGACAATCTTGACAAATTAGGCAAACCTGTAGACAAAGACATCTGGGGCATGTCTCCACAAACTGTTAACGCTTATTATAACCCTACAACAAACGAAATTTGTTTCCCAGCAGCAATTTTACAGCCTCCATTCTTCAATCCAGACGCTGACGATGCTGTAAACTATGGCGCTATTGGTGTTGTTATTGGTCACGAAATGACACACGGATTTGACGATCAAGGTCGCCAATATGACAAAGAAGGAAACCTTACTGACTGGTGGACTCCAGAAGACAATACAGCATTTAACGAAAAAGCTCAGTGTATAGTTGACCAATTTAACAAAATTGAAGTGCTTCCAGGCATGTTTGCAAACGGTGCGTTCACATTAGGCGAAAACATTGCTGACCAAGGTGGTTTACGTGTAGCGTACACAGCAATGAAAGATGCACAAAATGGCGTTGAACCTGCTCTTATTGATGGTTTCACAGCTGAACAACGTTTCTATATCGGATACGCTGCTATTTGGGCACAAAACGTAAGAGATAAAGAAGTTGAGCGTCTAACAAACACTGACCCTCACTCTTTAGGTAAAAACCGTGTTAATGCAAGTCTTAAAAACATTGACACTTTCTATGAAGCGTTCGATATTAAATCAGGTGATATGTTCGTAGCTCCTGAAGATAGAGTTGTAATTTGGTAAATCTTATCAAAATTAAAAAATGGCAATTCACAAAATTAAATTTTGTGAATTGCCATTTTTTATATCCGAAAACAAGAGAGACTTAATTCAGTCTAAAATGTTCGTCCTTTTAAATATTCTTGTAATTCAACCTTATAAGAGTCTCCAATAGGTATCGCATCCTTTCCAAAAACAATACGGTTACGCTCAATAACCGCTATTTTGTCTTTACGGACTATGTATGAACGGTGCACTCTAACAAACTCACTCATTGGGAGCAATTCTTCGGCACGTTTTATATTCATAAGTGAAAGAATAGGCTTTTCTTCTAAATCCATCACAAATTTCACATAGTCTTTCAACCCCTCAACATAAAGCAGATTTTTTAAATCTATACGCAACAACTTATAGTTAGATTTCACATAAATCCAATCTAATTTCTCTGAATCATGTGATAATATATTTTGTGAAGCCTTCTCACTCATCTCAAACCACTTGAGAGCACGTGTAGCTGACTCAATAAAATCATTATAAGAGATAGGTTTTACTAAATAGTCAAGTGCATTAACCTTATATCCATCAAGCGCATACTCATTGAAAGCCGTTGTAAACACTATACGTGTTTTTGGCTGAACCATACGACTAAATTCAAGTCCATTAAGTGTCGGCATCTGAATATCAAGAAACAACAAATCAGCATTTGTTAATTCGTCACTACTTATCGCCTCAACAGCACTCGAAAACGTAGCTAAATGTTCCAAATAAGGTGTTTTAGCCACATAACTTTCTATAAGCATAGCTGCTAATGGTTCATCGTCGATTATGATGCACTTTAATTTCAACATACACTAGATTTTAAGGGGACTTCTAATAATTCCCCGATTTTAATTTTTCGTTAATATTTATCCATTTTGCTTTTAGGCAAAGTGGGTTGTAGTGAACCCTACCACCGATTTTGGCTAAACGCAAAAGGGGTGAATAGTGGCGGAAAAGTATTTTGGGGAATTATTTAGAAGTCCCCTTTATAATTAACTCACTCTTATAAATTTCTGAATTGTCTGTAACTTCCCATTTGTAAGCATTAGCATATTGCAAATCCAATCGCTTACGAACTTGTTCCAATCCTATACCGTGACCACTTTTGTCATTTTCACTTTTTGCGTGATTCTTATTTGAAATTGACAACACTACTTCACCCGTTTCAACTCTATCCTCAAACAAAATAGAAATGAAGCTATGTTCACCCGCACTAACACCATGTTTAAAAGCATTCTCTATTAATGAAATAAAAATTAATGGAGCTATTTGCGTTGTGGATTGTGGACTCACATTTAATTCTACAGAAAGAGCCACTTTAGGGTTAAGTCTTATACGCATTAATTCGATATAGTTTTCAAGAAACTCGACTTCTTTCAAAATAGAAACTTTGTTACCGTTATTATCATACAAAACGTATTGCAGAAGTCTACTTAACTCTTTAATTGCCTTTTGTGCTCTATCAGTATCAATAACCGTAAGTGAATATATGTTATTTAAGGTATTCAACAAAAAGTGAGGATTAATCTGACTTCTCAAATTAGCAAGTTCAGCTTCAACTCTCGCTTTTTCTGCCTCACGTAAAGCCTCTTCACTTTGTTGTAGTCTATAAACAAGCCTCACAGCCGTAACCAAACCTACCATTAAGCTATAATTTATAGCCTCATAAACCAAAAAAGTTAGATTTATAGGTCTACGTGATAATGTTGTCTCTGCATTAATCATAATGTTCTGCACAAAGTCACTTTCACGTACTAGCTGAGTAAAATATAACAAGAGAACAATAATCAGCATGTTCGCAAGTATAAAACCTAGTCGCCTTTCTTCAAACAATAGCTTTGGAATAACTATAAAATAGTTAATGACATAAATAAAGAATAAAGGCACAGTGCGAATAATAAACATCACATAATCGAAAGTCTGAACATTAGAATCTACACTCAAAAACAATGTCACACTAAGAACCACACCCCAACCAATTAGTTGGAGTGTGATCATTTTATCTCTGCTGTTTTTTAAAATCCACATACTATGCAAAGGTAATCAATTATTCGTATCGTATAGCATCTATAGGGTTCAATGCAGCAGCTTTTTTCGCAGGATACCATCCAAAGAACACACCTGTGATACTACAAACTGCAAACGAAAGAATAATAGTCCAACTTTCAATAAGCACTGGCCATCCCGCAAAGAATTTGACTGCCATCGCTAGTCCACATCCCAACAAAACACCTATGATACCTCCTGAAACACTAATTGCAATAGCTTCTATAAGGAATTGTGCTAATATATCTACCCCACGAGCACCTACAGACATTCTAAGACCTATCTCTTTGGTACGCTCAGTCACAGAAACATACATAATATTCATAATTCCGATACCCCCTACGATAAGAGAGATAGCAGCTATACATGCAAGCAGTGTAGTCATTAAACTACTTGTTGAATTCATCATAGTTGCAAGTTCTTGTTGTGAACGAATGTTGAAATCGTCACTGTCACTATCCATCAAACGGTGATTTACACGCAAAATAGAAGTAATTTCTTCCATTGCCACATCCGTATGGTCTTCATCTAAAGCACTTGTATAAATTTGGCTAAGGTGCGTAACAGCCAAAATACGTTTCATGATAGTTGTGTATGGCGCAAGAACAATATTGTCTTGGTCCATACCCATAGTATTGTATCCTTTCTCGTCAAGCACCCCGATTATTCTAAAAGGTATTTTTTGGAAACGAACAATCTTACCTATAGGGTCTTCACCGTTAGGAAAAAGATTATCTACAACGGTTTTTCCTAAAACACAGACTTTTGCTGCTGATTGAATATCTTGGTCAGTAAATATTGAGCCACTCGCCATTTTTAATTGGCGAATTTCAAGATAATCTGCCGTAACACCAGTCATAGATGAAGGATAGTTGTTAGCTCCATAAATATATTGACCTGAAGACGAAACAACAGGGCTTACTTTTGCAAGATACTCTGTATTGTCACGCAATGATTCATAGTCTGTCACTTTTAGAGTCTGCATAGAAGAGGCATCTTGTGTAACACCACCTCTTGTGCTCTCACCAGGCTGTACCATAATCATATTTGAGCCCATCTCAGCAATCTGAGAGTTTATGCTAGCCTTTGAACCTTGACCGATTCCCAACATAGTGATAACAGAGGCAACACCAATGATAATCCCCAACATAGTTAGAAAGGCTCTCATTTTATTATTACTTAATGCCTTTATGGCTATAGATGTTAAATTTTTAAAGTTCATAATCTACTCCTCTACTATTGGTAATGCTGCTAACGCATCAGCTGCACTAATTATGTTATTGTTTAACGTATCACTTTTTATCATTCCATCTCGAAGTGTTATATTACGTGATGAAAATTCTGCCATCTCAGGATTGTGAGTTACAAAAATGATAGTTTTCCCTTCTGAGTGAAGCTTTTGTAACAACACTAGAATTTCAAAAGATGTTCTAGTGTCAAGGTTACCTGTTGCCTCATCCGCCAAGATTACCGCAGGGTTGTTCACCAATGCACGAGCAATAGCTACACGTTGCATCTGTCCACCACTCATCTGGTTACTCTTATGGTAAAGTCTATCAGCAAGCCCTACGGCAGTTAGTGCCTCAACAGCTCTTCTTTCTCGCTCCTTAGCACTTATACCTCTTGAGTACATAAGAGGAAGTTCTACATTTGCAATTGCAGTAGTTTTCGCTAGCAAGTTATAGCTCTGAAACACAAATCCAATCTTACTATTACGAAGTTTAGCTCGTTCGTTTTTGCTCATTCCCGCAACTGGAACTCCATCTAAAAAGAAGCTCCCCTCAGATGGCATATCTAAACATCCTAAAATGTTAAGCAGCGTACTTTTACCGCTACCTGACGTACCCATTATCGTCACGAACTCTCCTTCTTCGATATAGAATGAAACACCTCGAAGTGCTCTAACTGTCTCTTCTCCAATTTGGAAGAAACGTTTTATATTCTGTAATTCAATTACTTTGTTCTTCATATTCTTCTATTTTTTTGAAGAACCTGGACGTTGTGGTAAGAATGGATTACTGCTTGATTCACCTCCTTTTGGTTCAAGTGAAGCTCCTTCTTTAACTCCAATTACAACTGTCTCACCAGCTTTAACGCCCTCTACTTCTGTTATTATTCCATTTGTCACACCTATAGTCACCTCACGTGGAGTTACTTTTTCGCCATCTTTTACCCAAACAACATCACCTGTAGGCATAGGTCTACGTTCTGCTGGAGCACCTTCTACTGTTCCTTGAGGAGCACCCTCTGGAGCGTTCTCAGGTTCTGGCATAGTAAAGGTAAGTGCCGCTACTGGAACTGTACTTTCACACGCTACGTCTAAAACAAAAATCTCAACATTTGCTGTAAGACCTGGTTTCAATTTTAAATCTGGGTTTGCTGCCGAAATAACAACTTCATAAGTCACAACATTACTTTCAACGATAGCTTCTTGACGAACTTGCGTAACTTCACCTTCAAAGATTTGACCTGGGAAAGCATCCACAGTAAACTGTGCTTTTTGACCTTCTGTAACATTACCTATGTCAGCTTCGTCAACGTCAGCAATTACACGCATATCACTCAAGTCTGCTGCAATAGTGAAAAGTGTAGGAGTACTAAAGCTAGAAGCTACAGTTTGACCTTCTTCAACGTCTTTCGAAATCACCACACCATCAATTGGAGAATAAATTGTTGCATAACCAAGGTTTATAGCTGAACGCTCTAGGTTGTTTTTAGCAACTTCTAGGTTGTTTTTTGTTGTTTCATAAGTATAAAGAGCAACTTCATATTCACTATCTGCAATATGACCTTTATCAAACAACGCTTTAATACGTGTATAGTTCGCAAGTTGATAGTCATATTCACTTTGTGCAACAAGAAGGTTGTTTTTGTTGCTATTTAAATCAAGAGTTAAAGTACTTTTATCTAACTCTGCAATTACTTGACCTTTTTTCACTACACTATTATAGTCGACATATAGCGATGTCAAAATACCAGAAACCTGTGTACCCACATCAACTAGTGTAACTGGTTCAACTGTACCTGTTGCAGTGATACTTTGCACAACATTTTGAGAAGTAACTTCAGCTGTCGTGAAAACACTTGCTTCTACTTGTTTATTACTTGGCATAAAAAAATAAACACCAACGGCTACAGCTGCTGCAACCACTAATATTATTACTAATTTCTTTTTCATATTGTTTTATAATTTTATTAAATCTGTTTTATAATACTCTAGCAATGCACGGTTGAGTATAAATTGATATTTATTTGTTAAATAAGATTGAGACGACTCTAAATAGTTGTCTTGTTCTGTTAGAAGCTCAACAATATTTTTCATATTTTGGTAATACTGTTCTGTTAAAAGCTCTAAACTTACTTTTGCAGCTTCTAACTTAGCATCAGCAGCAGAAAATTGTGCTTGTGCATTTGAAGCATTATTATGTAAAGTTTCTATAGTTAAGTAAAGCGTCTTTTCAGCATCAGTAAGCGACAAAGATGCCGAATTTATAGCATTTTGTGCTTTAATTTTAGCAGTTTTGTTTTTGTAATTACTGAAAATAGGCACTGAAACCGAAGCCCCAACTGAAGTAGTAAAATTGTTACGCATTTGATCACTGAAAGTGTAGCTACTAGAACTAGAGTGGCTAACCCCTGTTCCTGCTGTAAGTGAAATTGTAGGTAAATAACCAGCTTTTGCAATTTTTTCATCTAACTCAGCAGAAGCAATAGTAAGATAAGACTGTGTAATTTCTGGACGAATCTCAAGGGCTGAATTATACACCTCACTCACACTATAAAGAGGAGCCATAATCACATCATCAGACAACAGTGGAGGTACAGCACAAATATATACATCTTGTGAAATCTCTAACAACTGTTTAAGTGTTACTTGTAGATTGCTAAGTGTAGTTTGCGCTACAATAACATCATATTCGCTATCTGCCTTAGCACTTACCAATTGAGCATAGTCAGCTTTACTAATTGAACCTAATTCTAGAAAGTCTTTACCTCTTTCTAAATTCTTTTTACTCAATTCTAAGCTGTTTTTTGCTACATCAATTTGCTCCATCATATAAAGCATTTGAACAAACACTTCAGTTACTGCAACTTCTAGCGAATTTTCTTGTTCTGCTAATGAAAGTTCTGCCATTTCACTATTCAACTTGCTTTGTTCCAGTGAAGCACGATTCTTACCGCCACTATAAATCGGCATAGATAAATCTACTCCATACGAACCATAGTAATTACCCGAAGAACCACTTGTAATTAACGGAGTTACACTAACTCCTTGCCCTACAGCAGCTGAAACAGTTGGCAAAAACACTCCACTAGCAGAAAGTTCATCAGCTATCATATCTTCTATAGTCAACTGAGCCTGCTTTAGAGTGATACTATTCGATTTTGCGAACTCCAAACACTCCTCTAAAGTCATAGACAAAGAGTCTACAACATTTTGAGAATATCCATGCACTGTAAGTAACATGGTTGAAGTCGCCATAAATAGCACTCTTAAAAATTTTAATCTGAACATATATTTTGTTTTTAATTGTTTATGACCAAAAATATCTAAATAAAAATTATTGTACAATAATAATATACTAACAGCCCATTTTTATCGAGAAATCTCCCTTTTTTATCGAAGAAAAACCAACCTGTTTTTAAAAATTACATTTTCACCAAATCTCACCTTAAAATCAAAAATTCTATTCAACAACCCCTATTTAATCAATAAAACACATATATTTTTGTCATAAACTAACACATAAATAGCTAAAAATAGGGATTGAATAATATTAATCATTGCAATACTTTTGCACCATAAAAAAACTATTGCCAAATAAC
>JAWXTO010000047.1:0-11930 GCA_044433545.1 Rikenellaceae bacterium
TCTAATTGGTAAAGGTAGAAGTTATAACGCCATAATTCGTCGCTATTCATATCACCATTAAAGATATGTGAATATTTTTCGTTGATAAGACGTTTAACTTTCATCTTACCTTCGTTAATCTCAGGGTTGCTAACACGTACCTCTTGAATTAGGTTTTTAAGAGCAGCAGCAGCCTTTTGTGGTCCTGTGATTTCACGTCCTTTTTTACCAATTTCTGTAGAAAGCATACCACATTGAATGTTGCGAGCTTTGCCAGTGCCGTTTTCGCCTCCACGAAGACAGTTGATAAGGTTGTTAACGCTTTCAACTTGACCTTCTTCAGCGATAAATGGTTGTCCACCAGGTGTACTAGCAATCGCATCATATAGTGCACTAAACATTTTACGGTCAACAAGCATAATTTTGCTGTACTCAACCTCATCTTCAGTGTAACTTACAGTTGCATTGAATCTGTTTTGAATCATGTCAAATGCCACTTCTTTGATGTTATAGCTAACGCCATCACGAGAGAATGTGTGACCTACAAAAATCATAGTTACAACCTCACAAATGTCAATTTTGTCTAGTTGTTTGTATGAAGAACATAGATAATATTGTTTGTCATCGCTGTTAAGTTCCCAGTCAAGAATATCATCAAGATAGTTGCCGTGGCGAGAAATTACTTCTACAATATTCGAATCAGCAGTGTAGCGTTTTAGTGTACGGAAGAAGTTAGGACCATCTCCACTAGTAGCTTTTTCTTTACGTTCACCGTGAGCGTCTAAATAAAGTAAGAAGTTTTCAGGATTGTCAACACGTGTGATGCCTGCTTCTGCTTTAGAGTAGTTTCCTGCCGATAACATGATGTCAATTTTGTATGGCATAGTGATGTCACACATGCCACTAACTGTACTTCTTGAGTTCAAGTCATCAACATTACTGTCAGCTGAACTTTCAAATAAATATCTATAGTATTTGATGTAATCAGGGTCAAAGTCAGTAGTACGAGAGAAGTCACCAACCTCAGTACCAATGCCATAAAGGTTACCATCAGCGTCTTGGAACTCGTGATACATGTCACCAGCAATCATTTTCACTGAACGAATGCCTTCAAGGTTGTTGCGTAACCAACGAAGAATGAACGCAGCAATCATTTCACTTTTACCAACGCCGCTATCACCGTTAATTTCGATACAGAACACGCTACCGTCGTTTTCTTCAACAAGGAAAAGAGAACCGTGACGTGGAGAACCACCCAATTCTTTAACTTTCTCATTGATAACAGTTAAACGAGGTTTTTTAACATCACCAAAGTAGTCAGCCTCAGATTTAAGAGGAGTTACGATAGTTTTGATGTTGCCTTTTGGTCCTTTAATGTCGAAATAGCCGATTTGAGGGAACGAAATTAGCTTTTCTGGAGCACCTAAAAGACTGATAACGTCAGGAACAAATCCTTTAATATCTTTAATAGAGATATCTTCAGTGTAGTTTAGACGATAGTTGTCAGTAAGATACTTCATATATCCTTTTTGGAAGATAACAAGCTCTTTTACGATACCATGTTTCACAACTTTACAACGATAGTCATCAGAGTCCATGCTGTTAACGAAACGGCGTAGACGATTTGTGAAGAATGTAGAATCTGGACGTAGGTCTATGTGTTTTGCAAACTCAGTAGGGCATACTCCATCAGGTACTTCTTTAGCACCAACAACTCGGTCTATTTTGTGGAAAGGATATTCACGTTTTTTAGCATCTGTAACAATACGAGTGTGAACTTGTACTGGTTGCTCAGAGCTGATAACGCCACATTTAGTCATAAGTGTGTTAATCCAGTCAATTTTAGCGTCTCCTTCACCATATTCGATAACCTCTTTGTTCTCCATTTTGAAGTCTTTGTAAAGAGAAATACCGTGTTGAATCATTTCGTTGACACTAGAGTTTTGTTTTTTGAATGTAGTTTCAACTAAACGAATAAGAGTGTGAGCATAACGACTGTAATAATCTGTGCCTTTAGTTCTTTTTATCATGCTGATATAGAACTGAACGGCTTTACGAGTCACTGTATATATTTCTTCCTCAGCAATTTTGATGTCTCTCTTACGTAAGATATAGCGATTAATCTCACGAAGTTGTTGAGGTAGAATGTTTGTGATGAACTCTTCAGTAAACATTTTAACTTCTACATCATCACAAGATTTAATCTTGTCATTGAAGAATTTAAGTCTGTCACATACTAATTCATAGAAAGAGTTATCGTTATTTAGAAGATATAGATATACCATTTTGTCAGACACTGTTTTTGCAGATTTTAGAGTCTGAGTGATAGAATCTATGATGAATCCTATGCCTTTCTGTGACAATTCCATCGCTTTAAATTCAGGAAGTGCACGTAATGAGCGTAAGAAATCTTCTAACCATATATTAAGGTTAAGTTCTGAAAGTTTAATTTTTGTAATTTCCTCGAAATATTCGCCTGCAACTTGGATAATTTCTTTACGAGAAGGCTCTAAGCTCTCTTTTTCGAAAGGCAAGTTGAAATAAAGTAGTATTTCACGGATAAATTTCTTTAATATAGTGTTAACACCTTCAATTTTAGCTTTATCAAGGTCTGCCGAGCCTGTAGCATTTATCACAAGAATCTTCATTTTACTGTCAGAGAACAATAAATTCTCCATTTCAATAAGAATCTCACGCATAATGCTCATTTCCTCAGGATTGTCAAGCACATGATGATTAGGCTGGAAAGTACGTTTGTTTGTGATGTATTTAAGTATCACAGCTTTGCTATATCTTGAACTTACAGCGTTAAAATCAAGGTCTGCAATAGAAGGCACACGTTTGTACACCTGGGCAAGCAAGTTTTCATATATTTTAGTAAATGCACGACTAGCTACAAACTCTTCTACATTAGCACAAGAACCAATAATGTCACCGTGAAGTTCAAATACAGAGTTTTTGCTTCTACCAATTGTTGTAATTGTAACACCACTTTTCTCTGGAGATGGGTGATATAATGAGCGTACATTGCCAATTAACAACGATGGAGCTTTATCTTTAGCGAATTTGCTTGATAGTTTATAATCAGCAATAACATCTTCGATAAAGTTACTGTCTTTTCTGTATGCAAACATCTTGTTAAGGATGTCAGTGCTTTCAACCTCTTTGTTTTCAGGGTTGCGACGATGTGCTGCGAAAATCATCCAATATTTGATGACCATAGTGAACGCATCTTCGATTTCTGTAGAAAGAACTTTAAGCCCTTTTTCTGTAGCACTAGTGTAACCACCTAACGAGAAGCGGATAAGCCCCGTAGGATATGGTACAGTAGCAACACCACGATTTGTTGCAAGCGCACGACAGAATACTAATAAATCAGAATAAGAATATTCGCCAATAACTCTAAAGTTAAATAGGTAAGAACCATCAGAATCTATCATCTCAAGTTCTTTAGCTACGTCGTCAGTGATAAGTCTACGAGCTATTGATTTAGCCATCTCTAAACGAGCCATAGATTCGCTTCTAAAGTTTTTGTTTATACGATAGCGATTAAGGTTTTTAACCAATTTTCTTTGATAGTAGATAAAGAATGGTTCATCTTTATATTTAAAGTCATCTGGAAGAGCTAGAACGTCTAGTTTATCTAGTGATTTAAGCTCATCAAGAAGGAAAATATAAAGTGGAGACCCTTCAAATCCCGCAGTTTTATGTAGTTGACGTGTTGCAATACTCATTTCGTTATAACGCTGTGTAGCCTCTATTTGAGATGAGATAAAGTTAACGATAGTTTTCTTAATTTTTGAACGAGACGCATTTTTTGGTAATTCTACCTCGATTCTATCTTTAATGCTTTTCGCTACTTGTGCTGTTTCAATGATGTTGTTAAGCATAAGTAGAGAATTGTTGTTTCCGTGGTCAGCACCGTTGCATTCACGTGCATAAGCACCAAAATCACTAGCCGATGGAGTAACAGCAATAGCACCTAGTCTTTCACCAGTAGCTGCTAAGTTCTTAGTAGTCGATAGTGAAGATACAGCTTTAATTTTAGACTGTGCAGAGATGTTATTAAAGATATAACGTGAGATTGTACGCCATTTTGGCATTTTTTCGTTAGCAATTTTCACACTTTCAGCATAAGCTTCATCTAAGAACAACGTAATTTTAGAGCTGTTTAAGAAAGTAAGGAAGTTGTTAACGCTTTCAGTGTTATAATCAGAATAACCTGTAGGGTTGTTAGGGTCATTGACAACGATAGTCGTGTTCTCGCAGAATAAATCCCATAATGAACCACTATCATCAAATAACGCTAATGTTGATTTGATGCGTTTTAGCTTGTCAACAAGTCTATCATAAGCCAGTCTACCGTCAGGAGTGTTCTCAATCTCAATATCAAAAGGATTGATGTCAAAACAATCATCTGGAAGAAGGTCTTTATATTCCCACGCTTGTTGTGAGTTATAGATGATATATGGTTTTGGAGCACCTTTTGGATTAAATAAAAGGTCTTTGATAATCATCTGTACAGCGTCACTGATAGAAGTTTGCTCTAAGTTTCCTAAAGCTGCTAAGAAGTTTTTAACGATGTTTTTGTCATCTTCACAAAGCGCAAAATATTTGTCTCTTATGCCTAAGTCGATAAGGAATTTTTCGTAACGACCTTTGTTGTCAGCGTCTTTTCCAACTTTGTTAAGATATTCTTGATATTTTTCTAAGAATAAGTTGATACCAAAGTTTTTGTGGAAGTGATTATGTAAAGTACGCTCATATCCTGTTGGAATTGTCTCAAGAACAAGTTTACAAGCATATTTTATTTTGTCGTTTAAGTTGACATAAGGCTTTTGGCGAAGGTAGTTACCAAAAGTTTGAATTTGGTTACGACCGCCACCTTCTAAGATAGTGATAATGTCTACGCTTTTGTTGCCGCTGTAGAAATAGTCTTTCATTCTGCCTTCAAACTCTTCGATAAGCTCTTTAGTTTGAATGCGTTTGTTTTCTTTTTTGTGACAGTTCTCTAAGAAGAAAACAAAATCACGAAGTTTTTCTAAAGAATATTTGTCTTTTGCTACTTGGCGAGAGAAAGAGTCTAATTTGAATAATGTAACACGATTTTCAACGTTGTCTACATTGTCAGATAAGAAACCTTTGATTTCACGACCATATTCAGCAATTTGTTCTTCAATTTTTTCACGGAATTCTTGTAAGAATGAAGCGTTTACATTCTCTAAGATAAGACGTAAGTTCAACTGAGTATTAGCTGGAGAACCTAGTTTTTTAGTGTGAACTTTATTAAGAGTATTGATGATTTCGTTGTGGAAACAGAACACTAAAGATGTGTTAGAGCTTCTTGACTCTTTTGAGTCGTCAACAATGACAAGACGAGTCAACAATGGATACCATTTGTCACCAGAATAGTGATTGATACGCATGTGTTTAACTTTCACTACGAATATAGATGTAGTGTCTTGTTTCATAGCATCAAAAAGCTCTTGTGGTTCTGGATTTTCCATTATCACAGTTGCATTTTTGTTAAATACGTCACCACAGATAAGGCTTACGGCTTTATCAGCATTGCCAGACACAACGGAACGAATCATACCGTTCATACCTTTGAAGTTCACTGCCCATGTGCTACGGTGAAGGAAATCGTCTACCTCAGCTTTTGTTGTGTAGTGAGTACTTTGAGCAATCATTTGCTCTAAAGTGTCCATAAGGTAGTTCCAGTGTGCTTCGTTAATGTCACCAGTAACACCAATAACATCACGGTATTTACGAAGATCTCTTACATATCCACCAAGTTGTACTTGTGACATAAAGTCAATGTGATAGCTGTTTACAGGAGGAGTACCTACAGAAAGATCGTGAGAGTCTTTAATGTTTGTTAGTATGTTTTTAAGCTCTGGAATTGTGCCATCAGTGTCAAGAAGAAAATCAATCTTTTTAACAAAATTACGACGACGAGCACTCAGTTCAAATGCTTTTGAGTTGCTGTGAGGTATCAACATAAGAGATACGTGCTGATATCCAGGAATGTCTTCTCTGAATTTCATCAAATATCTACTGATCTCTGCTTGTTGTCTAGCAGGGTCGTTAGGCTCATCCATACAAAGCGCTACAAAGCTTGTAAGGTTGTCAAAAATGTGACGTGGCAAAAAAATCTCAGCTCGCTGACCTAGCGATTCATAGAGATTAAGCAATTGCAAGGCTTCGTTGCTAAGAAAAGCCTTAGGCTGTCCGTTAATTTTCATTCTATTAATATATATTTATTTTTTATTTCTTTTTAATTTGTGTTTTTAGTTATTAAAATAACACTAGCTGCAAAAATACGATTTTTTTTAAGAAAAAACAAGACTATATTTGCATATATAATAATGTCTAAAAAAAATACATACTGCATGTTATTAATTCAACTGTTTTGATAAAAAACTAACCAAAGGTAAGGAAAAAAAAGTAAAAAATATCTTTTTGTTAAAAATTATACAAAATAGAATTGAGGTATGTATTTTTTATCTTTTTAAGCGAATAATGAAGATAGGCTTTTTCTGTATTCTCTTGGCGTCATAGACGTGTATTTTTTGAAATATTGTGAAAATGACGATGTGTTATAGAAGTGAAACAATTCTGAGATTTGAGTTATAGATTTTTGTGTGTCATGTAAGTGATATTTGATGTTGTTTATGACACAATCAATTAAAATATCAGAAGCATTTTTGCCTGTCACGTTTTTGACACATCGTGATAAGTGGCTAGGAGTTATAGACTGTTTTTGGGCATAAAAGTCTAGTTTTCTTTCTGTATAAATGTTTTGTAATAATTCAAAAATAAATGTGTTGAAAATCTGTGAATTACGTGTTTGTATGACTTCACGGTTTGGCTCACGACTACTATAAATAGCAAAAATTTTGAGCATAGCTATTTTTAAAATTGACTTGTGTATTTCTTCAAAAAACGGTTGTTTTTCGTTGTTTTCTTCTTTCAACAATATCTCTTTATAGCTCAATAAATCATTAACTTCAGATTCATTCAAAGAGATTGAGGGGTGAGAATTTATTGTTATGAAAAAGTCGCCTTTGTTCGGAACGTCAACATGTGATAAATAGTCTAAACCTGCACCAATTATCGAACAGTTAAAATCCTGAGATATATGTAATAATTGAATTATTGAGTATGGAGATAGGACTATTAAATCCCACTTTTTAATATTGTAGGATTTTGCATTTATAACAACATCGCAGTTTCCATCTGTGCAGACCATAAATCCTCCTCCTATAATTTGAGTTGAAAGATTAAATAAATTATGGAAATCTGAGTCGAAAAGTTGTTTTATTCTTGTTAATACATATTTGTTACCTTCCATGGTGTAAATTTACATATAAATATTCAAACACTTATATGTATTGCAGTAAAATACCCAAATTTTAACATTTTTTGCTTAATTTAATTCTTTTAAAGTGTGGTATTAGTGTGTACCTTTGCTAAAAATTTTATAATATTAATTAAAAGGTAGTTATGAGTATCAAATTATGTTTAATTTCTTTAGCTTTTTTATTTTTAGCATCTTGTGTTGAGAATAAAGAGACAAAAGATGTGATTGTAAAAGTTAAATGTGAAGAAGTAAAAAGTGTTAGTGATATTGTAGAGTCTTCTACGTATCCAGGTAAGGTTTCTGCTGCTGCTGATGTGAATTTATCATTTAGAGTAGCAGGCGTAATAGATAAAATTGTCGTGAAAGAGGGAGATTTTGTTCGCAAAGACCAAATCGTAGCTTACATGGACAACAGAGACTATAAATTACAGCTAGATGCTACACAAGCAGAATATGATGCAATAAAAGCCGAAGTAGACAGAATCATAGCATTGTATGAAGATGAAAGTGTTTCAGCTAATGACTATGACAAGGCTGTAAATGGCTTGAAACAAATAACATCTAAGTTAGCAGCTCACCGTAATGCTTATGAGGATACAAACCTGAAAGCTCCTTTTGATGGATATATACAAACTGTGAAATTTGATAAGGGGGAAGCCGTGTCAGCAGGTATGCCAATAATTTCTTATGTGTCGGCTTCTGCTCCAGAGCTTGTTATTTATATACCTGTAGTAGAATATCTAAAACGAGGAAGTTTATCTTCTGCAACAGCAACAGTTAATAGTTTTCCTAATACAATTTTTAATCTTGAACGTGTTGGTGTAACACATAAAGCAAATTTAAATCAGCTTTATGAGTTTCGTTTTGCTGTAAAGCCAGAAGATGGTAAATATCCTTCACTTGGAATGTCTGCTATGGTGACTTTAAACTATGAGGGTGAAGAAAATGAGAAAGTGTCAATCCCTTTTAGTGCAGTAGTCGAGAAAGATGGAGCAAGTTATGTGTGGCAACTTTCAAATGGAGTTGTAAATCTGAAACAAGTGGAAATTTGTGAAATAAAAACAAACGGGACTGCTATTATTGACAATGGAATATCGTGTGGTGACATTGTTGTGACAGCTGGAGTAAATAGTTTAAAAGATGGACAGCGTGTAGAGCGATTAAGTGCACCATCTAAGTCTAACATTGGAAACGTTTTATAGAAATGAATATAAGTAAGTGGGCATTAGCCAATAGCAAGCTAATATATTATTTTATAGCGATACTTGTTATAGGGGGCGTGTTGTCTTATGTTAACATGAGCAAACTTGAAGACCCTGCTATAACAGTAAAACAAGCTATGGTCGTAACGACATATCCTGGTGCATCTTCTTATGAAGTTGAGCTTCAGGTGACAGACAAGCTAGAGAAAGCTATATACACAATGAAAGGTATAGATAAAGTCGACAGTAATTCGTCTTCTGACTTGTCGATTATCACTGTAAACCTTTTAAGTACTACGCCAGATGCTGAAATTGAACAATATTGGGATATTCTTAGGCGTAAAGTGTCAGACGTTCAAAAAGAATTACCTGATGGAGCGTCAGTAAGTGTCGTAATTGACAGTTATGGAGATGTTTTTGGGATGTTTTATGCGATTACTTCAGATGGCTTCTCTAACGAAGAGTTAAATGACTATGCCGAATTAACAAAACGTACAGTTCAAGGCATAGAAGGTGTGTCAAAAGTAGAGCTTTATGGTGTAATGAAGCCTACAATTGATATTTCTATTTATGAAGATAGAATTGCTAATTTAGGAATTTCTCCTACAGAAGTGATTCAGGCCATAACGGCACAAAACAAGACTGTTTATTCTGGTTACTATAAAAGTGGAGAGCAGCGCATAAGAGTTAACGTTAGTGACAAATATGACAGCATTGAAGACTTAGAAAATCTTATTATAAAAGGTCATCAGAATGATCAAATTTTGCTAAAAGACATAGCTCATATTGATAGAGGATATTTAGAGCCTGTCCGCAATGCGCTTTACTATGACAGACAGCCTGCTATTGGGATTTCAATTTCGGCACTCGCAGGTACAGACATTACAAAAATAGGTCGTGAAGTAGAAAAACAACTTGCAGAGTTAGAAGAGAATAGATTTCCAGCGGGTGTAGACGTTCACAAGGTGTTTAACCAGCCAGAAAGAGTAGAGTCAGCAATAAATACATTCATAATTAATCTATTAGAGTCTATTGCGATTGTTATCATTGTTTTGATGTTTGCAATGGGTTTTAGAAGTGGAATTTTGTTAGGGGTGACGCTTTTGGTTACGGTTCTAGGAACGATATTATTCCTTAGCATGTTCGATGGAACTCTACAACGTGTTTCTTTAGCGTCATTCATATTGGCGATGGGCATGCTCGTTGATAATGCCATTGTCGTGGTAGACGGCATACTTATAGACACTGAAAAAAGAAGATTGCGTACTCGTGCATTGACAGAAACAGCTCGAAAAACAGCTATGCCTTTGTTGGGAGCGACACTTATTGCTATCTTAGCTTTTCTTCCTATGTTTTTATCGCCTGACACAACAGGTGTATATATTAGAGACCTTTTCTTAGTGCTTTCTGTTTCTTTGTTGCTTAGTTGGGTGTTGTCACTTACGATGGTTCCGTTACAAGCGAAATTTATGTTCAAAAATGTAAAGTCAAGTAGTGCTAAAAACAAGAAAAGATTGATGCAGAAGCTTATTAGTATGGTTCTTATGTGGTCATTGCGACACAGAATTACAGCCATATTGTGTGCTTTAGTGTTAGTTGTTGCAAGTGTCTTTGTATATAAGATTTTGCCACAAAGTTTCTTCCCCGACCTTAGCTACAATCAGCTTTATATAGAGTTTAACCTGCCTAAAAGTAGTGATTCAGAATATACAAAGGAGAATTTAGATTCTATAGCAGAATATTTATTAACACAAAAAGATATTGAGCATGTCGTTACGTCTGTTGGGGCAACGCCAAGTCGTTATAATCTAGTAAGAAGTATAGCGACACCTGCTTTGTCATACGGAGACATTATTGTTGATTTTAAAGATGAAGAGTCTTTAGTTGCGGCTATTCCGTCTTTACAACAATATTTAACAGACAATTATCCACAGGCTTATGTGAGGGTGAAGCGTTATAACTTAATGTACAATAAATATCCTATTGAAGCGACTTTTTGTGGGCCCGACCCTGAGGTGTTACGTGACCTTACACGTCAAGCTCAACAAATAATGGAAGAGAACGATAAGATTATGCTTATCACTTCTGACTGGGATCAAAGAGTGCCTGTTTTAGATGTGACATACAATCAATCAGCGGCTAGGGAGATAGGTCTGAGCCGTCAAGATGTTGCAATGTCACTTTTAGCTTCTACAGATGGGATTCCTACAGCTAAAATTTATGAAGGTATTGACAGTGAGACAATAGTTATAAAATGTGTTGATAATCGTGGTGAGAAAATTGATAATTTAGAATATGCGCCTATTTTTCCTATGATTCCTTCAACAAATGCTTTAAATGCAGAGTCTGTTAAGGGGCTAATGACAGGAGCGATGTCACTAGAAGACATTATAGCACAAACTTTAGCTACTACGCCACTGCGTCAAGCAATAGATGGCATAGAGTTAAGATGGGAAGATCCGACTGTTGTTAGATATAAAGGTCAAAGATCTATGCGTGCACAATCGAATAATATTCCTTCTGTTGGTGCAGAGGATGCCCGTAAAGAAATTGCTGAAAAAATTGAGGCAATAGAGCTTCCTGAAGGCTATACATTAACATGGCAAGGAGAATATGAAACTAAGAATAAGTCTATGAAATATTTGATGGCAAATCTACCTTTAGCTATAGTGTTGATGATAGGTATTTTGATTATGTTGTTTAAAGACTATCGTAAACCGCTGATAATTATGCTGTGTGTGCCACTGCTTTTTGTAGGTGCTATTCTTGGTGTGTGGGCTTCTGGTCTTGCCTTTGGATTTGTGGCTATTTGTGGAGTTTTGGGGCTTATTGGCATGATGATTAAGAATGGTGTAGTGTTGATGGATGAAATTAATGCTGAAATAAAGAGCGGTAAAGAGCCAATTCGTGCAATTATAGACAGTTCAGACAGCCGTTTTAGACCTGTGATGATGGCTTCACTTACGACTATATTAGGTATGATACCGTTGCTTCCTGATGCGATGTTTGGTTCGCTTGCTGCTACAATAATGGGAGGTTTGTTAGTGGGAACTATAGTGACATTGATATTTATACCAGTCTTATATTCAGTATTCTTTAAAATAAAATGTAAATAATGAAACGAAAATTTGATATAATAACTTTTGTAGTCGCTTTACCTATTTTTATGTTTTTTGTAAAGAATGTTGAGGCGCAAAATGGAGTTTTGACACTTGACGATTGTCGTTCTATGGCAATAGAGACTAATTGTAATTTAAAATCAGCTAATGAAAAGGTGTTGATTTCTGAGGATGTGTTGGCGGCATACAAAACAAATAATTTGCCTAATTTTTCGGTGAATGCTAATTATCTTTATTCAACATCTAATTTTTTATTTTCAATAGCAG
>JAWXTO010000048.1:0-11722 GCA_044433545.1 Rikenellaceae bacterium
TTTATTCCATTCAGCGGAGCGAAGGAGAGTTTTACCTCTCTTTCCTCTCTGAAAAAATATTTTATCTCATTCTCTGCAACTTCCCAATTCCTCAGTTGCATTTACAAGTTGAATTCAGGTCTTATAATGAAAAAGCATTAAAGTTCAGTTTTTAGAAGTTCCCTATAGTTATTAGTATCTTCACATACTTTCCAAAAGAAAGTTACTCTCTTTTCTTACACAAAAATACATAATGAAATAACACATGTCAAGTAGATACTTAAAGGTAAAATAGTTACCTAAAAGTAAGTATTACTGAATATTAACACCTTACAAAAATAAAAAAAATCATAAAAATTTAAGAGAACTTCTAAAAACTGAACTTTTTTCACACACATTGATTTATAAAAGAAAATTAATTACTTTTGTAGAGTATTGAGAAGAAATGTAAACGATTAAGATTATGAGCAAATTAAAAATACGTGACAAATATGAGCCAAATTGCCCTGTGAGGAACGTCCTTACACGAATTGGAGACAAATGGTCGTTATTAGTACTATACACCTTACAAGAAGGCGGAACAATCCGCTTTAAAGAATTGCAAAGAGAGATTCCTGACATCTCACAGAAGATGTTAACCGTGACACTTCGCACTCTTGAAGAAGACGGCTTTGTTTCTCGTGAAGTGTATCCTGTCGTGCCACCTAAAGTAGAGTACTCATTAACTCAAAGAGCGAACTCGCTATTGCCTCATGTCAATAACCTCATAGGCTGGGCACTTGAAAACATGGAAAGCATAATAACAGACAGACAAAAAAATGTAAAATAAGACTATTTTACACATATAAAAAAGAGTGCCATTTAGTGTTTTATTTTTTTTATAAAATAAAACCACTAATTTTGTACGTTATTATTACGATAAGTACGCATTTGTCATTTTATACATAGTTCAACAAGCGAATATATGAGAAAAACACTAATTACGATAATTTTATCTATATTATACATTGCAAGTTACTCACAAAATTTGCCAGAGTGGCAAAATCACGAAGTTGTAGAAGTAAATAAATATCCATCACGCACTGTTTTCATGAGTTACACATCACGAGAAGATGCTTTGGTTAATGATTACACAACTTCTCGTTATTACATTCCTCTAAATGGCATGTGGAAGTTCATATATGATGATGACCACCGAAAAATGCCTATAGAAAAGGTTATAGACCCTTTTATTGACTTTTCAAGATGGAATTCAATTGAAGTGCCAACAAACTGGGAGGTTCAAGGCTTTGGAACGCCTATTTATGTTAACGCTACTTATGAATATTCTCATCTAAATCCGACTCCGCCTTTATTGCCTGACGCAGTACCAATTGGCGTATATAAAAGAAATGTCGAAATTCCTTTTTCACACTTTGACAGAGACATTTTCTTGCACCTAGGAGGCATAAAAGGGGGCGTATATGTATATATTAACGGTGAAAAAGTAGGATATACTGAAGATTCTAAAACACCCGCAGAGTTTAGAATAAACCCTTATATTGTAGATGGTGTAAACAACATTACTATTATCGTTTATCGCTGGAGCACTGGCAGTTATCTTGAATGTCAAGATATGTTCAGACTTAGTGGCTTTGAACGTGATGCCTACATTTACTCTCAACCGAAAACACACATTAACGACTTTAACATTTCTTCAACACTTTACAACGAAAACAAACACGGCAGACTGAACATAGAAGTTGAACTATCAAACTCTTATAATGCCGACGAGGATGTTATGGTTCAATATGAAATTATTGATGGTGATGGCGAAATTTTAGCCTATTACACAAAAGACACTACTCTACGTGCTAATTCAAAAGACACTATCGTATTCAATAATGTAGTTCCAAACGTTAAAGCATGGAGTGCAGAAAAGCCAAATCAATATACATTATTATTTAGGCTTAAATCGGGTGGCAGATTCATTGAATACATACCTATAAAAGTTGGATTTAAAAATACAGAAATACGTGGTAACCAATTCTTCGTTAATGGACAACCTGTCATCATAAAAGGCGTTAACTATCACGAACATAGCGACACTGCTGGGCATTATGTAGACGAAGCGACTCTACGTACTGATTTCGAATTGATGAAGACTCACAACATAAACGCCATACGAACCTCTCATTATCCTCAACAACGTTTATTCTATGAACTTTGTTCTGAATATGGGTTCTATGTGTGTAGCGAAGCGAATATTGAGTCTCACGGAATGGGCTATGACCTTAGCAAAGGTAGAACTTTAGCCAACAACCCTGAATGGCTTAACGCACACATGGAAAGAACAGTAAATTTATATAAAAGATGTCGAAACTATGCTTGCGTAACATTCTGGAGTTTAGGAAATGAAGCTGGAAACGGCATAAATTTCTACGAAACATATCTATACATGAAAAGCGTAGATTCTCTACGTCCTGTTCAATATGAAAGAGCTGTTTTAGAGTGGAATACAGACATTTATTGTCCTATGTACCCTTCTGCTGCCAAACTAAAAGAATTGGGAGAGTCTGAAACCGACCGCCCTTATATTGCATGTGAATATGCTCATGCTATGGGCAACTCTACAGGCAATATGAAGGACTATTGGGATGAAATATATAAGTATCCTAACCTACAAGGTGGCTTTATTTGGGACTGGGTTGACCAAGGACTATGGGTCGAAAGCAGCGAAGGTGACTTTTGGGCTTATGGAGGCGATTTTGGAAACGAAAGCACTCCTTCTGATGGGAATTTCTGTTGTAATGGACTTGTAAACCCTGACAGATCTCCTCAACCTGCACTTAATGAGGTCAAAAAGGCATATCAAAACATACATTTCTCTGCCGTTGACTTTTCTATAGGCATAATTAACATCAAAAATGGCTTCTTCTTCTCTAACACAGACGAATATAAGTTTGATTACTATGTAAAAGAAAACGGCAAAACACTAAAAAGTGGAACTTTAAATATTTCTTTAGCTCCAGGTGAAGACAAAAACGTTACAATTCCAGTTTCGGGGTTAAGCAAAAAACTTGGTGCTGAATATTTCATAAATTTAAGCGTAAAAACAAAAACTGCAACAACTGGAATCCCTAGTGGTCATGTAGTTGCGTCTGAACAATTTATTTTACCTATAGAGCCAACAAAACAAAAATATACGGCTTCTGGAACTGTAAGAGTCATTGAAGACAGTGAAGGAGTAATTGTAAATTCTAACGTTGTAGACTTTATTTTTGACAAAATAACAGGAACTATTATTAAATATAATGTTTCTGCTGTAGAATACGCTGAAAACGACTTCGGGTTAAGACCTTTATTCTGGAGAGCACCTACTGATAACGATTACGGCACTAGAAATCACGAAAGGCTTCAAGCATGGAAGCAGGCATCACAAAAAATGAACGTTTCAAGTGTTACTGTAGAGGACAACACTTCAAACGCCGTTATAAATGTAATTTATGACCTTCCTTATGGGGCAAAATATAAAGTAGCATATAAAATTTATGCCTCTGGAGTCCTTAACGTTAATTGCGATTTCATAGCTGCTACAGATAGTGATGCGCCAGAACTTCCTCGAATAGGAATGAGAATGCGACTTAACAAATCTATGGTTTATACAAACTATTTAGGTAGAGGACCATTTGAAAACTACGTTGACCGTAAATGGAGTGCTGACATAGGTGAATATACTACACATATTGACGCTATGGGGTATGACTATGTGCGTCCACAAGAAACAGGACACAGAACAGACGTTCGTTATTTAGCTTTAGGAAAGTCAAGAACTGGCTCGTCAGGTTTGTTAATTACTGCAACATCACCTTTTGAATTTAATGCTTTAAGAAATTCTATAGAAGACTATGATGGCAACGATTCTAATCGACCTAATCAATATAGTGCTGAAAGAGGAAATGCCCAAAGAAGAGTTGACCTAGGAATCACACAAACACACATAAATGACATTGAACCTCAAGATTTCGTTGAAGTGTGCATTGACCACAAAATGCGTGGCTTAGGAGGAGATAACAGCTGGGGGAAATTCCCTTATGAACAATATCAAATTCCTTCTACAAAGAATTACTCATTCAACTTTACACTTGTACCAATAAGAAGTTTCAGCGAAATTTCTTCAAAATACCCTGTTATATACTAAACTTTAAATAACTGTAGAACTAAGATTTTATAAACGTGCAAAATTTATCCGTAAAACAACCAAGTCTCTTTGAGGCAGCCCTTCCCATCGTAATTTTAATGATTCTAATTTCGTTAAATGTTGCATGGGTTAGCGATGATACACTCGCAGGGGCAAACCAACTATCTCTATTTATTGCAAGTGGCATTGCTGTCATAATAGGAATAAAAAATGGGCATAAGTGGTCAGAAATTATGGATAGCATAACTAAGAGCATCACTTCTGCTCTTTCAGCAATCACCATTTTGTTTATTATTGGTATGCTTTCAGGCGCATGGATGGCTGGCGGCATCGTGCCAACAATGATTTACTATGGATTAGAAATTTTACATCCTTCATTTTTTCTACCAGCTGTTGTTATTATTTGTTCTATAATTTCAGTAGCAGTTGGAAGTTCGTGGAGCACAGTTGCAACTATAGGTATAGCTCTTCTAGGCATAGGCAAGGCTCTAGGGTTTGACGAACCTATCATTGCTGGAGCGATTATCTCTGGGGCTTATTTTGGAGACAAAATTTCACCACTTTCTGACACTACAAACCTTGCTGCCGCTGTAGCACAAACGCCTATTTTTACGCACATTAGGTATATGATGTTCACAACTGTCCCTTCTATCATAATTACTATATTGATATTCATAGGCATAACAATCTGGGGAGGTCAACAACAAACCGATGTTAATGTTTCAGAAATGCAAAGCATCATTTCTGAAACATATAAAGTATCGCCATGGCTTTTAGCTGTTCCTATAGCTGTTTTCATAATGATTGTAAAGAAAGTACCAGCAATTCCAGTACTTTTTATAGGTAGCATTTTAGGAATAATTTGCGTGGTTCTTTTCCAACAAGATTTTGTGAGACATATTGCAGAAACTGACATTTTAGACTTTAAAACTATGTTTGTTAACTGTAGCAAAATTTTGTATACGAGCACAGATGTTTCTACAGGAAACGAAGCCGTTGACAGCCTATTTTCTACTGGAGGTATGGCTGGTATGTTGAATACTGTATGGCTAATTATCATTGCTATGGTTTTTGGAGGCACATTAGAAGCTAACAATTCATTAAATAAGATAATGAATATCATAAAACAACGAGTTTCTAAGACATTTGGCATTGTTGGAGCAACAACATGCACTGCAATATTCTTCAACCTTACAACTGGTGACCAATATATATCTATAGTTGTACCTAGCCGCATGTTTGCTAAACTATTTAAGAAAGCCGACTTACGTCCTGAGGTTTTAAGCCGTACGATTGAGGACTCTGCAACTGTAACGTCTGTTTTGATACCTTGGAACACATGTGGAGCAACACAATCATCTGTTTTAGGGGTTTCGACATGGATGTATGCGCCTTTCGCCTTTTTCTGTTATATTAGTCCACTTATGACTTTGTTATTTGCTGCTTTAAACTATAAAATTAACAAAATTTCAATGTTTAAAGACACTGAAACAGTAGACACAAAAGTGACAGAACTACCAATGGAAGAATAATGAACACAAAGCTAGCGATTATTGGATCTGGAAGAGTTGCAGAAGTGCTTTTAAGGCAGTTTTGTAAAAAAATAGCACCCTCTAACATAGTTATTATAGCTCGCAATCACGAAAAAGTTCAACTTTTATCTAAAAAATATAGTGTAAGATACTATGATACGTTTGAGATTGAACAAGAAGATTTTGACTATATAATTATAGCTGTAAAAGACCAAAGAATAACAGAAGTTAGCGATAAAATAGCCGTATTTTCTAAAAATGCGATTGTTTGTCACACATCGGGATGTGTTCATATAGACGCAATTAGCGATAAAATTAATAACAAAGGAGTTTTTTACCCTCTACAAAGCATAACAGATTCTGTAGAGTTTGATTTCAGCGAAGTGCCCGTCTTTGTTGAGTCTAAAAGCGATGAAAATGACACGAAACTAAAAGAATTAGCTAGTTTAATTACGAATAATGTTTCGTATGCAAATTCTGAAACTCGTGAAAAGTTACACCTATGCGCAGTTTTTGCAAACAACTTCACAAATCATATTTTTACGCTTGTAAACGACATAATCAAACAAGAGGGAGTGAACCCTAACATGCTGCAACCTCTTATAAAAGCGACTTTTGATAGAATCTTAGATTCTAATCCTAAAATAATACAAACAGGCCCTGCAAGAAGAGCAGACAAGTCTACTATAAATCGACATCTCAATCTTCTAAAAGATGAAACAACAAAAGATGTCTACAAATCTATTACAAATTCAATTTTAAATCAATATAAAGATGAACTTTAAAGAACAGTTAGCTTATGTAAAGGCTTTTGTATTTGACTGTGACGGAGTGTTTACTGATGGGTCAATTATTGCAATGCCAGACGGTGAAGGAGTGCGCACTTTTAATGCAAAAGACGGATTAGGAGTTACGTTGGCGTTAAAAAGAGGTTATCCTTTGTGTATAATTTCTGGTGGTGTAGGAGCTTCTGTACAAAAACGTTTTGAACACCTTAAAGTTAAGGATGTTTACCTGAATTGTAAAAACAAAATGGCAACAATAAAAGAATTTGCTGCTGAAAACAACCTAGAACTAAGCGAAATTTTATATATGGGAGACGATCTCCCAGATGTAGAGGTTATGCGTAATGTCGGTGTAGCTTGTGCACCTTATGATGCTGTGCCAGAGGTGCGCCACGTAGCACATTATGTGTCTGCGTCAAAAGGAGGAGAAGGATGTGTAAGGGATGTCATTGAACAAGTCCTAAAAGCACAAGAAAAATGGACAGTTATTTCTACAGAAGTATTCTCAAGATAAAATAAATATGGGTAGGTGATGAGTGAGATGCAAATATTAATAATTTGTATGTGGGCAACAACTTATTATTTATCAATGAATAATTTTTAATATATAAATATACAAAATGACACTAATTAAATCAATTTCTGGGTTTAGAGGTACAATTGGAGGAGAGGTTTATGAGAACCTAACACCTCTTGATTTAGTAAAATTTGCGTCTGCTTATGCAGAATGGCTTAAATCTACTAATTCAGACAAAAAATTAACAGTTGTATTGGGGAGAGACGCTCGCATTTCGGGAGAAATGGTAAGCCACATTGTAGAAGGCACTCTAATGGGTTGTGGAATTAATGTAATTAACATAGGACTAGCTTCTACTCCTACTACAGAAGTTGCTGTGACTGGATTAAACGCTGACGGAGGTATAATTTTAACTGCCTCTCACAATCCTAAACAATGGAACGCTTTAAAATTGTTAAATGGCAAAGGTGAATTTCTAAATGCTTCAGAAGGAGCTAAAATTCTTGAAATCGCTGAAAACGACAGCTATTCATACAGCGATGTTGACTCACTAGGAAGTTCAACAAAATCTTCTTATGACACTCAACACATCGAACAAGTTCTAGCTCTTGAATTAGTTGATGTTGAGGCTGTAAAAGCTGCAAAACTAAAAGTAGTTGTTGATGCTGTGAACTCAGTAGGTGGCACTATCATCCCTGAATTACTAGAAAAACTGGGCGTTGAGGTAGTTAAATTAAACTGTACACCTGACGGAAACTTTGCTCACAATCCTGAACCTCTTAAAGAGAATTTAACAGACATTTCAAAACTTGTAGTAAAAGAAAAAGCAGATATGGGTATAGTTGTAGACCCTGATGTTGACCGTTTAGCATTTATTTGTGAAAATGGTGAAATGTTTGGCGAAGAATACACTCTTGTAGCATGTGCAGACTATGTTCTTAGCAAAACTTCTGGTGATACCGTATCTAACCTTAGCTCATCTCGTGCATTAAGCGACATTTCTGCTAAACACAACTGTAAATACGCTGCTAGTGCTGTTGGTGAAGTTAACGTTGTGACTATGATGAAAGAAACAAACGCAATTATCGGCGGAGAAGGCAATGGAGGCATCATATATCCAGAAAGCCACTATGGTCGTGATGCTTTAGTTGGTGTAGGATTATTCCTTACTCACTTTGTGAACTACGGAAAGAAAATTTCTGAGCTACGTGCTGATTTACCAGAATATTACATCTCTAAAAACAAGGTTGAATTAACTCCTGACGTGGATGTAGATGCAATACTAGTAAAAATAAAAGAAAAATTCGCTAGTGAGCGTGTAAACGACATCGACGGAGTTAAAATTGACTTTGAAGAAGGATGGGTACACCTTCGCAAGTCAAACACTGAGCCTATTATTCGTATTTATAGCGAAAGTTCATCTGAACAAAAGGCAAACGACTTAGCAAAAATCGTTATTGATGCAATGTAATAAAAGTTTTTATAAGTATAAGTAACTCTATCCTTTAAAAGGTTAATTTAAAGAGATTCACAGAACCATAGTTCTATGAATCTCTTTTTTTTAAGCCTACTAATAATAGTACCTCAACAAGTTTAAATCTAAAAGATTCTTTTGCTTTTTAATAAAAAATTATTATATTTGTATTGTTAGTCAAATCACATTGAAAGTATTGGTGCTGAATTTGATTATAAATGAAGAAACCTGATATTAATATATATTTATTGCATTGTGAGAAAAATTTTATTATTTTCAATTTTTTTAATTTTAGGACTTATAGTATCCCAAATTTTACCAAATTTAATAAGTTCAGAGGTATATAGCAGTATGAAATATGTATTTGATGCTATGCTATATATATGTTTGGCGTTTATTATGATAAATGTGGGGCGTGAATTTGAGCTAAACAAGAAAGAATGGCGTTCTTATAGAGCAGATTATTTAATAGCTATGGCTACGGCTGCTTTTCCATGGATTTTTATATGTATTTACTATATGATGTTGCTTCCTGATGGCTATTTCCAGAATTGGGATGCTTGGAAAGAGAATTTATTACTTAGCCGTTTTGCAGCACCAACCTCAGCAGGTATACTTTTCACGATGTTAGCTGGAGCAGGATTAAAAAATTCATGGATTTATAAAAAAACACAAGTTCTAGCGATTTTTGACGATCTAGACACTATCCTACTGATGATACCTCTACAAATTTTAATGATAGGCATGAAGTGGCAGTTAGGCATTATTGTACTTGTCGTAAGTTTGTGTCTTTATATAGGTTGGAAATATCTTAGCAAATTTGATTTCAAGCAGTCTAGCAAGGCATTATTACTTTATTCTGTGATTTTAGTCGCTATATGTCAAGGGTTATACATGTTCACAAAAAAGCTATTTGGAGCTGACGCTGCGATACACATAGAAGTTCTATTACCTGCCTTTATATTAGGTATGATTATGCGAACAAAGCATAGCACCTGCCCTATAGAAGCAAAAATAACAACATCTATTTCTTATTTCTTTATGCTGCTTGTCGGAATTAGCACTCCTTTGTTTATTGGCGTTGATTTCTCTGCTTTAGAATCTGACAAAGCAATATCAGCAGTTCCTGCGATGAGCTGGGGAGAGATTTCTATGCACGTAATCATAGTTACTGCCCTATCTAATTTAGGAAAAATGTTCCCTCTATTCTTTTATAGAGACCGTGCCGTCATAGAAAGGCTTGCACTTTCTATAGGTATGTTCACACGTGGTGAAGTTGGTGCAGGAATCATATTCATAGCCATAGGATATAACCTAGGAGGACCATTATTGATAATTTCTCTACTTACAATAGTGCTAAACCTTCTTCTAACAGGTATTTTCGTAATTTTTGTAAAAAAATTAGCCTTAAAAGCAGAATTAAACCAAGCAAAATAACCCTTTAAAACATATATAAATGAATAACTATTTAGTGTACTTATCGCTTGTTTCAACAGGTGCTGTTACAGCAGTGTCATGTTCAAATAACGATACACCTAAACAAAAACCTAACATCATCTATATCATGGCTGACGATCTTGGCTATGGCGACACAGGATGTTATGGTGCAGACAAGATAAAAACCCCAAACATTGACAAATTTGCTACTGAAGGACGACGATTCACTGATGCACATTCTGCATCTGCTGTTTCTACGCCATCACGATACTCATTGCTTACTGGCGAATATTCATTCAGAAAAATAAACCCTGCAAAACCTGATACAAAAGGAGTATTCGGGCCACTAAACCCTCAAAACCCACTTATTGTAGACGTTAACAACCTAACCCTGCCTAATATGCTACAAAAACAAGGCTATCAAACAGCATGTATTGGCAAATGGCACTTAGGATTTACTGATGGTGAACCAGACTGGAACGAATCGCTTTCTCCTGGGCCAAATGCAGTAGGATTCGACTATTATTTTGGTGTTCCAATCGTAAATAGCGCACCTCCATACGTATGGGTTGAGAACGATACAGTAGTTGGTCGTGATCCTAACGATCCTATCACTTATGTCGGAATAAAAGGCGAAAACAAAACACCTATCGAAGAGTTCCCTAACAAGGGAGTAAACAGATATTCAGGCGGTAGCTACGCTCACTCTATATACGAAGACGAAGGCGCAGGTGAAATTTTGCTTGGCAAAGCACTAAACTGGCTTGACAAAGCTAAAGAACAAGATGATCCATTCTTCTTATACTTCGCCACAACACATATTCACCACCCATTCACTCCTAGCGACCGCTTTAAAGGCTCTAGTGAAGCAGGAATATATGGTGACTATGCTCAAGAACTAGACTGGATGATCGGAGAAGTGCTTAGCTATCTTGACAAAAATGGACTTCGTGAAAACACTATTGTTGTAGTCACTAGCGATAATGGTGCTATGATTAACGAAGGCGGTCAACAGGCTTGGGAACATGGTCACAGAATCAACGGAGACCTTTTAGGATATAAATTTGGCGTTTGGGAAGGCGGACATCGCATTCCATTCATAGTTCGTTGGCCTGGAATTGTTGAACCTGGAACAGTTTCAGATTGTGTAATCTCAAATGTAGATATGATAGCAACATTTGCTGACATTGTAGACTATAAGTTACAACCAGGAGACGCAGTAGACAGCTTTAATGTCCTAGAAAGTTGGACAGGAGAACCATCTGAACCTATTCGTGACTATTTTGTTATGACACCTTTCAAACCTACACACATAGGGTTAAGAATGGGTGAATGGATATACATTCCTAAACAAGGTGCTGGCGGTTTTGCAATGCCAAAATGGGGTCAAAACTCTCTTAGCAATGAAGCTGCAATCGGACACACTGGTCAAGTAAACTCTGACTTTGTGGATGGCAAACTTCGAGAAGACGCTCCTGAAGCTCAACTGTACAACCTTAAAACAGATCCTTATCAAACCACTAACGTAATTTCTGAAAACTCAGAAATTGCTGATATGTTGAGTGCTAAACTTACTGAAATTAAAGAATCTAGTCACACAAGACCATATTAAAACATACAGAATAAAAAACAGATAGGGGGATTTGCAAATCCCCCTTATATTTCATAGGTATTTTCACCTACCCTTTCTAGTCATTTTACTTGGGGAGATTCCCAAAACCTCGTTTTGTGGATTACACTCATAATTTTCTATGAAAATTATACGCTCTTTTGCCCTTAAAGGCAAAAGAAAGCGAGTTTTGAAGCCCTCTGGGCGTA
>JAWXTO010000049.1:0-11708 GCA_044433545.1 Rikenellaceae bacterium
ATAACGAATTAATTTCAAAAATAGATGAGGCTAAATCAATAATGCGAGAGAGTTTGCATAACAAGATAGATCTTGAGTTGATAGCAACAAATCTAAATATGAGTTATTCAAATTTTAGAAAAATATTCAAAAAGATAGTAGGGGTTTCGCCGTTAAGTTATTTTAATCAGATGAAAATTGAAGAAGCAAAACTTTTGTTAAGTACAACAAATATATCAATAAAAGAGATTTCTTTTCTTTTGTCTTATGATAGCCCAGAGGCTTTCTCAGTTTATTTTCACAAAAAAACTAAACTTACGCCTAGTCAATATAGATCTATCGGATTTGTCAAAAATAATTTATAAGGTTTTATTTTTTATTGATTTTAGGTTATATATGTCAAAATTTAAAGTGTTTGTGTCAAAATAGATAGTAATATATTATTTGTTATAGGTATTTTTGTAACATATTAAAATATGACAAATATGACACAATACAATTTTTTGGCTTTTGACTTAGGGGCTACTTCGGGTAGGACTATTTTAGGGACTATTCAAGAAGGTAAAATAGAGCTTAAAGAGCTAACTCGTTTTCCAAATCGAGCTGTTAATATAGCTGGTAACTACTATTGGAATATCTACTTACTATATGAAAGTATTGTTGAGGGGCTTTATGTAGCATCTAAAGAGGGAGTTAAAATAACATCATTAGGTATAGATACTTGGGGTGTTGACTTTGTATTCGTAGGTGACGACGATAAACTTCTAGGTTTGCCATATGCTTATCGAGATCCTCACACAGTAGGTATCTGTGATAAGTTTTTTGAAAACAACATGTCAAAAGAGGAGCTTTATGAGCGTACAGGGATTCAGATAATGAATTTTAACACAATCTTCCAGCTCTATGCAATGAAATGTAATAAGTGTAGCGCACTTAATGCTGCATCGTCAATTCTTTTTATGCCTGATGCGCTAGCTTATCTGCTTAGTGGTTCAAAAGTTACTGAATATACAATTGCATCCACTTCACAGATGTTAAATCCATACACAAGAGAGTTTGATAGTGAAATTTTAGATACGCTTGAGCTTGATAAGAGCATGTTTGCACCAATTATTATGCCTGGTAGCGTTATCGGTAATTTGCGACAATCAATTGCTGAGGAGTGTGGTGTAGAACAGCTAGAAATTGTTGCTGTAGGTGGTCATGACACTGCATCAGCTATAGCTTCTGTGCCTGCTACAGATCGCAATTTCGCTTATTTGAGTTCGGGAACATGGTCGCTTATGGGGATAGAGAGTGATGAGCCTATTATTTCTGAGCAAACATCAAAATGGAATATCACTAACGAGGGTGGTGTTGACGGTTCTATCCGTTTGTTGAAGAATATCACAGGCATGTGGATACTAGAACGTTGTTTAGAAGAATGGAAAAAAGAGGGTTTTAATTATGACTATAACGAGATTGTTGATTTAGCATTAGTTTCAAATGAATTTGTAGTTATGTTTGATCCAGATGATGCTAGTTTTACAAATCCTATTAAAATGGTCGCAGCTATTGACGATTATTGTGCAAAAACTTCACAGCCAAAACCTAAAAATCATGGTGAATATTTGCGTTCTATATTCGAGTCATTAGCCTTGAAATATCGTTTTATATTGGGTGAGTTTAAAACTCTTGCAAATTTCCCAATAGAGCGACTACACATTATTGGAGGGGGGTCAAAAAATCGTCTTTTAAACCAGTTTGCTGCAAATTCAATTTCACTTCCAGTCATAGCTGGGCCATCTGAGGCAACAGCTATAGGAAATATCATGATGCAGGCACAGAGAGCAGGGCTTTTCCACGATATTAAGTCTATGCGTGAGGTAATCGCATCAAGTATAGATACAGATACTTTTACTCCTGAGGATAGTGACAAATGGAATGATGCGTACACTAAATTCTTGACAATAACAAAACTACAAATAGATTGTTAACTTCAAAAAATATAACCTTATGAAAAACGAAAATGTAATTAAAAGCTATGAATTAGCTAAAGAACGTTTTAGTGCAATAGGCGTAGATACAGACAAAGCTCTAGAACAGTTACAAAGTATATCTCTATCGCTACACTGCTGGCAAACAGATGATGTGACAGGTTTTGAAAACCCTGATGGACAGCTTACAGGAGGTATTCAAGCTACAGGTAATTATCCAGGTAAAGCACGTAGCATCGAAGAGGTGCGTGCAGACATTGAAAAAGTCACTTCGCTACTTGCAGGTAACCATAGATTAAGCTTGCATGCTATTTATGGAGATTTTGGAGGACAAAAAGTTGACCGTGATCAAATTGAGCCAGAACACTTTAAAAGTTGGATTGATTGGGCTAGTAGTAAAAATATCAAATTAGACTTCAATTCATCTAGTTTCTCACATCCGCTTAGTGGAGAATTGACACTTTCGAATCCAAACGAAGAAATACGTAAATTCTGGGTTGAACACACTATTCGTTCACGTAAAATTGCTGACGCCATGGGTGCTGCACAAGGCTCAAAAGCATGTCACAACCTTTGGGTTCATGATGGTAGCAAAGATATGAATGTAGATAAATATCTATATCGTTCGCTTCTTAAAAAATCACTTGACGAGATATTTGCAGTAGAGTGTCCAAACGTAAAAGATGCAGTAGAATGTAAATTGTTCGGTATCGGTGCAGAAAGTTTTACTGTGGGTAGCAATGAGTTCTATTTAGCTTATGCGTCTCAAAATGGCATTATGGCAACTTTAGATATGGGTCACTTCCATCCAACAGAAGAAGTAGCGGATAAAATTTCATCACATCTTCTTTACACTCCTGAGATTATGTTACACGTCAGCCGTCCTGTACGTTGGGATAGTGACCACGTTGTGATTCTTAATGATAGCGTTCAGATGTTAGCGCAAGAATTAGTATGGGCAGATGCAATGGATAAAGTAAACATTGGCCTTGACTATTTTGATGCTTCTATCAACCGTATCGGTGCATATGTAGTAGGAGCACGTGCAACACAAAAAGCATTCTTAATGGCACTTTTATCTCCAATTGACAAACTTAGAGAATATGAAAGAGGCGGAAACTATTTTGAGCGTCTTGCACTTTTAGAAGAAAGTAAAGCTATGCCATGGGCTGATGTATTCAACTACTTCTGCTATAAAAATGGGGTAGCGATAGGTGAAGATTATATCACAGAGATTCAAAAATATGAACAAGAGGTAACTTCAAAACGATAAAGGTATGAATGCTATACTTGGATTGATAATTATTGCGATTGGTAGTTTCTGTCAATCGAGTTCTTATGTTCCGATTCAAAAGGTGAAAAACTGGTCGTGGGAGAGTTTCTGGCTTACACAGGGGGTGTTTGCATGGTTGGTATTTCCGTTTTTGGGGACATTACTTGTTGCAGCACAGGGAGTGCCTTTGTCTGAACTTCTTATAGATAAAGATAACTTAATGGTTGTCGTATATGGTGCGTTATGGGGCATTGGAGGTTTGACATTTGGTCTTTCGATGCGTTATTTGGGTGTAGCACTCGGACAATCAATTGCGCTTGGAACTTGCTCGGCATTTGGAACACTCCTACCTGCTATTTTTGCGGGGGATGACCTATTTTCAGGCGGTGGACTTATCTTACTAATAGGCGTATCTATCACACTTCTGGGAATTGCAGTAATAGGTTATGCTGGGGCTTTGCGTTCACGAAATATGAGCGAAGAGGAGAAGCGTAAAGCTATTAAAGATTTCGCATTGACTAAAGGTCTGCTAGTAGCGTTACTTGCTGGTGTTATGAGTGGTTGTTTTGCTCTTGGTCTTGATGCTGGAACACCTATAAAAGAGTCTGCTATTAATGCAGGCGTAGCACCAATATTTGCAGGACTACCCGTAATCTTTTTGGTGACTTTCGGTGGGTTTATTTCTAATCTAATCTACTGTGTATATGGTAACATCAAGCGTAAAGAGAAAATTGCGTATATTTTACCTCAAAAACAGTTTGTCCAAAATATGCTATTCTCTGCTCTTGCAGGTGTGCTTTGGTATTCTCAATTTTTTGGGCTAGAAATTGGTAAGAGTTTGCTTGTTGATTCTCCTATTCTTTTGGCTTTTTCATGGTCTATACTAATGACACTTAATGTACTGTTCTCTAACTTCTGGGGTGTAGTGCTTAAAGAGTGGAAAGGCAGTGGCAAAACAACTATGAGAGTTCTTATTATCGGTATTTTAGTGCTGATTTTATCAATATTTTTTCCATCACTTTTTTAAATTTTAAAAACAATGTATTACAACGCAAAATTAGACAAAATTATTAATGACATAGCTGAAGTAGCTGGATATCTTTGGCAAAAAGGCTGGGCAGAGCGTAATGGTGGTAACATCACTGTAAATATCACTGACGAAGTAGATGATGCTTTAAAATCAAAACCTGCTATTACTGATCCTATAGCAATAGGCTCAACACTTCCAAATATTGCAGGTAAATATTTTTATTGTAAAGGTAACAATATGCGTATGCGTGACGTTGCACGTTGGCCTATGGAAAATGGTTCTATTATTCGTGTGCTTGAAGATGGAGCACACTATGAAATGGTAGCAGAAGTGCCTGTAAAACCAACTTCTGAGTTGCCTGCTCACCTTGCAATGCACAACTACCTAGTAGGCAAAGGAAGCTCTTATAAAGCAGCGATTCACACTCACCCTATTGATTTAATTGCGATGAGTCATCATGAGCCATTTCTTCAAAAAGATGTGTTGTCTAACCTTCTATGGAGCATGATTCCTGAGACACGTGCTTTCTGTCCAAAAGGTATAGGTATAGCACGTTATGAGCTTCCAGGGTCAGTTACTCTTGCTGATGCGACAATTGCTCAACTTGACGAGTATGATGTTGTTATGTGGGAAAAACATGGCGTTTGTGCAGTAGGTGAGGATATACTAGCAGCGTTTGACTTTATCGACGTTTTATCTAAATCAGCACAAATCTACCTTACAGCACGCTCTATGGGCTTTACTCCTGATGGAATGACGCAAGAACAGATGGATGAAATGCAGAGAGCATTTAATCTGTAACTCCCCTATAGATTAATGAGAGAGAGACTAACAAGGTGTTGCCTTGTTGGTCTCTCTTTGTGTTGAATGGACTTGTTGGACGCTTTTGTATTGCTGTTCAATACGTAAACACTAGGGGAATTTATGATTTTTTTATGTATGATTTTTCTATTTGGAATTTTTCCTCTCTACTTTTTTTGAAAAAAGTAGAACAAAAAACTTGCGCTGGTCGCTTTTAAACGCTAAAAATTAAATATTTGAGCTAAAAATCAAGAAGGAACATAGTTCTTTTTTGTGGATTACCCTTTGCAGTGCTCTTAATCAATCATATTTTAAATTTGATAGATTCATGAAAACCTTTAATAGTTACACATAATTACAGATTAAACATTTTAAAGCTACTAGAATGCTAATGCGAAACTGTATTCGCAAAATTCACACATTAATGATAAGTTTTTTTGCTAATTTGTTTTTTTTTTACTAATTTTACACAATAAATATTATGCAAAATTAATACGTAAAACATAAAATTAATGTAAATACACCTAAAGTCCACATAGTTAGGTGTAGATTTTAGGGTTTAAGAATTAGGTATTTGTACGTATACGATTGACATATTCTTAGAAAAATTGTAATAATTAACATACTTAAAAAAAACAAAATGAGTAAAACAAACAACTTGCTTCTTTCTCAGTTAGTACTGGGAATGGCAGCCGTTCCTGCTTTGAGTTATGCCTCTTCTAAAGATGCAAAAAAAGAAGAAGACAAAAAGCCTATGAATATCATCTACATCATGTCAGATGACCACTCATATCAAACAATTAGTGCTTATGGTGATGAATTTATTCAAACTCCAAATCTTGATCGTTTGGCTAACGAAGGAACACTTTTTACTAGAGGTTATGTTGCAAACTCGATAAGTGGACCTAGCCGTGCATGTATGCTAACAGGTAAACACAGTCACGCTAATGGTTATATAACTAACACAAAAGCATCTACGTTTGATAATACTCAACAAACTTACCCTAAATTGCTTCAAAAAGCTGGTTACGAAACTGCAGTAATTGGTAAATGGCACATTCCTACAGTTCCAACAGGTTTTGATCACTCAGAAATTCTTATTGGTCAAGGTCACTACTATAACTCTACATTTATCGTAAATGGTGACACAACTGAAACAGTAGGTTATGCTACAGATATCACTACAGATAAAGCTATCGAGTGGATGGAAAACACAAGAGACAAATCTAAACCTTTCTGTCTACTTTTACACCACAAAGCACCACACAGAACTTGGATGCCAGACGTTCAAGACTTAGGTAAATTTGATGATGTTACTTTCAGAATTCCTGATAACTTCTATGATGATTATGTAGGTCGTCAAGCTGCTGCTGAACAAGAAATGAGTATCCACAAAGATATGGACCTTATTTATGACCTTAAAATGGCTGATAAAGAAGGTGAAATCACTTCTCCTTATGGAAAAGGTGGTCGTGGTCTTATTGATAGATTATCTGCTGAAGACAGAGAAAAATGGGACGCTTACTATGATCCAATTATTGCGGAATTTAAAGAAGCAAACTTATCAGGTAAAGAACTTTCTGAATGGAAATATCAAAGATACATGCGTGACTATATGAGTGTTATCACTTCTCTTGACAGAAACATCGGTAGAACACTTGATTATCTTGAAGAAGAAGGTCTTTTAGAAAACACTATGATTGTTTACACATCTGACCAAGGTTTCTATATGGGTGAACACGCATGGTTTGACAAGCGTTTCATGTATGAAGAGTCTTTCCGTACTCCATTGTTAGTTCGTCTACCTGGTTACAACGAAGGTACAGTTGACAAAATGGTTCAAAACATTGACTTTGGTCCAACTATCCTTGATTTAGCTGGTATTGAAACTCCTAGCGATATGCACGGTGTGTCTTTCTTACCAATTCTTAAAGGTGAAAAAGTAAAAGATTGGAGAACTTCTCTATATTATCACTTCTATGAATATCCAGCAGAACACGCTGTTAAAAGACACTATGGCGTACGTACTGAACGTTATAAATTAATTCACTTCTATAATGATATTGACACTTGGGAACTTTATGACCTTAAAAAAGACCCTACAGAGATGAACAATATCTTTGGTCAAGCAGGAACTGAAAAACTTGCTGAAGAGTTAAGACAAGAACTTATCAAACTTCAAGAGTTATATGATGACCCTATTCGTCACGAAGAAGGTATGAATGACTTTAACTAGTCTTACTCACCGTTAAGGTTGTAAGAAATATCCCTATACAGAATGTATAGGGATATTTTTTTATTATAATGGTTTTATTCGGTAATTTATTGGAGCAGTGTTTTTTAAGTAGGTTTCTAAATTGTTTCATTTGTGATTTTTTTAGTTCTCTACTTTTTTTGGAAAAAGTAGAACAAAAAACTTGCGCAGGTCGCTTCTTTACGCTCAAATCTTCAATTTTCTTTACGCTAAAGCTCATGCGCAGGGTGTCAGGTTGAAGCTTGGCTTTTGGAATGAATATATGTTATAAAATATACTACGATTGATTCTTTTTATCTAATTTTTTTTCATGAAAAACCACTTAAAAAGCAACATTAAAATAAGGGTAAAAGATAGGTATAGCACAAAATAGCCAAATCTTTGTTCAGAGTCCCAAACTATCAAAATTGTAGCCCCTATAAATAAGCCTATAAGCAAAATTGTATATGCTACAGTGCGTGAAATGTTGTTTGCTGTTCGAACAAACAATGTATTATCATCTAAACTTATGTCATGTCTAATTTTGCCCTCTTTAAGTTTAATGAGAATCTCGTTTATGTTGCTTGGCAAGGTTTTTATAAGGTCAAAATAGTCGTTCAAAGTGTCTTTAATGTCATCTATGACCTTTTTTGACGAAAATTTATTCTTTAAAAGGGTTTCTGCATAGGGAGTTATAATTGGAGCTAAATCTAAATCAGGAGCTAGGTTTTCTGCAAATTTTTCTACTGAAGCCATAGCCTTCATGAGTAGAAATATGCCTGAAGGGATTTGTAAATTAAACTTTATAAGTATGTTTATTGAATCCTGCATCAGAGTAGAGAAGTTTTTAAGCTCCATTTTGTTATTCCCAAAATTATTCATCAAAGTCTGATGAATAGCAAATGTTAATTCGTCACTTTTTTCAAAATATTTCAATTTACACAATTCTAAAAGAGCTTTTGAGATTTTTGCGCTGTCTCTTTTTGAATATCCGATTATGAAGTCGGCTAGAAAATTCATCTCACGAGGTCTCAAAATTCCTATCATGCCAAAATCAATAAAAGAAACTATATTTCCTTTCAAAATGAATATATTTCCAGGGTGTGGGTCTGCATGAAAAATACCATGTTCAAAAATCATTTTAAAAATTGCATTTGTGCCGTTTTTTACTACCTCAGCGGGTGAAAGACCTGCATCAAGAAGCTTTGTTTTGTTGTCGGGTGTCTCCCCGTCAATATACTCTAAGACGATTAATGTACGGGTCGTAAATTCTTCAAAAACTTTAGGTATTTTTACGGTTTCTGAATTTTTAAACATCATTCTAAAGATGTTTACATTTGACGTTTCTGTGTTGTAATCTAATTCTTTAAGTATATTCTGTGCAAATTCATCGACAAGTCCAACAACATTAATCGCCATTAATTCAGGATAGTTTTTTGCTAACTTTTTTGCTAGAAACTTCATTAGATAGATGTCCATTTTGATTTTATTCTCAATAATTGGACGTTGCACCTTTACGACTACTTGCTCACCTGTTTTTAACTTCGCTCTATATACCTGACCTATAGATGCAGCAGCAAATGGTTCTTTATCAAACCATTCAAACAAGTTTTCAATAGAATCACCTTGTGAATTTTCAATAATGTTTATTGCTACGGACGTGTCAAAAGGTTTGGCGTTAGATTGTAGCTGTTTAAGTTCTTTTCTAAATTTTTCAGACACAACATCAGGTCGGTCAGCCAAAATTTGACCGAATTTAACATACGTAGGACCTAGTTGCTCTATAGTTTGTCTTATGCGCCTTGGTGTTGTATATACTTGATGTTTAGCAGGCTTGTTTTTTTTCTTAAATATTAATTTATATCGACCAATTATCTCAGTAAATCCATAGTTTATCAATATCACGACTATTTGAATACCTCGTTTTATTCGAAGAAATGAAAGCACAAACTGTATCATATATGTAAGATTATTAAAAGGAATTTTTGTAAATTACATCAAACAAATACATTATATGTACCAAAATAATTCTAACGTCTTAAAATAGTTTAATTTTAAGCCTCTTTTTAGTTAGATTCTTGAAAAAATAATAAAAATTAATAAAAAAAATATTTATATTGCAGTGTTAACATTAAATTAACATTAATGTTGTTCCTTTGTACAATATTAAAGTAAACAAATTATGGTATACAAGATTTTAGTCGTTGATGATGAACCTGACATTCTTGACATTGTAGGTTATAATCTAAAAAAAGAAGGTTATGAAGTTTATACTGCGTCTAGTGGTGTAGAGGCTATTGAAGTAGCTGAAAAAGAGGAACCGCACCTTATTATTTTAGATGTTATGATGCCACAAATGGATGGTATAGAATGTTGTGAGATTTTACGTTCTAAAGAAATGTTTAGAAACACAATTATTACATTTTTGTCTGCTCGTTCTGAAGATTATTCTCAAATTGCGGGCTTTGATGCAGGTGCAGATGATTATATTGCGAAACCTGTAAAACCAAAAGTGTTGGTAAGTCGTGTTAAAGCTCTTCTTAAACGTTATAATTCTTCTGTGACTGAAATCGAAGAGGATGAAACTTCAGGCATATATATCGACCGAGAGGCGTATGTTGTAGTTCTTGAAGACAAAAGCAAATTACAACTTCCACGTAAAGAATTTGAGCTTTTATCATTGCTTATGAGTCACCCTGGACGAGTGTTTTCACGTGATGAGATTTTTTCAAGTCTGTGGGGTGATGATGTGATTGTCGGTGAAAGAACAATGGATGTTCATATTCGTAAATTACGTGAAAAAGTTGGTGACCACCACATCGTTACAATTAAAGGTGTAGGATATAAGTTTGAATAGGTCATTAGGGTGAGAGCGACTAACAAGGCGATTTTTGGCACTTCCCTCGACTCTCAAATCCTCACGTACGCTAGTACGCTGCGGTTTGAGAGCCTTCACGAAGCCCCAAAACTCATCCTTCTTAGTTACTCTCTGTGATGAGTACACTTATTGGTCAACCCACATTTTTTTACGAAGTGACTTTAACATTTCGAGGTCGGTTTTCATGTCTATGCCCAATGTTGTTAACATATCTCCTACTATAGCAGCAGAAACCCCTCCTAAAACGGCATCTTTTTGAATCTGTGTGATTAATGTGCGTCCACCAGCAAATCTTATTACTGCTTTTGGATAAATCACCTTAAAAATAGCAAGAGTTCTTAATATGTCTTCGTCACTTAGTGGGCTGCTATTTTCAAGAGGTGTTCCTTTTATAGGATTTAACACGTTCATAGGTATAGAGTCAACTTTTAATTCACGAAGCAGCATAGCCATTTCTATACGCTGTTCTGCGGTTTCTCCCATGCCAATAATGCCACCTGAACATATAGTCATGCCGACTTCTTTGGCATAACTTATAGTTTTAATTTTGTCTTCGATGGTGTGTGTGCTACATAATGTGCTAAAGTGAGATGGTGCTGTTTCAAGGTTACAGTGATAACGCTTACATCCTGCATCGTATAGCTTTTGAAGCTCAACTTTTGTTAATAGCCCCATAGATGCGCACAACTCTATCTTCACATTGTCTCTTAGGTGTTCATAAACAGGCACAATTTTATTAATTTCTAAAGTGCTCATTTTACGCCCTGAAGTTACTAATGAAAATCTTCCGACACCATTATTGGCGTTGTTTTGTGCCATTTCTATGATTTTTTGACCGTCTAATAGTGAATAAATTTCGATATTTGTGTTGTGAAATTTACTTTGTGAGCACCATTTACAGTCTTCTGAACACTTTCCGCTTCTAGCATTGATAATCGAACATGTGTCAAAGTCTTTAGCATCATATTTTTTGCTTAAATTTCTTGCTAAAGCTAGAAGTTGCTCTAACGGCATGTTTTTATATATAAATAGTGCTTCTTCACTATTTATGGTATATTCTTTTGTGATTAATTCTTCTAATTCGTCTAAATCCATTATATTTGTTATTCTTTTGGGGGAAGTTAAACTCTCATTAAACATTAAACAATAGATTTTTCTATTGAACAAACAACTAAGTCAATAAACAAATGATAAAACAGAAATTAGCTGATTTGTCAGCTAGCGGCAACTACCGTTCTCTTAGATTAACACACATATTATCATCAAAAACAATATCTATTGACGAAAATAGCTATCTAAATCTATCAACAAATGACTATTTGGCTCTTAGCGATGCAAATGTACAAAAAGAATTTGTAAAAGGTTTAAATTTTTCGTCAGAATTCATTTTAAGTAATCCGTCGTCACGCTTAATGTGCGGAAATTCTGTAGATTATACGATTTTAGAGGATAAATTAGCTAGACTTTTCAATAAGGAGGCTGCTTTGGTGTTAAGCTCGGGATTTATGGTAAATCCTGGGGTGTTGCCTGCTATTACA
>JAWXTO010000050.1:0-11662 GCA_044433545.1 Rikenellaceae bacterium
GAGAAGTCGATAATAATGCATTTATATCAAATGCCTCTGTTTCAAATGTTTACGGCAATGGATTTGATAATTTAAAATTAAAGAAGAAAAAATAATGTTTTCAAAGCACAAATTACCTATTATACTAATAATTATCTGTTTGATACTCAGTGTATCAACACTTATTTACAAATGCAGCTTGTCTAGTCTGACAGCTGCCTATGATGAGATTAACAATGACATCGACTATTCTCATAAGTTCATGTATGGTATATGTGTTGACTCTTTAAACGTTACTACTGACGAAGTTAAACGAGGCGATACATTTGGTGTAATTCTTGACAAACAAGGAGTTACAGCAAATGAAGTCTATAATATTGTTCAAATGTCAGAAGGTGTTTTTGATTTAAAAACATTTCGTCAAGGAAACAAATATAGTGTTCTAAAAAGCAAAAGCGATGAACTACAGTATTTCATCTATGAACATTCAGTAAAGGAGTATGTTGTTATTGACTTTACTGATGGAATAAAGATGAAAAAGCATGAAAAAGAGGTAGTTACAGAACGAAAATATGCAGAAGCAGAAATTACAAGTTCTCTTTGGGAAGCAGTTGTTGGGCAGGGTCTTAGTCCTGCATTAGCAATGGATCTTTCTGATGTATTTCAGTGGAGTGTAGACTTTTATGCTATTCAAAAGGGAGATAAATTTAAGCTTATTTATGATGAACAATTTATAGACGGAGAAAGCATAGGTATAGGAACTATATGGGGTGGCATTTTTGGACATAACAATAAGGAATATTATGCAGTGCGTTATGAATATATGGATAAAGATCAGTTAGTTAAGGGATATTGGGACGAAGAAGGTAAAAGTCTCAAAAGTGCCTTTCTGAAAGCTCCATTAAAATATTCTCGTATTAGTTCAACGTTCTCAAATGCACGTATGCACCCTGTTTTGCGTGTTGTGAGGGCACATCACGGAGTCGATTATGCTGCGCCAACGGGAACTCCAGTGCAAGCAATTGGTGATGGTGTTGTTACTTTCTGTCAATATTCTGGCGGTGGAGGTAATACCATCAAAATTAAGCATGCTAGAGGTTATGTGTCTGGTTATCTGCATTTAAGTCGTTATGCTAAGGGGTTGAAAGTTGGCTCACGTGTTTCACAAGGCGACGTAATTGGCTATGTAGGTAGTACAGGGCTTTCAACAGGTCCACACCTTGACTTCAGAATTTGGAAAAACGGTACACCTATAGACCCACTAAAAATGTCTAACGAAAAAGGAGAGGATATAACTGCTTCACAAAAAGAAAGTTATGAATCTGTGAAAGTAAAAGTTATAGACGAGGTTAAATCTGGTGAGCCAAGTATAGATATTACTAATTTCGTTAGTGATTCGGTGAAATTGAGGCTTATAACAGTGCCCATAAAGTAGTATTAATCAGATAGATAAATTGTAGAGGGATGGAATTAGATTCACCATTTATAGATTTCATATCTAAGCATCATGTGATGACTTTAGCGACAATTTCTAAAGAAAATGTGCCAAGTTGCTGTGCGCTTTTTTATGTATACATAAAAGAAGCTAATGTTTTTGTGTTCACTTCGTCTGAGGGCACTAAACATGTTGAGAATATGGTTATAAATAATAAAGTAGCTGCAAACATCGTTCTAGAAACAAAAGTAGTAGGTCAAATTGAAGGCTTACAGATTGAAGGTGAGGTAGTTAAAGCGTCAGAGTCAGATGTTAAGAATGCAAAAAAGGAATATTTGAAAAAATATCCCTTTGCGATATTTATGGACATAGATTTGTGGGTTTTAAAACCATCAGCTTTAAAGCTTACTGACAATAAATTAGGCTTTGGTAAGAAGTTGTTATGGAGTAACTTACAAGAAATAATTTAACATTATTTTACGGCAAAATATGATATTTGACAACAATATAATCTATGATAAAGTTTTTGTTACGGGTGCTACAGGGCTTGTAGGCTCACACATCGTATGTGAATTGTTAAGAAAGGGGAAAACTGTAGGCATAGCCTATAGAAGTGAGCAGAAACTGTCAATTCTTGATGCTAAACTTGAAAAAGAGGGCATAAATTCACATTATAATAGTTATAAAATAGACATTGATTCATACGAAGAATTTAGCGAAATTTTACATAATTATGATGCAGTTATACACGCAGCAGCGAATGTAAACCTGTCAAAAAGCACAAAAAAGTTCGTAAATTACAATTTAGAGTTAACAAAAGCGGTGTTATGGGCAGTCGAAAAGGCTAAAATTAAGCGTTTTGTACACATTAGTACTATCGCAACGCTCGGAGAATCACATGAAGATGGTCAATTTATAGATGAAACATGTGAAATTGACTCTTTAGTTGGTAAAAGTGCGTACTCTATTGGTAAATTCTACTGTGAAAATGCAGTTTTTAAATATTTTTATGAAGGACTAAATGGCGTAATTTTGAACCCTTCGGTTATCATTGGTTGCAATGCCCAAAAAAGTAGTTCTTCAAAAATTGTTGCGACTTTAGCAAAGAAAAATAAACGTTACAGTTCGGGAGTTACAGGTTATGTCGGAGTGAGAGATGTGGCAAGAGCAGCAACTGAAATTTTAGACACAAATGTCACCTTAAAAAGACTAATAGTCTCGAATGAAAATCTTTCCTATGAGGAATTATTAACAAAAAGTGCCAGAGTCATGGGATATGAACCTCCAATAAAAAAAGTGTCGGACAGATTGATAAAAAGTGCGATTTCATGTCTAAGATTTTTCGAGAAACTACATATCAATTTCAAGTATTCGTCATTTTTATTAGAATGTCTAGTTGCAAAGAAATATTATGACGGATCGTCTATCACAAAATGCTCTAATTTCACTTACACTTCACTTGATGAACAACTCGAAGAATCATTAAGTGATTTTAAGGTTCAGTTTTTAGAAGTTCCCTAAAACACTATAAATAAAAAAAATACAGTCCTTTAAAACATAAATATAAATTACAAAATGGTTTCACAACTTATTACACCTAGCGATTGGCAAGATTATGAACTTATTGACAGCGGAAACTTTGAAAAACTTGAGCGTTTTGGAGAGTTTATAATCGCACGCCCTGAGCCACAAGCCCTTTGGCAAAAATCTTTAAGTGACAAAAAGTGGAATGAGATGAGCGATGCCTACTTTCGTCGTGATGCGAAAAGTGAAGAGCGAGGCGAATGGATGTTGAAGCCTAAAATGAAAGAACAGTGGCACGTAAACTACAAGTATAAAGGGATGTCTATTAAAATGAGACTAGGCTTAACATCCTTTAAACATGTAGGCATTTTCCCTGAACAGGCTGCTAACTGGAATTTTATATATGACTCTGTAAAAGACCAACTTGCGCAAGGAATGGACGCAAAAGTGCTAAATTTATTTGCATATACTGGGGGTGCTACACTTGCTGCTAAAAGTGCAGGTGCCGAAGTTACTCATGTAGACTCTGTAAAACAGGTAGTTAGCTGGACAAGAGAGAATATGGAGCTTAGTTCACTCAGTAACATACGTTGGATAGTCGAAGATGCTCGAAAATTTGTAAATAAAGAGGTAAAAAGAGAAAACAAATACACAGGCATAATTCTAGACCCTCCAGCTTATGGTCGTGGTGCTGACAATGAGAAATGGATACTCGAAAAAGATATATACGACTTACTTGTTAGCTGTGAAAAGCTATTAAGTAAAGGTGGTTTTTTAGTATTTAACCTATATTCTATGGGGCTTTCGGCATTATTGGCTAAAGGTTTACTAGAACAGATTTTCGGGGCTGAAAACATCGAATTTGGAGAACTTTTCTTTGTTGATAGTTACAAGAAAACGCTTCCTTTAGGTGTTTTTGCACGATTTAAAAGATAAAGTATTTACAGCGTTTCTATCAACTGTTTTTTACCATTATACCAAAAATAAGGCTGTCCAAAATCACTTATTGTGATTTTGGACAGCCTTATTTATATAAATACCTTTCTAAGTGTTATTGATGAAGCTCTAAAGTTTCAAATACACTGTTAAATTTAGGGTTTTCATATGATGTGTAAAGAAGAATATAATATGTAGATTCATCTGTGCTAAATACTACCATATCACCTTCATAATCACATCCATCAAGTTCGCTAACAAAGCTTCTACTTTTTGCTGGAAGACCTGCAAATTCATCATCTACAATTTTGTCAAATGTAGCATTGTCAAAAATAGGATTCTCCTCAGCACATTGTACGTTGATGTATTCAACAGGGTCAACAAGAACGTCAATAGCGCAGATTACAATACTTTCACCTACGTCTTTTTGATTTGCAAGAGTATATAAAGCTAGGCATTGACCATTAACCTCCATAGGAACTTCATGAGCTTTCCAGTGGTTGTTTGGTAGAGATACAGAGAAGAAATCACCTGTAAATGCTTGTTGAGCGTGTACGTATACAACACTTAGTAGACATACTACTAGAGATAATAATGCTTTTTTCATAAATTTAAATTTTAATTAGTAATCAATTTATAATTAGGCGAATATACAATAAATCGCATAGTCCAAAGATACTTAAAATCTGTTAAAATGCAAATAAATTTTGATACTTTTTTAGCAATATAGACTAGATGTGTCTCTAAAGCACATTACGGGTAAGTTTTAATAGAGTAATTTCTGGTTTTGAGCCAATTCTTCTGTAAAAGTGATAACCTAACCCTCTGTTTACATACAAATATTTCCCATTTTCTTCATAAAGGTCTCTAGCGTATTTGAAAACATAGTCTGAAACCGAGAATCCAAGCACCTCAAACTGAGAGGCGTGTGTGTGACCTGCCAAAGTAAGCTGTGGAACATACGCATCTGGTGTTTCTAATATCATAGAATAGAATTTTGGGTCGTGACTAAGCGAAACAACAATGTCAGAACCTATGAGTGACTGTGTTATAGAGTCATATTTTCGCATATAGTCTTTTTTTGAAATTTCGTCCACGCCAAGTATATAAAGACAGTCATTATCTATGTCTAAAGTCACTAGAGAATCGCTAACAACAATAAAGTCATTGTTGGTCATAATCGAAGCTATAGTGTCTATATCAGCCTGTAATTCCTCTGAATTAAGGTGATGATTATACATGCCGATGTCATGGTTGCCATATATGAAATATTTGCCATATTTAGCCTTTAACTTCCCTAGAAAACCGTCATTTCCAATAATTTCGCTAGGTGAATGAGTGATAAGGTCTCCTGTAAGGACTAGAATGTCTGGATTTAGAGAATTACACTGTTCTATTAGCTTAGTTTCTAGTGCTTCTTTTTCTGTTTCTGTTAGGTTTCCTATGTGGATGTCAGACAGTTGTAATATAGTAAAGCCCTCTAACGCTTCGGGAAGATTATTTACCTTAATATCTACATGTCTCGTTTCGTAATTTGTACTAGGCGTTAAAAACGAATATACTACATAACAAAGCATAAAAATTGTAATTCCTAAAATAACTTGTCGGATTTTCTTTAATTTTATTTTAGCAATTAATTCTGCAATTTCAACAGGTATAGACAACAAAACTAAAACTAGCATAGGTATAGACAGTGTCATCCACCCTAAAACAGCTGCACGGTCAGTATATTTCAGCCCTAAACCAAAATATCTGGAAACAAATTCTAAGAACAAGAAAAACAAGATCAAAACCACTACGCCAAAAAATGAACGTTTTGTAATTTTAAAAACCTTATCAGAATTTAGAGATAATTTCAAGGCTCTTGTTGTATAAAGACTCAACAAAAGCAGTGTTACGACAAAAGAGATTATAAGGATGTTAAAAAACATATTTTTAAAATAAAAAAGGGGTTATCTCGAAGTTTATAAATCGAAATAACCCCTTTGTAAATAAATTAAGTTAAATTACTTTTTATATTTAGGGGGAGTTCTAATAACTGGCTTTATTTGATTTTTTATTATAGGGCTTTAGATTTGGATTTTATAAAATGTAAGCGTAGGGGTTCCTACGGTGCATTATATAAAATTCGAAGATGAAGTCTTATATTAAAAAAGCATTAAAGTTTAGTTTTTAGAAGTTCCCTTACGAATTATGTCATTTAGGTTAGTAACCATAATGCCTAATTCTTCAATAGATTTATCTTCGTCAAATACAAGATTAACAACTTTTTCTTCACCTGGTAACATATCGAAATATGCGTCAGATGGATTGTCACCTTGAGTTACTTCACCTTCGAAAAGAACAGCTTTTATTAAGTTGTTAGCTTTGATAGTAGCTTTCACATTTTTACCGTTTTTCTCATAGCTTACTGTGTAGTCAGCTTTAGGGAAGTTAAGGTCTTTGTAAGGTAAGAAGTAGAAAATTTTGCGTAAGTTAACTCCGTTTATGTTACCTTCTGCAACAAGAACCACATCTTTAGGATTTGCACCTTGTAACATATCTTTAGTAGAACGCTCAACGATGATTTTTGAAGTGTTAGCAGGGATGTTAACATCAAAATCTTCACTCCAAAGAGTTTTACCACTAAAGTCACGTAAAGAAAGGTTTACTTTACCTGTTTTGTCTACCAATTCGTCAGTGATACCCCACAATTCAACAACTTCATCTTTTTCTTCAAGGTCAAACGAGAAGATAGAAGGAGCAAATGAGCCAATTGCGAAATATTGAAGTGCTTTATATCCATAAGGATAGTCCATGCTACTCCAAGATGTCACAGGCCAACAGTCATTTAACTGCCAGTAAAGTGTACCCATTGTGAAAGGACGATTTTGACGGTGGCCTTCCATCGCAATTCTAATGCCATCACCTTGTACAAGTTGAGAAAGGTAAGCAAATTCTCTAAGGTTGTCTCTAGGAACAGGAACTTCACGAACCATATAATCTTCAACTACTTTATAGCCTTTAGGGTTTTTTTGGTGAATGTGCATAGCTTCTGGAAGCTCTATTTTACCATCAAATTTGCCATTTTTAGCAATTTGAGCAGCTGTTTTAGGTTTAATAACTAACTCTTCAGGTTTCAATGCTTTTCTCCATGTGTCATAGTTAGCTAAAGATTGGTGACCATATTCGTTAGAGAAACGACCTGGTTTGTCTTTATATACAGAGAAAGGTTCTTCTCCGTGGAATACACCCCAATAGTGAACGTCTCCAGAGTGTTGGCTACGCTCATCTCCCCATGTGTAAACTGGTGAAGATGGGTGATAAGGGCGTGTTGTGTCTTCTTTTGCAAGAACGCCTGGAAGAACTTCATCAAAGAATAAATCGTCTATACCTTTTCTGATGTCAAGTTGTTCTTGTTCTGTCCAAGGATAGTTAACTTTGTCTTCTTTGTAACCCCAAACTTCCCATGCTTCGTCAATTTCGTTGTTACCACACCAAATAGCTAATGATGGGTGATTACGTAAACGACGGATGTTGTCTGTAGCTTCTTGTCTTACGCTATTATAGAAATCGTCTCCCCATGGATAGAATGCACAAGCAAATGGGAAGTCTTGCCATAACATGATACCCATTTCGTCACAATAGTTATAGAAATCATCACTTTCATAGATACCGCCACCCCAAACACGTAACATATTCATGTTTGCTTCAACAGAGATATCTACAAGTTTTTCATAGCGTTCTTTTGTTACATTTGGAAGGAACACATCTTGAGGGATGATATTTGCACCTTTCATGAACAAGTCTACACCGTTAACTCTAACTTTGAAAGATTCGCCCCACTCATCTTCTTCACGGATAAGTTCAACTGTACGAACACCTAAACGTTGACAATCTTGATCAGCTTTTTTGCCGTCAACAAGAAGAATCGCATCAACATTATATAGTGTTGGCTTTTCTTTGCCCATACCATTTGGCCACCATAATTTAGGATTTTGGATAGAGAAAGGTATAGAGATAGTTTGTTCTCCAATTGAAAGAGTAACATCTTTTCTAGCCCATTCTTTACCGTCTTTGTCAGCAAGAATGATAGTACCTAAACCATCTACAACAGAGTTTACTGTTACTTTAGCATCAAATTCTGCTACAGCGTCAGATTGTGAAAGTTGTACATAGTGGATATTATCAAATTCTGAGTAATTGAATGACTCTAAGTAAATAGGTTTCCAAATACCAGCAGTCACAAAACGTGGACCCCAGTCCCAACCATAGTGGAATTGAGCTTTACGTGTAACAGTACATGTTTTTCCGTCTACACCTTTGTCATTATCAGCAGGAAGTTTAGGAAAGTCTTTAAGAAGCTCTAAACCTACTCTATAAGCTGAAGCAAACACAATTTCTAACGAGTTTTCACCTTCTACAAGGTCTTTTTTTACTGAAACTTTCCAGTTGATAAACATGTTGTCAGCTTCAAGAATCTTTTTACCATTTAAAAATACTTCAGCATAAGTGTCAAGACCTTCAAAGTTAAGTTCTACTTCTGCTGCATTTAGCTGAGCTGCTGAAGGAGTAAAAGTTGTTTTATAAGTCCAACTTTCGTCTTCTATCCATTGAAGCTCTTTTTCGTTAGTTGAAAAATAAGGGTCTTCAATTTTTCCATTAGCAAGTAAATCCGTATGAACAACACCTGGCACTGTTGCAGGCATCCATTCGTCTTTTCCTACTTGAGCAAACTTCCAATCAGAAGATAATTCTGTTTTTGTAAAGTCTGATTTTTCTGCTAACAGGCTTTTCGTGCTTTTTGTACACGAAATCATCATAATTGATGCTGTTAAAAGTAAAAGTGCTTTTTTCATATTGTATAATTTTAATTTAATCAACAAAAGAGCGAATTGTGTCGCTCTTTTGTTAATTCTAATAAATGATTTTAGATATATTATCTTCTAGCAGCTCTGATGCTGTCACCAAGAATCTTAACAGATTCTTTTTCTTCTTGATTTAGGTTACTAAATTGGAAGAAAGCAACACCTTTTGCACCACCTTTAAGTGCTGCACGAATGCCATCAGCTACTTTCTGACCGTTTTCTCTAAATTGGTTAGAAATGATACCACAATATAAGTCTGTACTATCATATTTCTCTACTAAACACTCACTAACACAATCTTCAATGAATGAAAGTTCTTTTGTGTAGAACCCGTGATATATCATAGGGAAAGCAACGTCTAATTTCCATTTACCCCAGTCTTGACGTACCATAGAACGAGACATCGCTGGAGTTGGGAAAGGTGACGCACTAAGCAATTTGCCGTTTTCGTGAGCGATTTCTCCGATTTCATTAGCTAGAGAAGTCACTTGATCACAACGGAACTGTAACCATTTGTCGTCAGTAGAAGGATCTTCTAATTCACGAGGGTCATAACCATATTCTGCTTGGAATGCCTCAATCATTTTAGGGTGATAACCATAATCCCACTCAGCATATTCTTTATCTTGAACAATACCATATTTAGCCCAAAGAGTAGTAGGTAAAATCACGTCTACAAAACGGTGATAGTCTAAACTTACACCTTCAAGACCTTCAATTTGGCAAATTTTACGGAATTTTTCTTTCACGTGTTCACGAGCCTCAGGGATAATAGGACAAAGGAATTTATAATAACCAACATAAGCTATAGAGTCAGCTAATGAATGACCTAAACGATTTACAGAATACCATTCTGGGTGATCTTTCACTTGACTACCGTCATTTAAGCTCCACACCCATGCGTGAACTTTGATTCCATACTTTTTAGCAATAGGAACAACGTGTCTAAGACCGTCTTCTTTAGCATTCAAAATAAGACCTGTAACACCATAACGCTGCATTTCAGTACAAATTGTGTCCCAGTTTTGTTTAGGGCCATAACCTGACCAAGTCCAGAAAATAGGTTCTTCATTTACAACCTCAGTTTTAGGAGAGCAATTTACGAAACACAATAAAATCGCTGCAAAAAACGTAAATAATTTAAGTTTTTTCATTTTTTTGTTTATTTTTGTTTAATATTTGTTTTTCACCACAAAGATAAGTCATATTTATGCTATTTTAAAATAAAAATCAATTATGTTAAAAAAAATTGTTACAATTGCGTTAATTTTATCTACATATAGTTCTTTTTCCCAATCTTTATCAACAAATCAGAAAGAAAAACTATTGTTAAATAACCAGAAATTTAGTAATTTCTTATACTATTTAGTAAATGGATACATCGAAGAAGAAGATCCTGACAAAATAACAGAGGATGCTATTACCGCAGTGTTAGAAAAGTTAGACCCTCACTCTAGTTACATCACCAAAGAAGAAATGAAGAGTGTAAATGATTCTTTTGATGGAAATTTTGAAGGTATCGGAATCGAATTTAACGTTTTGAAAGACACTTTAATCGTTGTGAATACAGTTAAAGGAGGACCTTCTGAACAAGTTGGATTAAAGTCAGGAGATAGAATTGTAAAAGTCGATGGTGAGTCCGTAATTGGCATTAAACAGCTTGAAGTTCCGAAAATTCTTAGAGGGACAAAAGGCACAAGCGTGGTTTTAGATGTTTTCCGTCAAAGTGAAGCAGACACACTTACTTTTCACATCATTAGAGATAAAATTCCAATTGTTAGCCTTGATGCAGCGTACATGATTGATGATTCTATAGCTTATGTGAAGTTAAATCGCTTTATGGCGACAACAACAGATGAATATAAAGAAGCTATGGCAAAAATGCCTAATGCTAGTGCCTTAATTCTTGATTTGAGAGGTAACACAGGAGGCTATTTAGATCAAGCAATCTCATTATCAGATCAATTTTTGTCATCAAACGAACTTATAGTATATACAGAAGGGCGTGCCATACCTAGACGTAACAGTTTTGCAACAAATTTAGGAAATTTCAAAGATAAACGCCTTATTGTGTTAGTCGACGAAGAAAGCGCATCGGCTAGTGAAATTGTAGCAGGCGCAATTCAAGACCACGACAGAGGAATTGTCATAGGTCGTCCTTCTTTTGGGAAAGGGCTTGTGCAACAACAGATTCAACTGCCTGATAGTTCGGCTATAAGGTTAACAATTGCACGTTATTATACTCCGAGTGGTAGAGCAATTCAACGTCCTTATACTATGGGAGATAAAGAACAATATTATGCTGATTATTATAAGAGATACACTAGTGGAGAACTTGTAAACAAAGATTCTTTACATAATGCAATGCCAGATTCTTTAAAGTCAAAGACCCTAAAATTGGGTCGTACTGTTTATGGAGGTGGAGGCATTACTCCTGACATTTATGTTGGCATGGACACTACGAGATTCTCTAAAAGTTGGAGTGCTATAATCCGTTCGGGTGTTATAACTAACTATGTTATTGATTATGTTGACAAAACACGTAAATCATTACTTAAAAAATATCCAAATTTTGAAGATTTTGAAGCAAACTATGATATAAGTGAAGAGTTTATTGACGATTTAATCGAGCTAGCAAGAGAAAAAGATGCAGTAATAGATAGAGATGACTTTTTTGCTTCAAATTTAGAAAATGCGAAGTTACAGCTTAAAGGTATAATAGCGCAGAAACTATGGGATTACACTGAAATGTATAAAATATTAAATTCTGACGATGAAGTTCTAACAAAAGCTATAGAAGTGTTGTCAGAACCCGAAAATGTATATTTAAAACCTGAATAATTTGTAATTTTGGGTATCATTCAATAAGTATGGTACGCTCTGGCTTGTTTGCTGTATAGGTGTTGTGGTGATGCCTCGCGTGGTAACTTGTCGGTGGCGT
>JAWXTO010000051.1:0-11462 GCA_044433545.1 Rikenellaceae bacterium
GGATTGAAAACAAGCTAAATAATCGACCTCGTAAAAGGCTCGGATACCTCACGCCAAATGAAAAATTCAAACAAATATTAACTATGAATTCAGTTGCATTTGCAGGTTGAATTCAGCTTTAATTAATCACAGCTTTTCCCCTTTAAAATTATGAATAAAATTGTCTCTGCATTATTTTCTTACCGATTTACACTTATCCTATTAGCAATATATGCTATAGTTATGGGGTGCGCTACTTTTTATGAAAAAAACACCTCTACACCAGAAGTTTTTAACGCATTTTATCACTCTTGGTGGTTCTTTGGCATACAGTTTTTGATGTGCGTTAATTTCATAGGGCTTACTATAAAAACAAAACTCTTTAAACAACGAAAATGGGGCGTTTTATTGTCACATTATGGCTTTGTTTTCATACTAATCGGAGCTATGTACACTCACCTGTTCTCTTATGAGGGCATAATGCACATTCGTGAGGGCGAAAGTTCGTCTACTATCTATGTCGGAGAATACATGAACGGAACAACGCAAGAAGTTCCATTTTCTGTCGAGCTAAAAGACTTTACAATGGAGCGTTATCCTGGCTCTTCGAGTGCCTCATCTTATGAAAGTGATGTGAAAATAACATACGAAGACGAAATTATTGAGCAAAAAATATACATGAATAATATTGCTTATGTTGGACCTTTCCGTATATATCAAACTTCGTATGACAAGGACGAAAAAGGCACGTTTTTAACTGTTAATAAAGATTTAGAAGGCACAATAATAAGTTATTTAGGATATATCTTAATGACCCTAGGTTTTGTCTTAATATTATTCCACAAAAACTCACGTTTTAGGACTTTAGCATCTCGTCTTAATCAGCTTTCTAGCCTAAAAGTCCTTGCTATTGCTTTGGCTTTAGCTTCGACTCCTTTTTGCTCTTTTTCACAACAAAGAATCACTAATAGTAACATCGAAAAGTCGTTAATTAGCGAAGAATTAGCAGATTCTCTAAACTCACTGTTGGTACAAAATCCAAATGGTCGTGTAGAGCCTTTTAATAGTTATGCACAGAAAATGTTACGCAAAATTCACCGTGCGAGCGACTACAATGGAATTAGAGCAGAACAAGTTGTATTAGGCATGTTAGCAAATCCTTATATGTGGGCAGAAGTGCCTCTTGTTTATGTTGGGAGCAACGCTGAAGTGCAAAAAATCTTTGGCATAGACGGGAAATACACTTCTTTTAACTCTGTTTTTAACACAGAAACTGGAGAATATAAGCTTGCGAAGTATTTAGACGAAATTTATCCTAAACAAGCCAACGAACAAAATAAATTTGACAAAGACATCATCAAAATTGACGAAAGAGTCAACATTATGAATGCGATGATACGAATGCAGTTGTTAAATTTATTTCCTTTAGAGGGCAGCCCTAATGATGTGTGGTGTTCTGCTGGTGATGATCTGTCAGAATTCAACGGAATGGATTCAATTATGGCGAGTAAAGCTATGCCTATTTTGCTAGAATCTTATGCCGAAGCACTAAGCACAAAAGACTGGTCTGACGCTCTGCAAATGGTGTCAAACATTAAGATCTTCCAGCGTGCAAAAGCTTCTGAGGAGCACCTTATCTCACACAAAAAAATAGAGGCTGAAATCACATACAACAAAGTGAACATCTTTAAAGTTTCAGGGCTTTGCTACTTAATTTTAGGGGCGTTATTGTTGTTTATTGTCTTGTCACAAATTCTTGCAGGGGCTTCTCGTTTTAAAAGTGCAGCATTTAAAGTGTTGACTGTGGCAACAAGCCTTGTATTCCTTTATCAGACATGGGGAATTGGTCTAAGATGGTATATTTCAGGCCGTGCTCCATGGACTTCTTCTTATGAAACTATGGTCTATGTGGGATGGTGTATTTTAGTCGCAGGTTTCATTTTTATGCGCCGTTCTAAAATTACTTTTGCGATTTCTTCTATGCTAGGAGGTATTATTCTTATGATTTCGTTGTTGAATTTCTTAGATCCAGAAATTACACCTCTTGTGCCTGTGCTAAAGTCATATTGGCTGATGTTTCATGTGGCGATTATCACTGCAAGCTATGGTTTCTTCTTTATGAGTGCTATTTTAGGTATTGTTTCGCTTAAAATTATGGTTTTTGACACGAAGAAAAAATATACAAACCGCATTGAAGAGCTGAATATTATCAATGAAATGAGCATAATTATAGGTCTTTTGTTTTTGAGTGTCGGAGTGTTCATAGGAGCTGTTTGGGCGAATGAATCTTGGGGACGTTATTGGGGCTGGGACCCCAAAGAAACATGGGCACTTATATCTATGATAGTTTACGCATTTGTGATACATGCTCGTTTTATAAAGCTGTTCCGCACACCTTATGCTTACGCCGTGATGTCTGTATTGAGCATATATGTTATATTAATGACCTTCTTCGGAGTGAACTATTATCTTTCAGGCATGCACTCTTATGGCAGCAGTGAGGGCGTAAATGTCGTTCTTTTAGGCTCTATAACAGCAGCGATTCTATTGTTGTGTGTTGTTGCATATTTTAAACAGGGTGATGCCCGAAACTAATACATCGGTGATTCCTAGATAGTTAAAGCAAGATATTCTAGATAAAATACCTTGGGTTTCGCTAAAAACCTTAAAAACGGAGGTAGTTGTTCCTTAAAAACTTATTATAAAAGGCGTTCCGCCTTTTATAATAAGTTTTATACTTTTTGAAAAAGTACGCCTAGAGGGCTTCAAAACTCGCTTTCTTTTGCCTTTAAGGGCAAAAGAGCGTATAATTTTCTTTGAAAATTATTAGGGAAATCCACAAAACGAGGTTTTGGGTATTACCCTTTAGATCATAAAATTAGGGAGATTTGCATTATTACAAATCTCCCTAACTAATTATTCTCCTAATAAAATTTCGTTTATCATTTTAGTGTATGCTTCTTTTGTTTGTGCACCTCTAACAAATTTTGCATCACCTTCTAAAGGTATGAAAATAAGGGTTGGCATTGCAGAAATTCCAAATGCTTCAGCGATAGCTCTCGATTTATCAACATCTACTTTATAGATATAAATGTCATCTTCATATTCTGAAGCTAAATCGCTCAAAATTGGAGTAATTTGCTTGCAAGGACCACACCATGTTGCAAAAAAGTCGATAATTGCAGGTTTATCACCTACATAATTAAACCCGTCGTTTCTTAAATTCTTGTAATTTGCAACTTTTTCAGCAAAATTAGAGTCATCAAGTGTGATAACTTTTTGAGCAAATACATTAAGTGTAAGACAGCTTAAAAATAAGAATAAAAATAATGTTTTTTTCATAATATTTTAGATTTTATACGTTAAAGGGCAATCTCAAAACAAACGTTTTAGAAATTGCCCATTTAATGACTTAGTAAACTTTAGTTTATAGTCTAGCAAGCATATTTTTTACGCTATTTTCGATACGTTCAGCTATGTTTTCACTATCTTCTTTAACAAATTTATCACCTGTGATGTGTTCGTAAAGCTCAATGTAACGCTCAGATACAGAATTAACAAATTCTTCGCTCATTTCTGGCACTACTTCACCATCACGACCCTGGAATCCGTTTTCCATTAACCATTCACGTACAAATTCTTTAGATAGTTGGTGTTGTTGTTCGCCTTTTTCAAAACGTTCTTGATATCCTTCTTTATAGAAATAACGAGATGAGTCTGGTGTGTGGATTTCGTCAATTAAGTAAACAACGCCGTCTTTTTTACCAAATTCATATTTTGTATCAACAAGAATAAGACCTTGCTTGTCAGCAATTTCTGTACCACGTTTGAATAACTCTAAAGCATATTTCTCAAGTGTTTCATATTCTTCTTTTGAAACTAAACCACTAGAGATAATTTCTTCACGAGAGATATTTGCATCATGGTCACCTTGTTCTGCTTTAGTTGTAGGAGTTAAAATTGGCTCAGGAAATGCTTGGTGTTCTTTCATGCCATCAGGAATCGCTACACCACAAATTTCACGTGCTCCAGCTTTGTAATCTCTCCAAGAACTACCTGTTAAATAAGCTCTTACAATCATTTCTACAGGATAACCCTCACAACGATGACCTACAGTAACCATAGGATCTGGAGAAGCTATTTTCCAGTTAGGACAAATGTCTGTTGTTGCATCTAAAAATTTCTCAGCAATTTGGTTTAACACTTGACCTTTGAAAGGAATACCTTCTGGTAATACTACGTCAAATGCAGAAATACGATCTGAAACAATCATAACCATATAATCATCTCCGATGCTGTAAACGTCTCTTACTTTACCTTTATAAAATGAGCTTTGTCCGTCAAATTTAAAGTTTGTTTCTACTAGTGCCTTGTTCATAGTTTTGTATTTAATATAGTTGTTATATAAGTTTATTCATTAAAAGCTTTTACGATTTCTTTCACTAAAGCGTGACGTACAATGTCTGTGCTGTCTAATTCGACTACTGCAATGCCCTTGATATTATTTAATTTTTCAACAGCAGGAATAAGCCCAGAGTCACTTTTTCGTGGCAGGTCAATTTGTGATGTGTCACCTGTAACAATGAATTTTGCTGATGCGCCCATACGTGTTAAAAACATCTTTAACTGAGCAAATGTAGCATTTTGTGCTTCATCAAGTATCACAAAAGCATTGTCTAGTGTACGTCCACGCATATATGCGAGTGGTGCAATTTGAACTATACCCTCTTCAAGATATTCTTCTAGTTTTTTCGCAGGAATCATATCATGCAGTGCGTCATACAGTGGTTGTAAGTAAGGGTCTAGCTTTTCTTTCATATCTCCAGGAAGGAAACCTAATTTCTCACCTGCTTCAACTGCTGGACGTGTTAAAATAATTTTTTTTACGCTCTTGTTTTTTAGTGCACGAACAGCTAGTGCAATTGCAGTATATGTTTTACCACTACCAGCTGGTCCTATAGCGAAAAGAAGGTCATTTTTGTGATATAAATCTACTAGTTTACGCTGATTTGGACTCTTAGCACGTATAATATTACCACCAGTACCATAAACTAACACATCTTTATCGTCACCTAGATGCTCTTCGTCTTTTTTGAGGGTGATACCCTTCATTTTAACTGGTGAAATAGTGTCAAAAATCTGGTCAATAACATCAATTGACATGTTATTGTAACGTTTATAATATACTAATAAGTCTTTTAGCCTTGCTTCAAAGTTATCTATGTCACTTTCTGCACCTACAATTTTTATCATAGCACCTCGACATGTAAGCTTCAATTTTGGAGACTTATTACGAATGTGTGTTATGTTAATGTTGTTATCCCCATAGAAATCTCTAGGGTCAATCGCTTTTAGTGTAAATATTCTTTCCAATATAAATATTAGTTTTATTTGTTATTTCAGTTTTAACACTTGACCAATTCTTAACTTACGAGGGTCTGTAATATTATTCAATCTCATAAGGTCATTAGCCTTCACTTTATATCGTGCAGCTATAGAGCCTAAATTGTCACCTTTTTTTACCTTATATGTAGAAGCTGAACTGCTGCTAGTTGTTGTTGCAGACTTTGCAACATCAGTTTTTTCTAGTGCTTTAGTGTCAATGTTCAAATATTCAGCCAAATAGATTGTATCTTTCCCAAAAATATCTTGCTCAAACTCTACGAAACGGCTAATTTCATCCATAGGCAAAACTAAAGTATATTGTTTCTCTTTTGCAGGAATTATATCCTTCTTATATTGAGGATTTAAGTCTCTTATAAGCTCGATAGGCAAGTTTAATGTCGAAGTAATTTGGTCAAAATGTAACATTCGGTTAATGTGTACTGTGTCTGTTGTCACAGGATGAGGCGGAGTTGTAGGCTCGAATCCGTGTGCCTTGTGAAACGTATAGGCATAAGTCATTGCAATGAATGAAGGTATGTGACCACGTGTTTCACGAGGTAGATATTCATAAATATCCCAATAAGTCTTAGCATTAGGCACTCTTTTGATAGCTTTATTAACGTTACCAGAGCCACAGTTGTATGCCGCAATAACTAGTGTCCAGTCACCATAAATTTTATAATAATCTTTAATTAACTGACATGCCGCTTGTGTTGACTTTACAGGGTCAAAACGCTCGTCAACGAAAGAGTTATACTCTAAACCGTAATACTTCCCCACAGGCAACATAAATTGCCATAAACCAGCAGCACCTGCACGAGACTTTATTGATGGATTTAATGCAGATTCTATAACTGGCATTATTTTTAGCTCTTCTGGAAGACCATTAATATCTAGTTCTTTCTCGAAAATTGGCATATAATATTGTGCAAGACCTATCATGCGATTCATAAAAGTATGATATTTAATAGTATATCGCATAATATATTGCTTTACAATAGGATTATAAGGCAATTGTATTGCCGAAGCAAGCATGTTTAGTCTATTTTGATAGACGCTATCTGGAAGGGCTTCTTTAGGCGCATACTCTTCAGACATATCTATATCAACAAATTCATTTAAAAAATTGTCGTATGACATATTTATATTTTTTTCATACCAATCACTTAATAAGCTGTCATATTGTTGTGCTGTTGCGTTTATTTTAAATGTGCCATCACCATCTTCAACTGTTGTTGTCTGTGAAAACGATGTAGTAGTTGTAAATATAGATATAAATATAAATATTAGTAGCCCTTTTAGTTTCATTATACAATTTTGTTGTTAAAAATTAATTTTCATTGACATCCCTATACCGTCAAAACTTGGTCTGTTTACGGCTTTAGCAGCAGGCATTAATGTTGGCTCTACTGTCATGGCTAAATCGTCAGACACATCATATCGTTTTAGATACGCCTCGACGTGCGCATCAATTATGTTTAACAAATAGAATCCACAAGTAAGAATTATCCCCAAATCTCTGTATCGTCTATATGAATCACGTGTATTCTCTAAAAATGTTGATGAATAGTAACCATTAAATTCATCAACTGTTGCATCATTACCATCAGTTAACATTTCATAGGCTGTTTTAAATCGCTTATACCCCCTATTGTTATAGTCGATGACATATCCAAAAGTCGCTAAACCGCCATATATAATTGGTAATTTCCAATAACTTTTATTGTATACTTGCCCCGCTCCAGGAAAAACAGCAGACAGCATAGTAGCTTTCTTAGTAGGGTGAATATCACCCTTATAGTTTAGTGCCGCATCACCTACAAAATAGATATAAGTTAATGCTGTACCTATCATAAAAACAGTCTTTTGTGTGTTATATTTATTTCTTTCTCTTAAAAGCTCGTCAAGATTATCCTGAGGAACATTTATAGAGTAAGCATAATTATAAGCATTGTCATATTTCTTAAACTTGCTCGAAGCATTTATAGTTAGGTATGCCATACTACCTGTAGTAGCATATAAAACAGGCAGCTTCCAATATTGTTTATTTCTTATTTGTCCATAACCTGGCAAAACAAATGACATTCCAACAGTTTCTGTAAACGTTTTGATTTTAAGAGAGTCTCTAATTATTTTATCACGTTCTTTTTTTAATTTCTTAGGGTCAGTTATAGTGTCAAATTGTTTTGCTAATAACGCTTGTTCATCTAAAAATTTCTCTATAGCTGTAGGGAATACTCCACTTTTTATGAACATAGTATCTGACTTAAATGTCCTTTTTAAAGTGTCTCTTGCCTCTAAAGCATTTCTCATGCTGTCAGGAAGAATAATTCCACTTCTAACAGCAGTACTATCATATTGTAAACTTCTATTTGAAACCTTTAAACTGTCATCATTTAGTTGGTTATAGATGCCACTTGATACAGTATCAGACTTAACTTCATTTATGATAGTGTCTTTTGTTGTCTCAACACTCTGTTCATAAGCTACATTTCCTTCTACATTATTAGATATTTGTTTTTCAACAATAGAGTTTATTGTTGAAGCATATCCTAGGTTATTGGTTGCTATCAGTAAAACGAATAGAACGAATAATGTATGAATTTTATATTTTTTATGTTGCATATTTCAATTTAGTGTAGAGAATAATGGTTAATTTAGCGTACATTCAGAAATTTAGGTCAATGTCATGTTTTACACCAACCCTTATTTTGAAATCAACTCAAATTTGGATAAAATATTGTGTATATCTGTATCGTCTTTAAAGTTAATTACAATTTTTCCTTCGCCATTTTTCCCTTTTTTAATACTTATATCTTGTGTGAAGTATTTTTCAAGATGCTCAACAAGTTTTATGTAACTCTCTGGAAGTTCATAATCGTCGTTTTCTTTAATTGTTTCAGCATTTGCTTGTTCTTTTATAGCTTTAATCAACATTTCTGTTTGGCGCACTGATAAAGCATTTTTTATTACTTTTTTCAACACTGAACACTGCTTTTTTGTTGATTCAAGACTTAAAATTGCACGTGCATGACCCATTGAAATCACTTCATCACGTAGAGCACTCTGAATCTCAGCAGGTAGTTTCAATAATCTAATGTAATTACTTACTGTTGAGCGTTTTTTACCTACTCTGTCAGCTAACTCCTCTTGTGTTATCTTACATTCTTCAATAAGTCGCTGTAATGTAAACGCAACTTCTAATACGCTAAGATCAGAACGTTGTATGTTCTCAACAAGTGCCATTTCTAACAAGTTGTCAGCTCCTTTTACAGTGCGTATATATGCAGGAATCACCTGAAGACCAGCTAATTTTGATGCTCGATATCTTCTTTCACCAGAAATGATTGTATAAGTGTCATCCTCCTCTTTACATACGGTAATAGGTTGTATAACGCCTAATGATTTTATAGATTCAGAAAGTTCTGTTAATGCTTCATCATCAAAAAGTGTACGAGGTTGGTTAGGATTAGGTTTAATTTTAGAAATTTCTATTTCCCATTCATTTATTTTAAATACAGGTTCGTTATCTTTAAGTTGAATATCTTCCATTTTAAAGATTGCATCCAAGCCTCTACCTACTCTTTTTGCTCTTAATTTTTTATCTACCATTTTTATACTCCTTGTTAATTTTTAGCAATAATTTCTTTTGCTAGATTCAAATATGCTACACTACCAGTAGACTGCGCATCATATAATAGTGCTGGTAAGCCATAACTTGGTGCTTCTGATAGTCTAATGTTACGTGATATTATTGTATTAAAAACTAATGAACCAAAATGTGATCGCACATCCTCAACAACATGATTAGACAACTTCAAACGTGAATCATACATAGTCAACAAAAAGCCTTCAATCTCTAACGATGGATTTTTCCCTGCTTTGATTGTTTTTACTGTGTTTAAGAGTTTACCTAAACCCTCTAGCGCAAAATATTCACATTGTACAGGAATAAGAACAGAGTTTGCCGCATTTAAAGCATTAATTGTAAGCAAACCTAGTGATGGTGAACAGTCAATTATTATGTAATCATAACTGTTTTTTACTGTGTCAAGAACTTTTTTTAATCTTGTTGACCCATTTTCTAAATTTAACATCTCGGCTTCTGCCCCAGCTAAGTCTATACTTGCAGGAATTATATCTAAATTAGGTAAATCTTCGCTTGTTTGTATCACATTTTTTGCATCTTCGTCTCCTAATAGAAGTTCATAGATACCTTGATTATTAATGTCAAAATTCAAACCAGAAGTTGCATTTGCCTGTGGATCTGAGTCTACTAACAATACTTTTTTGTCAGCTATGGAAAGTGATGCTGCAAGATTTATAGCCGTTGTAGTTTTACCTACACCACCCTTTTGATTCGCAAGAGCAATAATTTTACCCATAATTTAAAATATAATTAATTTTTAGTTTTCTTCAACGTTTTTTTAATGTGTACTTTAAAACACTTAAACTTGGTTTCTATCCTTAAAGCATAAGCATGTTTTTTGCCTATCTTAAAAAGTAAAAACACACTTATTCCTGCAAAAATAGTTAAAATCTTTTAAAGATTGCCTAAAAATAATTATATAAATTATCTTTGCACTATAAAAAGTTTATAAATATGAATAATAATGACACTATCGTAGCCCTGTCAACTGGTCGAGGAGGCGCTATAGCTCTTATACGAGTAACTGGAAATGAAGCAATCAACATTGTTGACAATTTTTTTCAGCCAACATCAAAAAAAGGTCTTACAAAAAAAAATGGCTTTACTTTGAATTATGGCAATTTTATAGATAGAGACGGAAATAAGATAGATGATGTGTTAATTTCTTTATTTCGCAATCCGAAAACATATACTGGTGAAGACATGGTTGAAATATCATGCCATGCGTCTGATTATATCATAGGTGAAATTATTTCTACAATTTTAGGTGGAGGTGCACGCATAGCTGAACCAGGCGAATTTACTCAACGTGCATACCTAAATGGCAAAATGGATATTGTTCAAGCAGAAGCAGTTGCAGACATGATTGCCTCGACATCAAAATCTAGCCATACTTTAGCTATGAATCAAATGAGGGGTGGATATTCGTTAGAATTTTCGGTTTTACGAGACAAATTGTTACATTTAATGTCTTTACTTGAGTTGGAACTAGACTTTTCTGAAGAGGATGTTGAATTTGCTGATCGAAGTTTATTAAATAGACTACTTAACGAAATTTATACTAAAATTGATATCCTTGTCGGCTCATTCAAACTAGGCAATGCAATAAAAAATGGCATTCCTGTAGCAATTGTAGGCTCTCCGAATGTCGGCAAGTCTACCCTACTTAACGCTTTTTTGAAAGAAGACCGTGCGATTGTTTCATCTATCGCAGGAACAACACGTGACGTTATTGAAGAGACAATCACGTTTAACGGAGTGCTTTTCAGGTTTATTGACACAGCTGGCATACGTGAAACTGAGGATATTATTGAATCCATTGGTGTTGAGCGTGCTATTTCGACCATCGCAAAGGCAGAAATCGTTATGTTTGTTGTCGATGCAGAGGCAGAAATCAGTGACACTATTGATAATTTCAAGAAGCTACATGATCAAGACGCATTTTCAGACAAAAATTTATTCTTATTGATTAATAAATGTGATTTAGCTGACACAAGTCGCATTTCTCAAATAAAATCTGCTTTTAACGAGATATATACTGATTATGTGCCGTTTGAACTGTCTGCAAAAAGTGGCTTAGGCGTTTCAGAACTAGAAACTTACCTTTCTAAAGAATATAACATAGGTTTCGACACTGAAAGTGTAGTCATTAGCAACCTCCGCCACCACGATCTCCTATCATCTGCCAAAACTAGCACTCAACGTGCAATTTTAGCCCTTGAAAACAACCTCCCTAATGACCTCATCAGCGGAGATATTCGTGAAACAATACACCATCTCGGCTCCCTAACTGGCGATATATCAACTGACGACATTTTAGGAAATATATTTATGAATTTCTGCATTGGCAAATGATTTTAGTCAAAATATGACACATAAGATATTGATTATCAATAGAATAGCACTTTTAACAGGTGCTATTTTTTTTGTCGCATATATGCGCTATTAT
>JAWXTO010000052.1:0-11451 GCA_044433545.1 Rikenellaceae bacterium
CTAACTCCTAACTCCTAACTCCTAACTCCTAACTCCTAACTATTCCAAAATATCGTCCGTATTAAATTTAAAACCTAAACGTTTTGCGGTTTTAATTTTAGTACCCTCATTTTTGGTATTAAGCTGGTCTACACCTATAAATTTCTGAGAGTCAAACGGAGGTACAAGCAAGTCGAAATCTATAGCATATAAAACAGATGTTTCTATAATGTCTACTAATATCTCTTCAGTGATTTTTTGTGTTCCGAAAGTTTTATAAGAATATCCTTCTTGTCTTTTCCCCTCAACAAAGAACTGTTTTTCGTGATTTACATAGATTCTAGCAATTAAATAGCCATCATCTTCACTTCTATTGAACTTAAACGAGTCAGAAAGGAAGTCATACACGTTTATTACCCCACAATAACTGTTTGAAGGGTTATTTTTTACGTATTCACAACTATGAACTGAGTGTTCACGGCAAAATTCAAAAACATTAGTGTGCATAGTGAAAATTAATGTGTCAGAAGCCACTTGCATTTGTGCCTCAAACTTTCCCCTATCACGATATTCAATTTTTACGATACGGCTAGTTGTTAGCTCTTCATTAATGTCAGATGACATCTCATGTAAGGCTTCTTTTAACATATCGAAAACATCTAAAGTGTTAGAATACACCTTGTGTTTTAACACTGCTTTTGTCTCTAAAGAGTTGATAATTAACTGCCGTCTATCCAGTTCTCCGTCCATAAATTAAATTAATTTTAGTTTAAAATAGAAAGTATAAAATTGTTATTTTTTTCAAATATAGCTTATATTTTTCATTTTTTAAATTTTTTAATTATTTTTTATTACTTTAGCATCAAAATATTGAAAAAAAACAAAATAAAACATACATAAAGAATGGGACTTAGACGTAAAATTGGCTTAGGGCTTACTGCAATTTCTGTACTCCTTTTTTTTGCTGGATTAATCTCATATTTAGAGATTACAAGATTAGAATCTATCAGTAAAACCGTTGTTGCTCTAGGGGCGAAAAGTGTTGTTATCTCTAACGAGATGTTAGACATCATGTCACACCAAGACAGCGCAATCATCAAATTTATCGAAACAAGAGACACTGTTTTGTTTAAAGAAGAAAGCAAAATGACACTTAATAAGCTACAAATTGTTTCTGATAAAGTAGATAGCTCTTTTCAAGCAAATAGCAACATAAACAACATACTCGAAGACCAAAAAAACTTCATTTATACCCTTAACGCCAGCAGCGACTCAACAAAATTCAGTACATCATGGTATTTCTCAACCTACAAGGCTGATTACAACAAATTCGTGTACACAGTTAAGCAATTTATGCGTTCAACTCAACAAACCGTAGTCGACGAAACCGAAAAACTAACTCAAAGTGCATATCGAGCCATAAAACAAGGTATCATAACTCTTATCACCGCAATTGTCATCATTATCATGTTCTTTATGTTGATTGACACCTACTATATCAACCCTGTGATAAAAATAACGAAGGCACTGAAAAATTATCACGACCTAAAAATACCATTTAATGTGACGGTAGTTGGTCGGGATGAAGTCTACATGTTAAAAGAGTACATCGAACAGTTAATGCTGAAAATTGATGCAAAAAAAAGGAACAAGAACAATCCTTTTTAATTTTAAAAAGCTCAAAAACTACACTTCACACAAAATAAAATTTATTGATAACTCCTCAACACAATTAAATATATATGCGTCTACACGTAATCATGAGATACATAGGTATGGCACTGTTATTAAACGCCGTGTTTATGCTTATATCAGCCGCAGTATCTTATTTCAATGGACTAGATACTGGACTATACCCTCTTTTGCTTAGTTTTTTACTTACGGCAACTATGGGAGCTTTCCCTATGATATTTGTCTCTCACGCTAACGACCTAAGAATTAAAGAAAGTTATGTGATTGTTGTAACAAGTTGGATAGCATCTTGTCTAGTTGGGATATTGCCCTTTGTGTTGTGGGGAGGCGAATTTAGTTTAATTAATTCGTGGTTTGAGTCCGTCTCTGGATATACCACAACAGGCTCTACAATTCTTACAAATGTTGAAGGTTTACCTAAGGGGATGTTATTTTGGAGGTCTTGTACTCACCTTGTCGGAGGTACGGGAGTCGTGCTGTTCACTCTAGCTGTAGTCCCTGCTATGGGGCGAGCAAAAGTGTCGCTTACAAATGTCGAATTTTCAACTCTTACGAAAGACAATTATACATATAAAGTTCAAAAAGCATTACGCATACTTTTAGTAGTATATATCTTTCTGATAACTAGTGAGATTATAGCCCTAAAATTAGCAGGCATGGACTGGTTTGACTCTATAAACCACTCTTTTTCGACTATTGCCACGGGGGGATTCTCTACGAAAAACAATTCAATAGCCTATTTTGACAACGTTTGGATAGAGATGGTATTAACATTCTTTATGGTCGCCGCAGGTATCCACTTTGGGCTTATTTTCTCTACTATTCAAGCCAAAAAGAACAACATATTTAGTTCAGAAGTTTCTATTTATTATTTCTTAACAATTCTTGTTTGTACTGGATTAATGACTTTTAATCTGTGGGCAGAAAATTACTATAGTTTTTTAGAATCTATAAGGTACTCATTGTTTCAGGCTGCCTCACTTATCTCCACAACGGGATTTGCTACGGTTGACACAAACAGTTGGCCGCCATTCTCTATATTGATACTTATTTTCTTGTCTATACAGTGTGCGTGTGCAGGCTCTACGGGAGGTGGTATAAAAAGTGACAGGGTTTTAATATTATTTAAAACTCTTAAAGTGCGATTTTTGCAAATGCAACACCCTAATGCTATTGTTAGACCAAAACTTAACAAAACAACAATTAGCGAAGAGTTAATTTCAACAGTATTAATATTCACAATCTTATATATTGTACTTATTTTTATTGGCGGACTTGTACTAACTCTTTTTGACATTGATTTATTAACTGCCTTTAGTGCATCATATTCATGTATTTCAAATGTTGGCCCAGGATTTGGTGACATTAGCTCTATGAGCAACTTCAGCAGCTTCTCTGACACTGCTAAATTTATATGCACAATATTAATGCTTTTAGGTCGACTTGAATTATTTGGATTTATTCAAATTTTCTTAATGAAAAGTTGGCGATAAATTGTTTATTAACTAATAAATTTATATATTTGTTATTTAATATGCGTTAGAGATAAATCTGAATGGTTTACACGATTTTTAACACCCTTTAATTAGTACACTGTACAACAATGAAATTAAATATTTTTATATTCTCATTATATATAACAGCAGTTTTCTCGTTTGAGTGCACTGCCCAAGTCAATGCACGCTTTAGCGAACTTGCAGGTGACACAACATACATGTCCCTTTTAACAAAAGAAAAAGAACTTATCGCAAAACAAGATTCTCTAAATACAATTATTAAAGAAAAAAGATCTGAAATAGCTTCTGCTGATACAGACTTAAAAGAGTCCCTTTCTTCTGAGATTATGAGTTTAGAAAATCAAGTTTTTGATATACGAGGAACTATAGGAGAGCTATCTACTAAAACAGCATCTATAGAAAAGCTGTTTTTATTAAACAATATGAACACCATAAAAACAGAGACTGTTGAATCTGAGATAGAATCTGAGGAAAAACGCTTTTTGGTGAAAAATGACTATTTTAAATCAGCACTAGAAGTTTCTGAATATAACATTATCGTTAACAGCCAAATAACTGAGGCTAAGATTGACGTGCTGGCAGACCAAATAACAAAAGCCTACAACATATATAAACAAAATAACGACTATTTCAGAACTGCTGGCTCAAAAACTGAGGCAGACTCACTAATTGAAGTTATCGACTCTCTTAAAATGGTGATTTTAGAACTTGATAATAAAGTAGGCAGCATCTGGTCAAAGTTATATCAAACAAAACTTGACGCTTATAATGTTTTGCTAGACAAAATGGGCAAATATGACGAAATAGAAAATTTTGGGAACAAAAGCAGAAACGAAAGAAATAAAATTTCAGAAATTCAATCAGTAGTAATTGATCCTAGTCTTTCTAGCTATCTTAGAGGCAATCTAATACTTAACGAATATGAATTAGCACTTGCAAATGCTAGAAACCTAACACTTGCGAAAGACTCTATTTCTCAAAAAATGAAAAATATTGATGTTGCAAAATATGATTTCATGGCTTTAGAAGTTCCAGACTGGACGTTTATTGAATATGAACCTGCAATAATTGGAACAACAACAATTTACAATACAAACAACCCTATCCCTGATTTAGTTGTACCTACGGTTGGTGAACTTTATAAAATTAATCTCGGAACTTACGTAAAAAAACAAACTGCATACCACATTTTTAGAAAAGTATCACCTATCGAATTACGTGAAGAAGCTGAAGGCAAAGTAACATATTTTGCTGGTTCATATAAAACCTATGAAGAAGCAAAAAAAATGAATGATAAGCTTGCTCGCTATGGTATGAAAGTTTCTGTTGCTCGTTGGAAGGATGGCAACCAAGTTTCAGAGGATGGCTCTATTATTGATGTAAAACCTGCTGGTGACGGATATAATGTAGTGATTAGCGAACTCTCTGACGAAACACTTACAATCATTAAAGAAAAAGCCGAAGACAAAGAAGTCATGAAAAACACAGAAGGCTACTCTATAGGTCTTTTTGACAGTTATGACACTGCAAAATCTTTAGCTGACGAAATCGGAAACGGCGCAAAAGTAATAGGCATAAAATTTAACGATTAATATATGGAAATTGCAATAATTACATTTTTACTAATTTTAGGATTAATTCTTATAGTCGCTGAAATTTTAATTATACCTGGTATAACTGTAGCAGCATTTATGTCACTGGCATCTTTTGCAACCGCAATTGTGATGGTCTTCAAAAATTATGGTCTAAACATGGCATTAGTTGTGCTTTCACTTTCAATAGTCTTGTCTATAGTCGTAATAATTGTATGTCTACAACGTAAAGCGTTAAAAAAAATAACCTTAGACACAAAAATTGACTCTACAATAGAAAACAAAATTTCATCTAGCATCACACTAGGTGAAACGGTTAAAACACAAACACGACTAGCACCTATGGGAAGCATCATAACCACAAAAGGTGAGATTTTTGAAGCAAAATCTATAAGTGGATATGTCAGCGAGAACATTACAGTAGAAGTTGTAGATATAGAAAATGGCATTGCAATTGTCAAAACAATATAACAAAATAATTATACTACTTATAATACATAAATTCTAAAAATTATGGAAGGATACATCTCTTTAGCGGTAATTGCCGTATTAGCAATTGTGCTTTTATCAATCATAACATATTTCATTCCTATTGGACTATGGTTTTCTGCCGCAGTGAGTGGCGTGAAAATAAGCCTACTGCAACTAGTCTTAATGAGATGGAGAAAAGTACCACCATCAGTGATTGTAAGCTCTATGATTGAAGGTACAAAAGCTGGTTTAGCAGAACTAAATTCTAGCGAACTTGAAGCTCACTACCTTGCTGGGGGTAACGTTCCTAATGTAGTACACGCTTTGGTGTCTGCTCAAAAAGCTAACATACATCTTGATTTCAAAATGGCAACTGCTATTGACATTGCTGGTCGTAACGTGTTTGAGGCTGTACAAATGTCAGTAAACCCTAAAGTTATAAACACTCCGCCTGTTTCTGCTGTTGCAAAAGACGGTATTCAACTTGTTGCGAAAGCTCGTGTTACTGTTCGTGCCAACATTAAACAACTTGTCGGTGGTGCTGGTGAAGAAACTGTTCTTGCACGTGTTGGTGAAGGTATAGTGTCGTCTATCGGTTCATCTGAAAGTCACAAAACAGTGCTTGAAAACCCTGATTTCATATCAAAAGTAGTGCTTAGTAAAGGTTTGGATGCGGGTACAGCATTCGAAATCTTATCTATCGACATCGCAGACATTGATGTTGGTCGTAACATTGGTGCATTCCTTCAAATGGATCAAGCTAACGCAGATAAAAACATTGCACAAGCAAAAGCTGAAGAAAAACGTGCTATGGCTGTAGCCTTAGAACAAGAAATGAAGGCAAAAGCTCAAGAGGCGAAAGCGAAAGTGATTGAAGCAGAAGCTCAAATTCCTCTAGCAATTTCTGAAGCTTTCCGTTCTGGCAATTTAGGCATTATGGACTATTATAAAATTAAAAACATACAAGCTGACACTTCTATGCGTGAAACTATAGCTATGCCAACAAACAGCGGCAGCCAAACAATAGAAAATAAACCAGCAAAATAATCTGAAAAACTCTGATTCTTTAACGTGAATTCACAGGATGCAAATCTTGTGAATTTAAGGGAACTTCTAAAAATTGAACTTTTAAGACTTCATCTTCGAATTTTATATAATGCACTGTAAGCCCCCCTACACTTACATTTTATAAAATTCAAATCTAAAGCCCTATAATAAAAAATCAAATAAAGCCAGTTATTAGAACTCCCCTTTAGTTATTATACAATATTTATTATCTTTATAAGTTAACATATTATAACCTTAGTAAACTTCTAAAAATAAATAATACACAACAACGATGAAAATATTTGTAACATTACTAGCTGCCATGCTAACATTTACGGCTAGTTTTTCTCAAGACTACTTTAAAAATCCTGTAGCACCTGACCAAGATGCAATTAGAATAGCCGTTTTAAGCTCTAGCTCTCAATATTTTTACCCTAATCTTTTCACTAGATATTTTGAAGGTGACACAACTCTAAATGTCGAAGATTATAGACACCTTTACTATGGGTACATCTATCAAGATAACTACAGACCGCTTGAAACTACGATTTATGCAGATTCTATAACTGTTACTCTTTCACGAAATCGAAGCGACTCTACACTATCAGAAAACATCCTATTTAAATTAGAATATTTCATTAACAAAGCATTCGCTGTAGAACCTTTCAACATGAACTACCTAAATTTCATGATTTACATAAAAGAATCAACTGGTGACATAGAACAAGCTAGAATGTATGCCCACAAACTTAAAATGGTTAAATCTGCTATCATGTCCTCAGGCACAGGATTGACTAAAAACAGCCCATGGCATGTATTATACAATAATGACGAACAAGACATACTTAACTCTCTAGGAGTAAGATACTCTAAACCAATTTTAAACTCTGCAAAAATCGAATATTTCCACTTGCCAATCAAAAATAACGGCAATAAAGGATACTATTTTGACATTAGTCGCAGATATACAAAACCAATACAAGGAGTTGTTTTAGACCCTGACAAAAAATTTGAAATCAATCCTAAAACAAACCCTAAGTCGTCTCAATACCAGAAATTTAACTTATACGAATAATATGAATTTCGACATTATCATAATTGGAAGTGGCCCAGGGGGCTATGTAGCTGCCATTCGTGCATCTCAACTAGGTCTAAACACTGCAATTATCGAGCGTGCAGAACTTGGAGGTGTTTGTCTAAACTGGGGGTGCATACCAACAAAAGCATTGCTTCGTTCGGCTCATGCCCTAGAAGAAATTCGTCATGCTTCGTCATTTGGTATAGACATAACTGGCGAGGTAGAACCTAATTTTAGCAAAATCATTGAGCGTAGCCGTAGTGTTTCAAAAGCGATGAGTTCTGGAGTCCAATTTTTACTAAAAAAGAACAAAGTTACTGTCATAAATGGCTCAGGAAAACTTGCTAAGAACAACAGCGTAGAAGTTACAAACAGCGAAGGAGAAACAGCGACTTATACTGCTGATAAAATTATCATTGCAACTGGTGCAAGAGCTAAAATGTTGCCAAATATTCCTATAGATGGCACTAAAATTATATCATATCGTGAAGCTCTAACTTTAGAATCGCTACCTGAAAGTATGGTAGTAATTGGTTCAGGAGCTATAGGCGTAGAGCTTGCTAGCTTCTATCATTCGTTAGGCGTAAAAGTCACAGTGATAGAATATTTACCGAATATAGTGCCTACTGAAGATGAAGAAATTTCAAAATATCTTGAAAGGTCGTTTAGGAAAGCTAAACTTGGCTTTATGACAAAATCTTCTGTTACACATGTTGACACAACTCAAGAAAAATGTGTCGTTACGGTTTTGACTCCAAAGGGCGAACAACTTATTGAATGTGACAAGGTGTTATCTGCCGTAGGTGTTCAGCCAAACATAGAAAACCTTGGTCTTGAAGAACTTGAAATCGTCACAGATAAGGGAAAAATAGTCGTAAATGACGATTATGAAACATCGGTTAAGAATATTTATGCTATTGGCGATGTTATACCAACGATTTCACTTGCTCATGTTGCATCTGCTGAAGCTATAAATTGTGTAGAGAAAATTGCAGGTCTTTCACCTAAAAAAATTGACTATAACAACGTACCTTCGTGTATTTACACAAGCCCAGAAATCTCATCTGTAGGACTAAAAGAAGCCGAAGCAATAGAAAAAGGATACGAGATAAAAATTGGCAAATTTCCATACACCGCTTCTGGAAAAGCTACTGCTATGGGCAACAAAGATGGCTTTATTAAACTAATTTTTGATGCTAAAAGCGATAAACTTCTAGGCGCACATTTCATCGGCACAAACGTTACTGAAATGATAATGGAAGCTACCCTATCTTTAGAACTTGGGGCTACCGCAAAACAAATATTGTCAACAATTCACCCACATCCAACGCTTTCTGAAGCAATAATGGAAGCAGCAGCGGCTGCACACGGTGAAGTTATACATCTATAGAGGACTTCTAATACGTTTCTCTCAAAAAATAAATTGTCATTGAAAAACAAAACTTTTCAATGACAATTTATTTTAACATAATACACTAGTACACTGCAAATTACACACAATTATTCTTTAAAAAACAAACTAGTTTCAAATATAATATACAACCAATCGAAAAAATCACTATATTTGCTTTGTTGAAGATGTTAGAAAGTATATTAAAACCATACACAAACACTCTTCTACAGCCGTAAGGCTGTGAAAAAGAATTAATTATAACATATTTATTATAAAATCAATGATTAACATAACATTTCCAGACGGCAATGTAAAGCAATATCCTAAAGGAACAACAGGGTTTCAAATTGCTGAAAGCATTTCGTCACGTCTAGCACAAGATGTACTTGCAATTGGAGTAAACGATCAAGTTATAGACTTAAATCGTGAAATCAACGAAGACGCTTCAATAAAACTATTTAAATGGGATAGCGAAGAGGGAAAACACGCTTTTTGGCACTCTTCATCTCACCTTTTAGCTGCGGCTCTTGAAGAATTATATCCAAATATCAAATTTGGTATCGGACCTGCTATCGAAACAGGTTTTTATTATGACGTAGATTCTCCTGAACCTATCGTAGAAGCAGATTTAGCAAAAATCGAAGCTAAAATGCTAGAAATTGCTCGTCAAAAAGTTACATTCACACGTCGTGATGTATCTAAAGAAGAGGCTCTTAAAACATACACAGAAAAAGGAGACGAATATAAAGTTGAGCTTATCTCAGCACTTGAAGATGGCACGATCTCTTTCTATGAAAACGGAAATTTCACTGACCTTTGTCGTGGACCACACATCCCATCAACTTCTCACATTAAAGCAGTTAAATTAACTTCTATAGCTGGTGCTTACTGGAGAGGTAACGAGAAAAACAAAATGTTAACTCGTATTTATGGTGTCACTTTCCCTAAAAAATCACTTCTTGACGAACATCTTGCTCTTCTTGAAGAAGCTAAAAAACGTGACCACCGTAAAATTGGTCGTGAACTAGAGCTTTTCAGCTTCTCTTCACGTGTTGGACAAGGTCTACCTCTATGGTTACCAAAAGGTGCTGCTCTTAGAGAAAGACTAGAAAACTTCTTGAAAAGTGTACAAAAACAATATGGTTACCAACAAGTTATAACTCCACACATTGGCATGAAAGACCTTTATGTAACTTCTGGTCACTATGCTAAATATGGTAAAGATTCATTCCAACCTATACACACCCCTGATGAAGACGAAGAGTTCTTATTAAAACCTATGAACTGTCCTCACCACTGTGAAATATATAAAACAAAACCTCGTTCTTATAAAGATTTACCTGTTCGTTTTGCTGAATTTGGCACTGTATATCGTTATGAGCAAAGTGGAGAGCTTCATGGTCTAACTCGTGTTAGAGGATTTACTCAAGACGACGCTCACCTTTTTGTCCGTCCTGACCAATTAAAAGACGAATTTAAAAAAGTTATCGACATTGTTCTTTACATATTCAAAACACTTAGTTTTGAGAACTTTACAGCTCAAATTTCACTTAGAGATAAAGTAAATAGAGAGAAATATATCGGTTCTGAAGAAAACTGGGAAAAAGCTGAACAAGCGATTATTGAAGCTACAGCAGAAAAAGGACTAAGCACAATAATTGAATACGGCGAAGCAGCATTTTATGGCCCTAAATTAGACTTTATGGTGAAAGATGCAATCGGTAGACGTTGGCAGCTAGGTACTATCCAAGTTGACTATAACCTACCTGAGCGTTTCGATTTATCATACACTGGTAGCGACGACAAACTTCACAGACCAATTATGATTCACCGTGCACCATTTGGCTCTATGGAGCGTTTTGTTGCTGTACTTTTAGAGCACACTGCTGGTAAATTCCCTCTATGGTTAGCTCCTGAACAAGCTGTTATTATCCCTGTGAGTGAGAAATATAACGAATATGCCAGCAACGTTGCAAAAGATCTAAACGTTATAGACATCAGAACTATACTTGATGATAGAAATGAAAAAGTAGGTCGTAAAATTCGTGATAACGAGTTAAAACGTATTCCTATTCTTCTTATCGTAGGTGAAAAAGAGTTTGAAAATGGCACAGTTTCTGTACGTTTACAAGGCGAAGGTAAAGATCGTGGCGAGATGAAAATCAGCGAATTTGCAGAATTTGTTAACGCTATCGTAAAAGATGAGGTAAAACCTATCTAATCGAAAAAGCTGAAATTTAGCCTATCAGAACGCACAAAACAAACGTTACAACAAGCTAATTATAAGTAATTTATAAAATCACAAAACGACACTAGATACAATAAAAACACATCTAGTGTCGTTTATATAAAAAATAGTTAAAACTAATTAATTTATAAAAATTGATTAATATTATTTGGTTTGCAACTTTTTTTGTATATTTGCATAGTTAACAATAAGTTAAATTAAATTTAGGAGGACAAGATTATAGGCCCAATTAAATCGCCAAGACCATACAATTCAGGAAGGCGAATACCACCACAACAAGGGCGTGAAGCCGCTCACAAAATCAACGACAAAATCACTGCAAAACAAGTGAGAATCGTTGGTGATGAAATTGAATCAAAAGTTTTAAGCATTGCTGAAGCGTTAAAAATTGCTGATCAACAAAATCTTGACTTAGTTGAGATTTCACCTAAAGC
>JAWXTO010000053.1:0-11385 GCA_044433545.1 Rikenellaceae bacterium
CTGGACCTTGAACGCCATAACCAATGATTGCAATTGTTTCTTCTTTTAATGTTTCTAATGCTTTTTCTAAAGGATACTCCTCACGTGTAACAACATTTTCTACTGTTCCACCAAAATTTAATTGTGCCATTTTTTATAATTTTATTTAAATTTAATTTTCGTAATGTAAGATTACTATTATATTTTGTCTTGTAAAATATTTTCTATTTTTTCTCTATGAAGAACAACTGATCCTGAACGAGTAAATTGTTCTAACACGCCTTTTTCTTTAAGGTTTTCTGCTAATAATTCGATGTCTTCACGTGAACCCGCAACTTCAACAACGACATAGTTGTCACGCATTTCTATAACTCGTGCTCCTTTATTTGAACTGATAGTGTCAAAGCTATCTGGAGTATCAAAGAAAGATTTCGAGATTTTATAAAGCGCAATTTCTTGTGTGATAAGCTCTTTTGCAGTGTAATATTGAGAGTCTAGCACCTCAATGATACGGTTAATTTGCTTAACAACTTTTTCTATTATCTCTTGTGAAGTATAAGCCGAGATAATGAACATACTAATGCCTTTTATTGAAGATTCTGATACTCTCAAACTCTCGATATTGATTTTACGGCGAAGATAAATCGCTGTAATACGGTTCAAAACACCAATTTGGTTCTCACTAAAGGTTGTAACGATATACTCTTTTATTTCTGTACTCATAACTTTACTCTTTTAAGATTAAATTAGAAATTGATGCTCCAGCAGGTACCATAGGGAACACATTTAACTCATTTGCAACGCTAACTTCCATTAAATAAGCTCCTTTGCATTCTGTCATTTTGTCAATCGCAATTTTAAGTTGTTCACGAGTGTCAACTTTGCTATTGTCAATGTCATAGGCTGCTGCAATCTTGTCGAAACGTGGATTTACCATTTCAGTAAACGAATATCTGCTATCGAAGAACAATTGTTGCCATTGTCTCACCATTCCTAAGAAGCTGTTGTTAAGAACAACAATTTTAAGACTTATATTTTCTTGAAGAATTGTTCCTAGTTCTTGCATCGTCATTTGGATACCACCGTCACCCGCAAAAAGAATAACCTCTTTGTCTGGACATCCTACTTTTGCACCTATAGCAGCAGGAAGACCAAATCCCATAGTACCAAAACCACCAGAAGTGATGAAAGTACGTGTAGAATTGAATTTAGAATATCTTGAAGCGAACATTTGTTGTTGACCAACGTCAGTTACGATAATTGCATCACCTTTATATTTCTCGGCAATCATATCAACAACTTCACCCATTGTTAATTCATCTGTTGTAGGGTGAACTACAGGGTTTATAACCTCTTCATATTCTTTATTATATTGGTCTTTGCCATATGCTAACCATTCTTTATGCTCTGTGCTATTAATTTTTGGAAGAATAGCATTTACAGCATCTTTGGCATCAGCCTCTATAGATAAATCTGATTTTACGATTTTATTAAGCTCTACAGCATCAATATCCACATGTATAATTTTTGCGTTAGGAGCATATTGTGATAAATCACCCGTAACCCTATCGCTAAAACGCATACCCACAGCAATAAGAAGGTCACAGTTTTGTGTCATTTCATTCGCTGCAATGTTTCCGTGCATACCTAACTTTCCAACATAAAGAGGGTGTGATGTAGGAACTGCTGAAAGCCCCATAAGCGTTGAAGCCATAGGAATGTATCCTTTTTCACATAAAGCGATTACACTTTGTTCAGCACCTGCTAATTTAACGCCTTGTCCAACCACAAATAGGGGCTTTGAGGCATTGTTTATCATTTCAGCAGCACAATCAACGACTTTTTCGTCGATTGATGGCTTAGGATTATATGAACGTAATGATGTACATTTTTGGTACTCAAATTTTTCAAGTAATGAAGTCTGAGCGTCTTTAGTAATGTCAATTACTACTGGACCTGGACGACCGTTTTGTGCGATAAAGAACGCCTTAGCAACAGCTTCAGGAATTTCTTCAGCACGTGTAATTTGGAAGTTCCACTTAGTAATAGGCATAGTCATACTTACTGTGTCACCCTCTTGGAAAGCATCAGAACCTAACAATCCTGAGCCTACTTGAGCTGTAATACATACTAAAGGTGTTGAATCTATCATTGCATCAGCGATGCCTGTGATAAGATTTGTAGCACCTGGACCACTTGTAGCCATACAAACGCCAACTTTACCAGTTGCGCGAGCATAACCCTGAGCAGAGTGAACAGCCCCTTGTTCATGGCGAGTAAGAATATGTCTTAATTTGCCTTTGTAGTCATATAATTTGTCATATATAGGAATAATTGCTCCACCAGGGTAGCCAAATAGAGTTTCTACGCCCTCTTCCATTAAAGAAATTAGGATAGCCTCAGCTCCACTTATATTTTCGTACATTGCCATATTATTTAAATTTAGGGGACTTCTAATAATTCCCCGGGTTTAATTTTTTGTTAATATTTATCCATTTTGCTTTTAGGCAAAGTGTGTTGTAGTGACCCCTACCACCGATTTTGTCTAAAAGCAAAAGGGGTGAATAGTGACGGAAAAGTAGTTTGGGGAATTATTAGAAGTCCCCTTTAATCATTTATCTCTCTAACAGCTCCTGTATCAGCAGAAGTTACAAGTTTTGCATACGCTTTAAGCGCATTTGAAACGTTTCTGTCTCTGTTCACTGGTTTATAACCTGCACCAGCTTCTAAAGCAGCTTTACGTTGTGCAAGAACTTCATCTGAAACACACAAGCTGATTTCTCTATTTGGGATATCTATTAATATTTTATCTCCTTTTTCAACAAAAGCTATAGCACCACCGCTAGCAGCCTCTGGTGAAACGTGACCTATAGAAAGCCCTGAAGTGCCTCCAGAGAATCTACCGTCAGTAATAAGAGCGCAATATTTGTCTAATTTTTTACTTTTTAGATAAGAAGTAGGGTATAACATCTCTTGCATACCTGGCCCACCTTTAGGTCCTTCATATCTAATAACAATAACGTCTCTTTCTTTGACTTCTCCGCCTAAAATAGCATCACATGCAGCTTCTTGCGAGTCAAAAACTTGTGCTGTACCTTCAAACACTAAAATTGACTTGTCTACACCTGCTGTTTTTACGATACATCCTTTTTCGGCAATATTTCCAAACAAAACAGCTAATCCGCCATCTTTGGTATAAGCTCCTTCTATTGAGCGAATAGCTCCAGACTCACGATTTAGGTCTAATTCTTTGTACATCACTCCTTGAGAGCCTAATTCTAGGTTTTTAATTCCACAAGGTGCGCTCAAATAACGATTTAGTGCCTCTTGTGAAGGATTTCCTGCAACGTCATACTCTTTTATCGTGTCAGCTAAATTGCCATCAACTCTACTTACGTTAGTTTCAATTAATCCGCCACGTGAAAGTTCTGCAAGAATAGCCATTATACCACCAGCACGGTTAATATCCTCAATGTGATAGTCACACGATGGAGCGACTTTACATAAAACTGGGATTTTGCGAGATAATCTATCAATATCACTCATTTTAAAGTCTACACCTGCTTCAGAAGCTACTGCTAATAAGTGAAGCACTGTGTTTGTAGAGCCACCCATAGCTATATCTAAGCTCATAGCATTTTCAAATACTGTTTTTGTAGCTATAGATAAAGGTAAAACGCTATCGTTGTCGTTATTATAATATTCAAACGTATTTTTTACGATTAATTTCGCTGCATCACGATATAAATTAAGTCTATTTTTGTGAGTTGCAACGATAGTTCCATTTCCTGGTAACGAAAGACCTAACGCCTCTGTTAAACAGTTCATAGAGTTTGCTGTAAACATACCAGAACAAGATCCACAAGTTGGGCAAGCCGCAGCTTCTACTTTTGAAAGTTCTTCTTCTGAAACATTCATGTCTGCACCTTGAACCATAGCGTCAATAAGGTCTAAAGCCTTATCTTTGTGACGACCAGCTTCCATTGGACCTCCAGATACGAATACCGCAGGGATGTTTAATCTCATTGCAGCCATTAACATGCCTGGTGTAATTTTGTCACAGTTAGAAATACATATCATAGCATCAGCTTTGTGTGCATTACACATGTACTCTACAGAATCTGCAATTATATCACGTGATGGAAGTGAATAAAGCATACCATCATGCCCCATTGCGATACCATCATCTATTGCTATTGTATTAAATTCGGCAGCAAAGCATCCTTCTTCTTCTATCCAAGCCTTTACTTGTTGTCCGATTTCATGTAAGTGAGCGTGTCCAGGAACGAACTGAGTGAAAGAATTGACGACGGCAATAATAGGTTTGCCTATTTGTTCTTCTTTCATTCCGTTTGCACGCCATAGAGCTCTTGCTCCTGCCATACGTCTACCTGTTGTTGTTACGCTACTTTTTAACGGTTTCATTAGTATATTTTTTAATTTTGACCTTCGAAATTAAGTAATTTCCTCTTAAATTGAGCATAAAATTAGAGATTATTTTTAGCAAAATATCCCAACTTCTCAATAATGTAATATATTCAACACTACAAAATGAATTTCAATACCCTAATTTACAGTATTTTACACAGAAAATCAATCAATATCCAAACTTATTTTATTAATAAAAAATAAAATGTTATATTTGCAGGTAGAAACTTAAAACAAACTAAAATAGCATAAAAACTTAATTTTTTAAAATTATGAAAGCAGAATATATTCCTTTTGTAGAAGAGCTAATAGAACTATCTATAAAAGAGGACATTGGTGATGGTGATCACACTTCTTTGTCAACAATCCCACACGATAAACGTGGAAAAATGAAGCTACTTGTTAAGCAAGATGGCATACTTGCAGGTGTAGAAATAGCAAAAATGGTGTTTCGTCGCTTAGATTCTACAGTAGATTTTGAACAAATTCTTAACGATGGAGACAAAATTAAAGTTGGAGACATTGTTTTTTACGTTTCAGGCAAACTAATAACTTTATTACAGTCAGAACGTATCATCCTAAACCTGATTCAACGTATGAGTGGTGTCGCTACACAAACAGCAGTTTATGTAAAACACCTTGAAGGTCTTAAAACAAAAGTTTTAGACACTCGTAAAACTACACCAGGTATGAGAATGCTTGAAAAAATGGCAGTAAAAATTGGTGGTGGCGAAAATCACCGTATAGGTCTTTTTGACATGATACTTTTAAAGGATAATCACATTGATTTTGCTGGAGGCATCACAAACGCTGTCAATAACACTCACGCTTACCTTAAAGAAAAAGGCAAAAGCCTTAAAATCGAAGTAGAAGTTCGTTCTATGAAAGATATTGAAGAAGTTTTCGCTGTTGGAGGTGTAGATAGAATCATGCTTGACAACTTTAATATAGAACAAACTCGCGAAGCAGTCGAATTTATTAACGGAAGAGTCGAAGTTGAATCTTCAGGTGGCATCACAATTGACACTATGCGTTCTTATGCTGAATGTGGCGTAGATTTCATCTCTGTAGGAGCACTTACTCACCAGATTAAGAGCCTAGATTTAAGCCTAAAAGCTGTTTAATTTGGGTTGTCTTATATAGTTTGGAGAGTGACTAACATGGATGAGTTTTGGGGCTTCGTGAAGGCTCGCAAACCGCAGCGTACTTACGTACGTGAGGATTTGGGAGTCGAGGGAAGTGCCAAAAATCGACTTGTTAGTCACTCTCTTTCTAAATAATTTATTAATAAATATAATATGAGAAATTTAATATTATCAATTTTCATGGCTATATTTTCTTTAAGCGTTTCAGCACAAAAGACTTTTGACTATGAAGACTTAATTGGTGGACTGTGGAATCAAAAGTCAGTAAGTGGTGGTGATTCTATGAACGACGGAGAGCATTATACGGTTCGTGAAGATAATAAAATCGTAAAATACAGCTATAAAGACGGCTCTAAAGTAGGTGAAATTATAGATTTTTCGACTTTTGAACCTAAAATCTCTGTTAAAAGCTATACTTTTAGTGCAGACGAGAAGAAATTGGTGTTAACTACGAATGTAAAACCAATTTACAGACATTCATTTACTGCTGAATACTGGATTTGTGACATAGAAACCTCAAAAATTACAAAATTGTCAGACGGTGGAGCACAACAAGTTGCAACATTGTCTCCAGATGGCTCGAAAGTGGCTTTTGTGAGAGACAACAACTTATTTTGGGTTGATTTGTCTACAATGAAAGAGACACAAATCACAGAAGATGGCAAATTTAACTATATTCTAAATGGCATACCAGACTGGGTGTACGAAGAAGAATATGGTTTCTCTAGAGCGTTTGAATGGTCACCAGAAAGTGACAAAATCGCCTATTATCGCACAAATGAAGAGCGTGTTTCTGAATATAACATGAACACTTTCAAAAATGAGCTATATCCTGAGAACTACAGCTTTAAATATCCTAAAGCTGGTGAACAGAACTCTATAGTTTCAATTTATTGTCACGATTTAGCGACTGGAGAACGTGTAAAAATGAACATTGGTGACGAAGATGACCAATATATCCCTCGTATTATGTGGTCAAAAATAGAAAATAAACTAGCTATCGCGAGACTGAACAGACTACAAAACAATTTTGACCTGCTTTTATGTGATGTGACTGACGGCACAAGCAAAACAATATATAATGAGCAAAATTCTCGTTATGTAGAACGTGTCGATTATCAAACTATCACATTTACAGAAAATCCTGACCAATTTATCGTTAAAAGCGAAAAGGATGGATACTGTCACCTTTATATGTACTCTATCGAAAAGGGTGAAATTAAACAAATCACCTCTGGAAACTATGATGTTTCGTCACTTTTAGGGCTAGATAATGAAAATGAGGTCATTTATTATATGTCAAAAGAAACATCACCTCTTAAAAACAACCTTTACTCGATTAAATTTAACGGAAAAGACAAAAAACGCCTAACAACAGGTGAAGGAAACTATAGAATTTCACCAAGTAAAGGCTTCAAATATTATTTAAGCTTTTTCTCAAATGCGACAACGCCAAATGTCGTAACATTACACACTTTTAAAGGAGATTTAGTTCGTGAACTTGAAAATAACGCTGAATTAGCTGCCAAAATCGAAGATTACGAATTGCCGCTAAAAGAATTTTTCACATTCACAACTTCTGAGGGTGTAGAACTAAACGGCTATATAATTAAACCTAACAATTTTGACCCCGCAAAAGAATACCCTCTATTTATGACTCAATATAGTGGCCCAGGTTCACAAAGCGTATCGGACAGTTTTAGTGTTAGCTGGGAACAGGTGCTTGTTCAAGATGGATATATCGTTGCATGTGTCGACGGCCGAGGCACTGGTGCACGAGGTGAAGAATTTAAGAAATGTACTTACGGAAACCTTGGCAAATATGAAGTTATTGACCAAATTGAAGCAGCTAAATATTTAGGCTCATTACCTTATATTAATAAAGATAGAATCGCAATATATGGATGGAGTTACGGAGGATTTATGGCTCTAAACTGTATATTAAAAGGTAATGACGTGTTTAAATTGGCGGTTGCAGTTGCTCCAGTAACTTCATGGAGATATTATGACACAATTTACACAGAATTGTACAATGGCATTCCTCAACTAAACCCTGAAGGATATGACGACAATTCGCCTGTAAACTTTGCAAAAGAACTTAAAGGCAAGCTTCTGATTGCACATGGCACAGGAGATGACAATGTGCACATTCAAAATAGCTATGAAATGATAGAGGCACTTGTGAAAGCTGGAAAAGATTTCGACATGGCGATTTATCCTGACAAAAATCACGGCATGGGAACTTCTCGCAACCATTTAATGAGAAAAACTGTAAAATTTGTAAAAGAAAATCTTTAGAATTAATTAGGATAATTCACAAAAATATATGCCCTCGAAAGTTTTTATTTAACTTTTCGAGGGCATATTATTTTCTGAATAGATTAAGCTACCAAATTGATTTTATTTTTTTTTCGAATTATAAAATAATTAAGGCTAATGACAGAAATCATAAGCACAACTCCCAAAATGATGGTCGGAATTAGTGAAGAAAGTTCGCCTTGAGGGAAAAGTGAATCTATTACATCTATATAATAGTGTCGAAGATAGACAACTAATGTAATAGAAACAACTAAAATTATAATATTTAAACCTGTTGTAAGAATCTGATATGGTCGAGACACTTGCGCTGGTGTGTAGCCCATAAGAAGCAGGTTTTCAATCTTTGTATTGTTCTTTTCGAGCAATAAAAATATGCTCAACATCAAAATATAAAGTGACAATAGAGAAATAAAGAACCCTACGCCTAAGACAGTATAAATTATTAGTCGCAAAGTGTGAGTAATTTTTCCTGCATCAAGTTTATCTGATTCGCTGATGTATTTATTGTTTGCAAAATATGTTGAAATAGCCTCATCCGCAGGATTTTTCACTTCTAAAATCAAACGTGTAGCGTCACTTGAAACTACACCTGAGAAATGAGGATTTGCCCAGTCCAAAAATTCTTGAGGCACTAAAATAGTGTTAAGTCGGTCTGAAAAACCAACTATATTGCCTACAAAACTCTCTGAATTCTTTCTTCCTCGTATTCTTACATCAAGGTTAATCAATGAAATCACCCCTTCGGACAACTTAGGAAGGTTGCGACTTTGTGAAAATCCAAAATTATATAGATTTAAGTAGTTTCTAGGCATAATTATAGGTATAATGCCTTCATTTTCGTCGAAATGCCATTTATCAGAGGTTACATCAACATATTTATCTGGAACAGATTCAAAAAATATGTCAGAAGATATTTGTTGAGCACTTTCAGGCATCTTTAAAGACACATAAATTTCAAATTGTGAGGATGTAAATTGCCCAACGTCGTTAGTAAACGACTGATTTTCTATGTCTTTAATTTCCTCATCCGTAAACGTGTGACTTTTGCCGAATAAAGAGCTAACAGTAGAAACTTCTTTAGAAACAACCATATAGTCATTTTTCATAAAGCTGTCACCTTGAGTGAACAAAGGCTTCATATCGCTATAAATCTGGATAGTAAGCAATACGATTGTTGTTCCGATAAGGTTTGAAAGAAAAAATCCTAGTAATTGTCCAACACTGACGTGTCGTCTCAGCAATTTCCAAAGTACACTCATAGTTTTAAAGTATGATTATAGGGTAAAGGTAGGTGATGTCCTATAGAAGTGGTGATTATGCTAGCTTCTCGTTGTGTTGCTTCACGAAGAAGTATATCTGCAACGATAGCACCGTTAGATTTATCTAAATGGCTTATTGGTTCATCAAGCATAATGAAGTCAAATGGTTGGCATAAAGAGCGTATGAACGCAACTCTTTGTTGTTGTCCGAATGAAAGGTGTTCAACACGCTTATTTGCCTTATCTTCAATGCCTAACTCTTCAAAGAGAGCAAATATTTCTGCTCTCTTTTTGAAGTTAGTTAGTCTATTTTTTATTTTGACATTTTCATAGGCTGTAAGCTCAGGAAAGAGCTTTAAATCTTGAAAAAGCATACTCAATTCGTTGTTGCGAAGTTCAATCCATCGTTTCTGATTAAGAGATGAAGCCTCGTTGTCGTCAAATTTAATCACACCTTGATAATCAGTTCTATTTCCATAGATGAAACTACATAGTGACGACTTGCCAACTCCAGAGTTAGCCTCAATAAGATAGTGTTGACCTCGCTCAAAGCTTAGGTTCTTACACCACACATCTGAAACTATCTGATTTGATTTCGCAAACACTTGTGGAAGAGTGTTTATTAATTGAATACGCTTCATTGCTAAAGTTAGTTAGTTAACGAAATGAACGAGCAAGCTTAGAAATAGCGTCTGTAAAGACCTTCAAAGCGTTTTCTTTATTGTTTTTTAGAACTAATACGGCCTCTACTTTAAAGTTTTTATCTAAGCTAAATTCAACATGTTTCACCTCGTCCATAAGGTAAGCAATTTCTGGGTTTCTGCGAAGTTCGCTACGGAATGCTGATTTTACAAAATCTGAATTTACATCACCATAGAAGAAAAGAGATTTATCGCTAACTTTAGTCACTAAGTCAATGTCAGTTATTGAGTTTTTTACTTTTTTATAAATGTCAGTTCCTTTGCTAGTGTCGTTTGATACATAGACATTGCTTCCTGATACTCCTAAATTGAAGTTCATACCTCTGCCCAAATTTAGATTATAGCTGTCATCTCCAGACTTTTTAAATCTCATTCCAATTGTTGACTCAATTAATGGAATTAACTTTGAAGCTTTATCACCACTTGCTGCTGAAATGAAACCTGTGTAGTCAGAGTCTCCTTCCATTGATATTGTCACATCACCATCAAACGAAGATAAAATGTCAGACATTTGGTTAAAGCCATTTTTTGCTGCAGAACTAATGCCAGAATTAGCAGAGTTTACGAAATCAAGTAAAACTCCTCCATTAAGCCCCATAGCGACCATAGCAGAAGCAGATTCAGAAATATAAGGTAGATATGCACCATCTAAAGTTGGCATAATATCTTGAAAAACACTAAGTTGTTCCTTCATTGAATTATTTTCTGTGTAATATTCAGAACATAAAACTATTGTACCTTTATTGAAACCTAATCCCCCGAACAAATAAGAGTCTTTAAGCAGATTTGCATCAAATCCTAGTTGACTCACATTAGCTCTTTGTGCTCCCATAAGATTTTCATAATTAACAAAGAAGCCTACGTCAGAAGATTGTGATAACATTTTCGAGAAACCTTTGTTAGACGCTAAACTTTTATCAGAAGTTTGTGTCATTAAAGTGTTTATTACAGATTTAAGGAATGTTTCTGTGTTTAAGCCTCTTGGAATTTGTACCGCAATTATTGATTCATCATTATAAGCTAAAATAGCGTCACCGTTTCCAAGAAATACATGGCTAAAAGTGTCATAGTCACGACAAATATTTCCACAAAGATTCTCGCTAATAAGCACATCTATCATTCCCTCAAAATCTTTTACGTTACCTAGTTTTGCAACAAACATCACTTCTTCGTTATCGATGCTGTTTATAGCTGCGTAAATTGGAGATTTAAAATCAATGCCAGATTTATTGATGTCTGACACTATGTTTTCAGTTAGTGAATACAAAGAGCGGCTTGCATCTGTTTTTATTGCATCAAGCAACAAAGTTTGAATCTCTTTGTCAGAATAAAAACCTGTTTTTTCAATAATATCTCCGACATTTATTGAAACAACAGCGTCGACATTGTTTGGAATTACATTTGTGTAGCTGCTAGAACTTGAGCTACAAGAACTAATCATATAGGCTGAATTCAACCTGCAAATGCAACTGAATTCATATTAATAATTTGTTTAAATTTTTCATTTGGTGTGAGGTATCCGAGTCTTTTACGAGGACGATTATTTAGCTTGTT
>JAWXTO010000054.1:0-11228 GCA_044433545.1 Rikenellaceae bacterium
GAATAATCAAAGCCACAAACAGCCCCACAACAAGCGAACTGCCTATAAAACCCCATTCTTCACTAATCGTACAAAAAATGAAGTCTGTACTTTGTTCAGGCACAAAATCATACTTAGTCTGAGTACCTTGCAAAAAGCCCTTACCGCTGAATCCACCCGAACCTATAGCAATTTTAGACTGATTTACGTTATAACCCCAATTTTTTACATCATTTTCTAGCCCTAACAAGTCGAGAATACGTTTTTGTTGATGTATCTTCATCACTGAATTAAGGATATAATCTGCCGAGAATAAAAACACTGTAGAACCTAAAAATACAAGCATAGGCAAGAAAATATTTTTAAGTTGTGTTTTAAACATATAATAAATGACAGCCCCCAACGACAACACTACAGTAATTAATAGTAAGTATTCATTTTTTACACCTAGTGAAAACATCGCATTCACCCCTGCTAACATAATATATGCAAGAAGAACTGCTGCCAAATATCGAATTCTGAGCACTATGTCACCATTCATAATAGTCTCTGCCGAAAGTGCAAGCAAAAACAGAAACAGCACCATATAGACAGGGTTTATAATGAAAGAGAAAATAAATATCACAATCACCAGAAACATCACGATATATAACCACACATTCAGCCCTTCACGATAAAACAATATCAAAAACGAGCCAAATACCAGAGCTGAACCCGTATCATTTTGTACAATTATGACTAGTGCAGGTATAGCCACCAACGTAAGAATCGCTAACACACTCTTTAGCTTCGCCATAGAAAAACTATGGTTACTCATAAACCTCGCAAGCGTTAATGCTGTGGCAACTTTAAGAAATTCTGACGGTTGCACCCTAAAAGACCCTACAGAAATCCACGATTTAGCACCTTTCACCGTCGTCCCAAACAACAGTACTCCAATCGAAATCAGTATCATCAGCGCATAAAAGGGGTACGAGAAATTATAGTAATATTTACTATCAAGCAACAACAAGAACAACCCAATTAAAGAACATATACCTATCCACATCATCTGTGTGCCGTATCTTTGAGTCATATCAAACATACTTGCATGATCTTCATTATAAACTGCGGCATAAATGCTCACCCATCCCAGCAACACTAATATTATGTATATCCCAACAGTCCACCAGTCTACTCCACTTAATAAAGAATTTGAGCGACCTCTATAATAATTGTTATTTATCATATTTTGGATAATTAATTTTCATTGCTTTAATATATTCTTTCAATTCTGTCCTCGAAATAGAGTCATTAAGATATTGCTCTATCATCAGACTTGCGATAGGCATCGCCACTGTAGCCCCAAAACCACCATTTTCAACATATACAGAAATTGCAATTTTAGGATTATCTTTAGGTGCAAAAGCCGCAAACGTTGAGTGGTCTCGCCCACTGTTCTGTGCAGTACCAGTTTTACCACAAATATCTAAGCCTTCAACCTGTGCCCTAACACCAGTACCCTCTTCATTAACAGCACGATACATACCCTCGACTATAGGTTCATAATGTTTTGGATCTATGTCTGTATATTGTTTTGTTTTGTAAAGCTCATCAATAAAGAAAGTAGAGTCTTTAATTTCTTTTATAATATGAGGCACTATATAGTGTCCTCTATTAGCTATAGTAGCAATAAAGTTAGCCAATTGAAGAATTGTAACACCAACTTCACCCTGACCGATAGAATTAGAAATATTTGTTAAAGAACTCCAACGACCACCCTTATACATGTTATCATAAAATTCACTATTCGGGATAAAACCTTGCAATTCACCATTAAAGTCAGAGTTTAATTTACGCCCAAAACCCATAGAAAGCAAATGTTTTCGCCACGAATCAAGCCCCTCTTTATGTGAACCATATTTTTTATTGTCAATAATGTCACGATAGACATAACAATAATAGGCATTACACGAAGTTTGAATCGAATACAAGAAATCTATAGGCGATTTATGCGCATGACATCCAACTCCTCGCCCTACAGGATAGCCCCCCGAACATGGATACTGTGTTTCAGGAGTTATAAGCCCCTCTTCAAGTCCAATTAAACCTGTCGCAAGCTTAAAAGTTGAGCCTGGAGGATATCTAGACATTACAGCACGATTGTATAAAGGTCTACGAGGGTTTCGCAACAATTCTAAATAGTTTTTCGTTCTATCTCGACCAATCAGCGCATCTGGATTATATGTCGGCGCACTCACCATAGCCAAAATCTCACCTGTTTCAGGTTCAATAGCCACAATAGAGCCAATTTTATCCTGCATAAGCTCCTCACCAAGCAGCTGTAACTTCAAATCTATACTTGAAACAATTGAAACTCCAGGTCTAGGCAATGTGTCTAGCTGTCCATCTTGATATTTTCCTTTTGGCACACCATGAACATCTACAAGTTCAATTTTCACACCTTTTTCACCCCTAAGAACCTCTTCATAAGATTTTTCAACCCCAGACATACCAGCATAATCGCCACTTTTATAATAAGGGTTACTCAAAATATAAGATTGAGACACCTCACCAACATAACCTAGCAAGTTACCTGCTGTTTTATATGGATAATAGCGGATTGTACGATATTGTGTATAAAATCCTTTGAAATTATACTCATCAAATCTCAGTTTTACTTCTTTTGAGAACTGTTTGAATATGACAGTAGGCTTATATCTCGAAATTCTCTTTGCCTTATCTAGTTCAGTGATTAAATCTTCTTTTGTGATATTAAATATTGAGCAAAATTCAAGTGTATCAAAGTCGACAACCTCACGAGGTGTTACCAACAAGTCATAAGCCTCACTACTTTGAGCTAAAAATTCACCATTTCTGTCATAAATTGCACCTCGTGGAGGATATTGCACGATGTGACGCAAGGCATTATTGTCTGCATATACAGCATAGCTATCATCTATTACCTGAACATACAACAGTCTTAAAATAAAGATGATACCTATTAAAAGTATAAATAATTTTATTGAAATTTCTCTTCCCATAAAGCACTTTGTGCTGGTTTATTGTTAAAAAAAAAGCTAAATCCAAGTATTCTTGTTTAACTTATTGAGCGGCAACTGAAGGAAATATATTATTAACGACGAAACTACAGTCGAAACCAATATTTTTAGCATTGCAACCCACAAATAATCTAGTGTAAGTCTTTCTAAAAATGTTACAGAAACAAATGTCAAAAACATTATCACAAATAAATACTGTAAAAATGATGCAGCACCCATAACTCCAGAAACTGGCATTGCTGGACTATCCTCTAAGTCTGTTTTCACAAAAAGCCTAAGCAGAAAAGGTCTTACAAAGCCTAGAAATATGAATACAATTGAATAAACTCCAAAAGAACAGCTTATTATGTCTGCTGTTAAGCCTAGCACTGCACCTAAAAACAACAAAATAATACGATTCGTGTTAAAAGGTAACAAAATTAGGAATAGCGGATAAATAATAATGTTCAGATAACCCGTAATTTGTATATTATCAAACAGAATCATCTGAAGAAATACGATTAATATGTATAGTGCTAAATATTCTATAAATCTTACCATAAGTAAATCTTTTATTAATAACCTTCAATACGGCTTTCTAACTCTGTTTTTTCGTAATAATCTCTAAAATTAACGATACTCACGTTATCTAATGTTGTGAAATCAGCAAACAAACTCATTTCTGCATTATAATAAGTTGCATTTATTAATTCTAAACTTTCTATGACACCAATTTTGATACCTTGAGGGAATTTAGAAGAGAAATTCGTCGTTACGATAGTGTCTCCCACGTTAATTTCTGCATATTTAGGTATTTCAGAAATTGTTGCTTTTTTAATATCGACACCGTTCCAACCAATAGCCCCAGTGTATTTACCGTTTATCTCTTGACCACTTGTCTTGAAGTTTGTGTTCAACAAAGATATGCCCACTGAATAGTTTTCGCTACTCGTAATTACGTATCCAACAATATTTTCCCCAACAAGTATAGACATACTCTCTGAAACTCCGTCAACTGTTCCCTTATTTATAGTTATATAGTTGTTTTGCTTCACATAAGAGTTGTTCACTACGTTCGCTGGTATATAACTATATTTTAGAGTTGTAGAGTCATAAAATTCTGTCCAATTTACGGTACTGTCAGACTCAAATTGTGCAAGTTTATTTCTTAAAACCGCAATTTCATCATTCAACCTTTCATTCTCATTTCTAAGAAGAAAAAAGGTCTTCATATCATATATCTCTTCTTGCAAACCGCCTGTAACACTGTTTACTGCTACCACGATTTTTGCATTGGTATATATAGAACTTCGCTGATAATAGCTCACAGCTAAAATCTCAAGTGCTATAAACACAATGAACACATAAACACGTTTTACAAATTCAAATAATCTATACATTTTACTATTTAAACGTTTGCTTATCAACGAGCTGAATATAAATAGCAATGCAGAAGTCACCCTAAAAGGCAACTTCTGCATCATATTTTATATGAAAACTCTTTTCAAAGCAATAAATAATTTATTTCATCAAGAATGAGAAACTATCTATATTTTTTAAGACAGTACCTGTACCTCTTGCGACTGCTCTAAGTGGATCTTCAGCAATATGGAAAGGTATATTTGTTTTTTCACTTAGACGTTTATCAAGCCCTTTAATCAGTGCTCCACCACCAGCTAAATAAATACCTTTTTGTACTACATCTCTAAATAGTTCAGGAGGTGTTTTTTCTAATGCTTTCATAATTGCAGCATCAACTTTCACAAGCGATTTGTCAAGTGCGTAAGCAATTTCTTGGTAAGAAACTGTCACCTCACAAGGCAAAGCAGTTGTTATGTTGTGTCCAATAACAGTGAAATCTTCTGGCGGATTCTCCAAAATTGGAACAGCAGACCCTACAGCGATTTTAATTTCTTCGGCAGTACGCTCACCAATTTTCACGTTGTGTTGTTGGCGCATATATGACTGAACATCTTCTGTAAACACATCACCAGCGATGTTTATACTCTCGTTACATACCAAACCACCAAGCGAAATTACGGCAATCTCTGTAGTACCACCACCAATGTCAATCACCATGTGTCCTTCAGGAGCTTCAACATCTAAACCTATCCCTAAAGCAGCAGCCATAGGTTCAAAAATCAAAAATACCTCACGACCACCTCCACGTTCAGCAGAATCTTTTACTGCACGAATCTCAACGTTAGTACTACCAGAAGGAATACATATAACCATTCTTAAAGAAGGATTAAACATACCCTTAATTTTTGTCATTTTAATCATACCTCGAATCATCATCTCGGCAGCATTAAAATCGGCAATTACACCATCTCTTAAAGGACGGATTGTTTCAATATCGCTGTGTGTTTTACCGTGCATCATACGAGCTTTATCACCAATAGCCATAACTTTACCAGTTTTTCTATTTACGGCGACAATACTCGGCTGGTCAACAACGATTTTGTCGTTATGTATAATGATTGTGTTGGCCGTTCCAAGGTCCATCGCAATCTCTTGTTTTAAAAAGAATAATCCCATTATTAAAATTTGATTAGTGCTTAAAGTGACGCAATGCGGTAAATACCATACCTATGCCATTGTTGTCACAATATTCGATTGATAGTTTATCATTTATAGAACCTCCAGGTTGGATAACAGCGTCTATGCCTACTGAGTGAGCGATTTCAACACAGTCAGCAAAAGGGAAGAACGCATCAGATGCCAAAACTGCACCTTTAAGGTCAAATCCAAACGATTGAGCTTTTTCAATAGATTGACGAAGAGCATCAACACGTGAAGTTTGTCCTATACCGCTAGAAATCATCATTCCGTCTTTGGCAATTACGATTGCATTACTTTTAGAATGTTTAACTAGCTTGTTAGCAAAGATTAAATCTGATATTTTGTCTTCTGAAACTGGAGTTACAGTCACAGTGTTTAATTCTGTGTCAACACCACCAACTTTAGAGTCTCTTTCTTGAACTGCAAAGCCGTTTAGTAAAGAACGAACTTGTTTATCAGAACGTGTAGTGTCTTTTAACACAAGAATTATACGGTTCTTTTTAGCTTTAAGAATAGTTAAAGCTTCTTCGCTATAAGAAGGAGCTAAAATTACCTCAAAGAATAGTTTGTTAATTTCAGCAGCTGTCTCAGCGTCTACCTCAGCATTGCAAATTAAAACGCCACCGAACGCAGAAATAGGGTCACCTGCTAGAGCACGTTTCCATGCCTCAAGAAGTGTGCTAGAAGAAGCTACACCACAAGCATTGTTGTGTTTTAGGATAGCAAATGTTGTTTCGTCAAACTCAGAAATTAGGCTTATCGCAGCATCTATGTCTAACATGTTGTTATAAGAAATCTCTTTACCATTTAACTTCTCAAACATAGCATCTAAATTGCCATAGAAAGAAGCTTTTTGGTGAGGGTTTTCGCCATAACGTAAAGGTGTAGAGTTGTCAACACTAACTTTAAGTGTGTCTACGCCCTCTTCGATGTTAAAGTAGTTGAAAATTGCTGAATCATAGTGCGAACTTACATTAAATGCAAGACCCGCAAAACGACGTCTATTTTGTTCAGTAGTAGAACAATCTTGTGATTTAAGAAGACCTAAAAGCTCAGCATATTGATTTTGAGAAGAAACGATAACAACATCTTTATAGTTTTTGGCTGCTGCTCTAATTAAAGAGATGCCACCTATGTCAATTTTCTCGATAATTGCTTGGTGTTCTGCACCAGAAGCTACAGTTTCTTCAAAAGGATATAAATCTACGATTACTAGGTCAATTTCTGGAATTTCATACTCAGAAAGTTGTGCATTATCAGTTTCATTGTCTCTACGAGCTAAAATACCACCAAACACTTTAGGGTGAAGAGTCTTAACACGACCACCAAGAATTGAAGGATAGCTAGTTAATGATTCTACAGCTACTGCTGAATGACCAAGGCTTTCAATAAAAGATAATGTTCCACCTGTTGAGTAAATTGTAACGCCATTTGCAGCTAAAGTATTTACGATTTCATCTAATCCGTCTTTGTAGAAAACAGAAATTAATGCACTTTTAATTTTTTTCATTTTATATTTTGTAAAGTCTAATTTTTAAGCCTCTCACAAACATGAGATTTAACTTAAAATACATCTAAATTAATAATTCTAACTATAAGTTAAAGTCTTTGGGTAACAAAGTTCACCCAACTTTAAAAAGGCAGGTCGTTAACCTCAGAAGATTCTTCTGTAGAGTATGCCTCTAGCGGTGGTTGCGCATCAGCAACAGGGGCACTGAATGTTTCTGGTGCTATGGTTTGAGCTTTTTCTATTCTCCATCCGTTTAGAGATGTGTACCATTTAGTATTCCACTCTCTTGACGAGATATTGAAATGCACCTTAACTTTTTCGCCTGTATTTAGTGATGAAATTTCACCTATTTTATCATTTCTAAAAGTCACGCAGATTTTATTGTTAAATTCAGTAGGAATTTCAAAAATAACATCTTGACTAGACCAATTACCTCTTGCAGAAGTACCAGTTTGCATCGGTAATATCTGACTTACGATTGCTTCTAACTCCATAATATTAAAAGATTTTATATAATCTGCAAAAGTAATATTTTTATATCAATATTAAAAATAATAACCTTATAATTTTAATATTTTCTCAATATTTCGTACATTTGTATTAAAAGGCACGTTTTTGTTAAAAAACACCAAAACATTTCAAAGAGATAAAACAATAAATATTCAATAAAATGAGCATATTTTTCGACCCTAATGATATATCAATTGCTAATGGCAATTATTTTGCACTTCCCTACACTCCACAAGACAGCGATTTAGTTTTGCTTTCTGTGCCTTGGGACGTAACTACATCTTATGGAGAAGGCACATCGCTAGCCCCAGATGCAATAATTGCTGCCTCAGAGCAAATAGACTTGTATGACTTCCACGGTGAAACCATATACGAACGAGGAATTGGCACTTTACCCATCGAAGAGAACACCATAGAAATCAGCTCTTATCTTCGTAAAGATGCTAAAAAGGTCATCACTGCCCTTTCTGAGGGAGTTTGCCCATCTCACGAATCTATACACAAACGCACATCAAAAATAAACATAGCTTCAGAAGAACTTAACAATTCGGTCTACCAAACGTCTACAGAATGGATAAAAAAAGGCAAAATTGTAGGTCTTGTAGGAGGTGACCACTCAACACCTTTAGGTTTATTTAAAGCTGTATGTGAAAACTATGAAAATGTAGGTATTTTACATATAGATGCACATGCAGACCTTCGTGAAGCATACGAAGGGTTTAAATATTCTCACGCATCTATCATGTACAACGCTCTAAATGAGACACCTCAACTTACAAAACTTGTACAAGTTGGAATTCGAGATTTTTGTGAACAAGAAATTGAACTCATAAAATCAAACGACAAGATTGAGACATTTTTTGACCTTGCAATTGCAGAGAAAAAAGCAAGCGGCATTACATGGATAGAAATTTGCAAAAATATCATAGAAAAGCTACCTCAAAACGTTCACATCAGTTTTGACATTGACGGTTTAACTCCTGACAACTGCCCTTCAACTGGCACACCTGTTCCTGGAGGACTTAGCTTCAACGAAGCAGTGATACTTATCCACGAACTAGTAAAAAGTGGACGCAAAATTGTCGGATTTGACCTTACGGAGGTTACTCCATGTGAAGAAAATGAATGGGATGCTAACGTTGGTGCTCGCATGTTATATAAGTTATGCAACATGACCCTTTTAAGCAATAAAGGTGACGACTAGTGTAACGGATGAAAAGACATCTAATTCAAAAAATCTCCAATAAACAAAATTTCAAGTGTCGAACTTAAACAAAAACGCCTTTACAGCATGTTGTAGAGGCGTTTTTTGTGTCTAAAAAGTTGATGGGTCTAAAAAATCATTACGGACATTCTTGCAATTTATCCAAATGCGATTTCTACATTTGTGCAAAGGCAAGAAAAACATAAAGTCCTAGGTAATAGATTTTTCCTCTGCGTTTAATCAAATATTTAATAATTTTAAAACTTATATTAAAATGAGCGATAGAAAAGTAGTAAGGTTCCGTCTTGACAATGGTGAGTGGAGGAGTAAAGTATATTACCCCCAAGCAAAAAAAGACGAAGACGAAGAGAAAGACAAGCATAAAAATGTCAACTTAGAATCATGGTTTTACGACACAAACAAATATGAAAGTTACATTCACTATTTAATGGGAAAAGAGAAAGGTAGTGAGAATGAAAAAGATAAAACCACGGATAACAAAACTCTGTTTAATCGAAAAATTAAAGCTAGTTGGGGTGAATTACAGCCTGAACTCACCTCAGAAGCACACAAGTTTGCAGCAGAAGCTCACACCTTTACTCCTGAGCAATTGATAGATTCTCTGAAAAATGAAATTGCAACTGAAAATATTGAAAGATTGAGTAAAATGGAACGAAAAGAAGTTGAACTATGGTATAAATTAACAAATAAAATTGCTCTTTCAGATAGTGACAACATTGAACAACGTGTAAATAATGCTTTTCTGAAAGGTGAGGGACTAGAAAATATTACTATCAACAACAAGACTTACAAAGGTCTACTTTTTGATGAAAATAGTGAACAATCTAAAATGCTAAACGACAACGACACTTTTAAAGCTTACTATAACAAGTACCTTTCTTGCATGAAAGATATAATTGGCAAGTTTGGCAATGAAAAAGAGATTGACACTGAGGTCATATCTAACACTTTAAAAAGAGAAATTGGAAAACCTGATTTTAGTACAATTGGAAATTTCGCTTTCTTCGATTACTTTGGCTTAATGGGTGGTACTCAAAACGTTGGAGTGAATTTTGATATAAAACATACTTCAAACGGTGAATACAATCTAAAAACTACGATGTATATTAACGACTGGTATGGAGCTGATGAAGGGGATATAAACGGTACCAGAGGGACTTTAAAAGGCAATATCCTTGGTCTAAAAGCGTTTTTTTATCTACAACATCACTATGGCTGTAAACCATTTCCAACTCAAATCATATACAAATCTGAAAACCGAATAAAAAGATAATAATTAATTATTATCTTTGACCAAAACTTTATATTCTTAATGGGACTAAGTTTTGGTCAAAATTTAAAACTATGAATACTAAAAAGAAGATACCTTATTTAACAAAATTTGCAAATAAATATATACTTTCTCATATTTTGTTAGGGTTTTGTCCATTTTCCATATTTTATATAAATAGTAATTACAGTATACATTTACCATCTTTTTTAACAAATGATATAACGGCTACTCTTTTCGTTTATTTATCTGTATCATTTATTCCATCTACATTTTGGTATATAATAACTTTAATATTTAAAAGAAGATATTCGATAACGACAATTATCTTTTTTTATTTACTTATTATAGTTCAATTGATTACAATTTCAATGCTTCTCATGTTTTGGTTGCTACCTTAGTCATCATATATTTAATAACCTTAAAATAATGGTGAGCATTCTCAACTCAAATAGTTTATAAATCAACAGACAAAATAAAAATAGGTAAATAATTTAATTTTTTGTAACTTTGACGAACTAAATTGTTACTACAACTAGCGTAATTAGTCCATATTCAAATGGAATAACGTGCAAGAGTCTAAAGAATTTATAAAAAAATCAGCTAATGGCATGAGTAAATACATATGTTTGTATGTTTATATTTGTCTGTTACCTGCTGTTATATTAATTACGGATTATTTATGGAATATATCAATAATTCCTTATTCTCTAACTAAAAATGACGGTATTGCAGTTCTGATTATGGGATTAGGACTCTTGTTTATTCCTGCTTTATTCTGGTTTATTATGGTGAAAATATTTAAAAACATTCATCCTTTAATAACTATACCCTTTTTCATGCTATTTGTTGTACTTCAATTAATAATTTTGTTCTTCTCTGTACTATTTGGTATCATTGGATTTCCCGAAATGCATTAACTTTTAACGCTATAATACGGATTATATATAAGTTAGAGAACAAAATAAAACGTTCTAGGACATTACCCTAATTTGTAGAAGAAAAGCTACCCTCAAATCATTAGGGTGATACCCGAAACTAATACAGCGGTGATTTATAGACAGTTAAATTAAGGCTTTTTAGGTAAAATACCTTGATTTTCGCTAAAAACCTTAAAAATGAAGGTAATTGCCCCTTAAAAACTTTGTACCT
>JAWXTO010000055.1:0-11218 GCA_044433545.1 Rikenellaceae bacterium
TAAATTTGAGCCTGGCTCCGATTTGTTTCGCCTTTTCTTATGTCCCTATAGTTTCTTGACCTCAATTCAGTTGCATTTGCAGGTTGAATTCAGCAATGCTAATATCATACAAGCAAACGAAAACACTCTTGTAAGTTTAAGTCCTATTGATTTATCTATGACTATAGCTATTTTTGGGATACTTTTAAGTGGAATATTAATGTATAAAAAAGTTCGTGGTGCTCTTTTTATCAGCATTGTCATCTGTACACTGATTTCTATAATTCTAGGGGTCACTGAAATACCTGAAAACTTCACAATTTTATCAAAACCTGCATCTTTAGAACCTATATTGTTTAAATTTGAGTTTTCTTCATTACTTTCACTAGATGTTTTACTCATAACATTTATATTAGTATTTATGGATATGTTTAACACAATTGGCACTATCGTTGGAACAGCTTCTCAGTCAGGAACTATAGACAAAGACGGCAACATTCCTAGAGCTAAAGAAACCTTAATGTCTGACGCTATAGGAACTAGTGTTGGCGCAGCTTTGGGAACATCTACAGTCACAACTTTTGTCGAAAGTTCAGCAGGCATAGCTGAAGGTGGTCGTTCAGGACTTACAGCATTCTCTACAGCTACATTATTTATAATAGCTTTATTTTTTGCACCTATTTTCAACATTATTCCAAGTATTGCAACCACAGGGTCACTTGTTATTGTTGGTGCACTTATGATAACTAGCATCAAAGAAATTGACTTATCGGATTTCTCTGACACTATTCCTTCATTCATAACAATTTTAACAATGGTAATAACATATTCTATTGCCGAAGGCATATCATTCGGGCTAATTTCTTATACCATCATTAAATTATGTGTTGGTCAACATAAGAAAGTACACCCTACACTATATGTTATTTCTCTGTTGTTAATAATTCGCTATGCAATTATGTAAGGAGCTTTAAAAGCTGCAATAAATTCAAAAAAATGCCACAATATATAGATATACATACGCACAACTGTTGTAAAAAAGAGGCTATTGTATCATATCGACTTGGAGTTGATACAATTAATGAAAATGTGTGTGATTTTACAGTTGGCATACACCCGTGGGACATAGATAAAGGGATAGATATTGCAGAAATTGTCCCTTATTTGGATTCTCCGAAAATTGTAGGCATAGGAGAAGTCGGATTAGATTTTTACAGAGCAAAAAGTGATGAGGAAAAAGCTTTTCAAAGACAAATTTTCATTGAACACATCAAAATTGCCAATGAAAACAATTTACCACTCATTATTCACAGCGTAAAAGCTAATAACGAAACATTTTCGATATTAAAAAACAATAATAAAAATTCAGAAGTCATATTTCACAGTTTTATAGGCAGTTTACAAGAAGCTCAACAACTCATAAATGAGGGATATTACATTTCACTTTCACCAAATGCGCTAAAATCACAAAAAACAATGACAGCATTTGAAAACATGCCCTTAAATCGCATATTTTGTGAAACAGACGACTCAGAACATAATATTTCAGACGTTTATCACGTCTTATCTATGTTAAGAGATGAGAACATAGAACTAATTAAAACAGAATTATATAATAGTTACAAAAAAATATTTAAAAATGAATAATTGGAGCGAAAGAACAGAGCTTTTACTCAAAAAAGAAAGATTACAAAAATTGAATAATAGTAATGTTCTCATTGTTGGTGTTGGAGGAGTTGGCGCTTATGCCGCAGAGATGATAGCTAGGGCTGGCGTTGGACGTATGACTATTATTGATGCTGATGTTGTGTCTCTAACGAACTGTAACCGACAACTTGTAGCTTTACATTCAACCGTAGGACAAGAAAAAGTAGAAATTTTAGGAGCTAGACTAATTGATATAAATCCTGAGCTGAAATTAACTAAAATTAAAGAGTTTATAGAAGGTGAACGTATCAATGAAATCTTAGATTCTGGGAAATTTGACTATGTTGTAGATGCAATTGACACTTTAACACCTAAAGTTGAGCTTATTAAGGCAACTCTTGACAGAAACATCCCTCTAGTTAGCTCACAAGGTGCAGGTTCAAAATTAGACCCTACACTAATTGAAGTAAAAGACATCTCAAAAACACACCATTGCCCTTTGGCGCACATGTTGCGTAAAAGATTACACAAAATAGGCATTAGAAAAGGATTTAAGGCTGTTTTTTCGGCTGAACCACCTATTGAAGGCTCAATGATATTGTGTAACGAGCAAAATAAAAAGAGTAATGTAGGCACAATTTCATACATTCCAGCCGTATTTGGATGTGCGTGTGCTTCTGCTGTGATAAGAGACCTTATTGAAGACGACAATAATCAATAAACACCTACATCACGTAAAAAAACTCTCCTTTTTTACTACAAAACAACAAAAAAAATAGAAATTTAACATATTTTTTACGTCAAAAAACTATGTATTGTCAAATTTATACATATATTTGCAGGATATAAAATTTACAAAACGAAATTATTATGTGTGGAATAGTCGGAATATTTGATTTAAAAATAGAATCTAGTAAACTTAGAGAGCATGCTCTTAAAATGGCGAAGAAAATTCGTCACCGTGGTCCAGACTGGTCTGGCATTTATTGTGGGAAAAGTGTTATCCTTGCCCACGAACGTCTATCTATCGTAGACCCTAAGTCAGGTGGACAACCTCTAATTAGCAAAGATGGAAAACATATCTTAGCTGTAAATGGCGAGATTTATAATCATAGAGAAATACGTAAACGTACTTCAGATATTTATGAATACCAAACAGGTTCAGACTGTGAGGTTATTCTAGCTCTATACAAAGAAAAAGGCATTAATTTCCTTGACGATTTAAACGGAATTTTCGCATTTTCACTTTATGACGAAGAACGTGACGAATATTTAATCGCTCGTGACCCTATAGGTGTTATTCCTTTATATATCGGTAAAGACGCTGACGGTTTACGTTATATAGCTTCAGAACTTAAAGCCCTAGAAGGCATTTGTACTGAAATTGAACAATTCCTTCCTGGTCACTATTTCTATAGCAAAGAGGGAGAAATGAAACAATGGTACAAACGTGAATGGAGCGAATTTGAAAACGTTAAAGATAACGATTGTGACATCGCTCAATTACGTACTGCGCTTGAAGACGCTGTACAACGTCAATTGATGTCAGATGTTCCTTATGGCGTTCTACTTTCTGGCGGTCTTGACTCATCTGTAATTTCAGCTATTGCTAAAAAATACGCAGAAAAACGTATAGAATCAAACAATGAAAGTTCAGCTTGGTGGCCTCAACTACACTCTTTTGCTGTAGGTCTTAAAGGCGCTCCAGACTTGGCAGCAGCACAAAAAGTTGCTGACCACATCGGCACAGTACACCACGAAATTCACTATACTGTACAAGAAGGTTTAGACGCAATTCGTGACGTTATTTATTATATTGAAACTTATGACGTTACAACTGTAAGAGCTTCAACTCCTATGTATTTGTTATCGAGAGTTATCAAATCTATGGGTATCAAAATGGTATTGTCTGGTGAAGGTGCTGACGAAATCTTTGGTGGATACTTATATTTCCACAAAGCACCAAATGCACAAGCTTTCCACGAAGAGACTATCCGTAAAATCAACAAGTTATATCTTTATGACTGTTTACGTGCTAACAAATCTCTTTCTGCTTGGGGAGTTGAGGGCCGTGTTCCATTCTTAGATAAAGAATTTATGGATGTAGCGATGCGCCTAAAACCAGAAGCAAAAATGGCTAAAGACGGCAAAATGGAAAAATGGGTTATCCGTAAAGCATTTGAAGATTTGTTGCCTGAAAGCGTTACTTGGAGACAAAAAGAACAATTCTCTGATGGTGTAGGCTATAACTGGATTGACTCTTTACGAGATTTAACAACTAGCTTAGTATCTGACGAAGATATGGCAACTGCTGCTGAGCGTTTCCCTATCAATCCTCCACGAAACAAAGAAGAATATTATTATCGTACTATTTTTGAAGAGCACTTCCCTTCACAAGCTGCTGTTAAAACTGTGCCTTCTGTGCCTTCTGTAGCATGTAGCACACCTGAAGCATTAGCATGGGACGCTTCTTTCCAAAACATGAACGAACCTTCTGGTCGTGCCGTAAAGAGCATACACAACCAAAGTTATTAATAGTTTTACTATATAAATAAACTCTAAAAAGAGGGAAAAACGAAGTTTAATATTCGTTTTTCCCTCTTTCTTTACATGGTATATTTGCCCTTGACAAACGTTCTTCGAACTATAAAACAAACAAAAAAAACAAAACCCTATCATTAAAATATGACCCCATGCACCCAATATCTAATATATTTATTTAAAACACAAGCATATTTTAAGGGGGTTAATGAAAATAAAAGTCAATAAAATCAATCAAAAGGTCAAAATCATAAAAAAAAATTGTTTTTTACATAAAAAACTGTAAAATATTTGCATTTAATCAAAATTATAACGATATTGCAACCTAGTAAGCCTTTAAAACGACCTCTGCGTTACATTTTGAGCACTACTCTTGCAAATTTGTAATTACGTTCTTAATTGGCCAAGCGGAATAAATGAATGAATTTTGAAATAAACATAAAACACAACTAGTATGGACGTTTTAGTAGAAAGTAGAGACAAAGTAAATGAATGGATGGAGCGATATGGTGTTCGCTTCGGAGTGTATAAAAATGGGGTATTTAATGAGCAGATCTTCCCTTTCGATTCTATCCCTAGGGTTATAAGTCACAGCGATTGGTGTGAAATGGAAGTAGGTCTTATTCAGCGTGTAAAGGCACTAAACATGTTCCTATATGACATATATCACGAAAAAAACATCGTGAAAGATGGCGTGATTCCAGCTGAATTTATATATTCTTCAAAAGGCTACATGCCAGAATGTGAAGGTATTACTCCTTCAAAAAACATCTATTCACACATCTCAGGAATTGACCTAGTTCAAGCAAAAGATGGCAGATGGCTTATTCTAGAAGACAATTTACGTATCCCCTCTGGTGCTTCATACCCTATGATTGCTCGTACAATCACTCGTAAGGTGTCACCTGAAACATTTGAAAAAAATGCTGTTGCTGACAACCGTAACTACAGCGCAATGTTAGCAGAAATGATGAAATATGTGAATGTTGACAACGGTCTTTGTGTTATTTTGACTCCTGGACGTTATAATTCTGCATTTTTTGAACATTCATACTTAGCTGAGAAAAGTGGAGCTACTTTAGCATTCCCTGGCAACCTAGTTGTAGAGGATGACAAAGTATATTTTAACGGCTTACACGGCATCAAACAGCGTGTAGGAGCAATTTATCGTCGTGTTAGTGACGAATATCTTGACCCTCTAGCGTTTGAACCAGAATCTTTGTTAGGCGTACCTAACCTAATGCAGGCATACAAAAAAGGCAACGTTGCACTTATCAACGGACTTGGAAATGGTGTTGCTGACGACAAAGGTATCTATTATTTCGTGCCTAAAATGGTAGAATATTATCTAAAAGAAACTCCAATTCTACATAATGCACCAACTTATCTTCCTTATTATGAAGAAGATTACAAATACATCTTAGAAAACATCTCAAAACTTGTAATTAAAGATGTTAGTGAAGCTGGTGGATATGGTGTAGTGTTTGGACGTGATCTTACTCCTGAAAAACTTGAAGAATTAAAACAACTTATCATAAGTGAACCTCGCCGCTGGATTGCTCAAGAGGTTATCGACTTTAAAGATCTTGAAATCTTAGAAGGTGACGAACGTGTAGAACGTAAAGCTGACCTTCGTGTGTTTGTAGTTGCTGGTGAAGAAGTGAAAGTGTGGAAAAGTGGTCTTACACGTTTCTCACGTGACCCTAATTCATTCGTTGTAAACTCATCACAAGGCGGTGGTTTCAAAGACACATGGGTAATGAGCGAATAATTTCGCACGTTACACAAAATTTTCCAAATTAAATAAATAACACAAAAATATTAATGTGATGAAGACATGCAACATAGTTTCGGCAGCTAAAGCCAATCGCCTATTCTGGTTAGGACGATATGTAGAAAGAGGATATATAAGCCTTCACCTGCTACGTCGCTACTACGACAATATGATAGACGACCACACTGACGCTTACGAGGAATATTATAAAAAATTAGATGGTTACAATCCATATCCTGATGCGCAAAGTTTCCGTATAGGATGTTTATATGACCACGACAACCCTTGTTCAATTGTTACGGCATTAGAACAAGCTAACGATAACGGGATTTTAATTCGTAAAGAAATTAGTACTGAGACTTTATCATACATTCAGCTATCTTTAAGTCTTATTAAAAACGCTGAATCAAAAAGCGAAACTAACATTACGCACCTTCAGCTAATCACTGACTATTTATTAGCATTTTGGGGTTCAATTGACGAAAGAGTTTTTGACGAAAGCATACGTAACTTGCTTAGAATAGGCAGATTAATCGAAAATTTAGATATGCACATTCGTTTTGAATATGATTACTATCGTATTAGAGAGGCATTTGACAGTCTTTTGCTTCGTGTTGAGAAAAGCGGTGCTATTTTCGACCACGTCATCTTAGCTCAACTAAATCAACTACTTACCGAGGAGCTTTATGACCCTCAAAACACCGAATACAAACAAAAACTAATAAAATATTTGAATAGTTTGGTACTTGTGTAGGCAATTACAAACAATGAAAAAATATCTATATAGCTATCAGACAATTATGCGATTTGAGACAGCGGTATCACTTCATTTTTATAAATTGAGGTGTGTACCCTGTCTAAACGTGTGTCAAAACATCACTTCTCAGCAACTTACCATAACTCCATCCGAAAAAATCAGTTTTGACACTGACGTTTGGGGAAACGGAATTCAATATGGGAGCCAGTTTGACTTACACGATTCGTTTATGTTTATTAGCAGTGGCATAATAGAAACAACACCATATATTTTACCTGCTAGCCAAGCCGAATACGTATTTACGTTGTCTTCGGCTTTGACTGTTTTATCGCCTAGCATGTCACGATTTTGTTGGAATATGCCACAATTGTTAACTCCTATGGAGATTGCGGTATATTTATCTGACAAAATATATAATTACATGCAATATACTCCTGGCTTTACAAACACAAATACGACTGCCATGCACGCTTTTGCATGCAAAAAAGGTGTTTGTCAAGACTATTCACACATACTTATCTCATTATGCCGAAATTTAGGCATTCCTGCTCGTTATGTCAACGGATTAATGCAAGGAACAGGAGAAACACACGCTTGGGTCGAGGTGTATGATGGTACACAATGGAGAGCTATAGACCCCACAAACAACCAGATTATAGAATATGGTTATATAAAAATTGCACACGGTAGAGATGCTGCGGATTGTCCAGTAAACAGAGGCATGTTCACTGGAAAAACAAATCAAGAGACAGACATCCGTGTGATAGTAGAAGAAATCTTATGATAAAAACAATTGTATCTACCGCTTTGCCTGTTGACGAACGGTTACTTATAAAGAAAAACGTTATTTCTAACGGCACAAGCAAAAAAAGAATTTGTATCGTAACAGGAACTCACGGAGACGAGCTTCAAGGACAGTACGTATGTTTTTTGCTTGCAAAAACAATAAAAGAAAACTTAGATAGCCTTGATGGAACAGTAGAAATATATCCTGCACTTAATCCGCTTGGCATAGATTCTATATCACGAGGTGTTCCAAACTTCGATATAGACATGAACCGTATATTTCCTGGAAGCAAAGACGGGTCTATGGTTGAACACGCAGCTTACACCATTCTTCACGACCTAAAAGGCGCTGATATGGTCATAGACATTCACTCTAGCAACCTTTTTTTAAGAGAAATTCCTCAAGTCCGCATAAATGTCGAAACTGCACCTACTTTAGTGCCTTATGCTAAACTTCTAAACATAGATTTTGTGTGGGTTCACGAAGCAGCAACCGTACTAGAAGCAACTTTAGCTCACTCTTTGAACTCTCTTGACACTCCAACTTTAGTTGTAGAAATGGGAGTAGGCACTCGCATAAACCACGGATATTGTAAACGTCTTACTAAAGGCATTCTAAACCTTATGAACAATATGGGAGTGTGGAAAGAAGCACAAAACAGCGAAGAAATCTCTGATCCCGTAATTTCTGTAGGTGACGAAGTGACATTCATCAACGCTGACCACTCAGGCATATTCCTTACTGAGGCACACAACAATACTATCGTTGAAGCAGGTCAAGAAATTGGCATGATTGTAAACACTCTTACAGGTGACATAATTCAAACCATAGTTTCTCCTATTTATGGTCTATTATTTACAATTCGTGCATACCCTGTTGTATATCAAGGCTCACTACTTGCTCGTATCCACAAATTATAGGGACTATAAACTAAATCACAATGAAAAAAGAAATTATAATAAGCATAGAGTCACCTTTTCGTGACACTTTCAGAATACATGGCTACCATTTTGGTAAAGGCGAGAAAAGCATTGCCATCGTTGGTTCTATGCGTGGTGACGAGATACAACAACAATATGTTTGTTCACAACTAGTAAAACATCTTACAAAACTTGAAGAAAAAGGCAAGATTTTAGAAGGACACGAAATCCTTGTAATTCCATCAGTGAACCATTTCTCTATGAACATAGAAAAACGTTTCTGGGCAATGGACAACACCGACATTAATCGTATGTTTCCAGGTTATGACCAAGGCGAAACCACTCAACGTATAGCCTCAGCTCTATTTAATGCTATTCAAGGCTATAAGTACGGCGTACAACTAGCTAGTTTTTATAAGCCTGGTGACTTTATTCCTCATGTTAAGCTTATAGAAACAGGCTATGAAGACGTAGAAGCCGCTGCGTTATTCGGATTACCATACATTTGTCTAAAAAAACCTCTACCATTTGACACTGCCCTATTAAATTATAACTGGCAAATCTGGGAAACTAAAGCGTTCTCACTGTATGGAGGTCAAAATAACAAAGTTGCAGACGAAGCTAGTGCTAAAATGATTGAAGCTCTGCTTAGGTTTATGCAACGTACCAACATCATTAAACAGTCAAAATATCACAAACAACCTGACTATAATTCAATGGTAGTAGCTGAAAACGAAATTTCATTTATCAGAGCTCAAACAGCTGGCATTTTCATAAAACATAAAAATGCAGGTGATGAAGTTTTCGTTGGTGACACTTTAGCTGAAATTATCGACCCTTACGAAGGTAATGTTATTTCAAAAATAGAATCACCACTAGACGGAGTCATATTTTTCGCTCACAACAAGCCGCTAGTCATTGAAAACACTCATATCTTCAAAATCATTAACGAAAACGAAGACTAATATAAAGTAAAAAAGCGTAACAATATCCATTTCTTAACATCTGTTTTTTCGCAAAATTGACAATTTGTGAAAAAACAGATGTTTTCACATCTGGGAAATTGTAATTGGTGGAAATTATACATATATTGCAGGACAAATCAATAAAACAGAAGAAAATGAACGCTAAGTACAAATTACCTTTAATATTATTGTCTGCACTAGCCCTCAAAAACAGCCAAGCAGCAGACCGTAATGTTATTTTTATTTTAACAGACGATTACAGCTGTGGTGAACACGGAATTTACGGAAACGATGTTATTAAAACACCAAATCTTGACACCCTAGCGAACGAATCTGTTCGTTTTGACAACTTTTATGTAGGTCCAACAAGTTCGCCTACTAGAGCACAATTAATGACTGGGAAACACGAATTTAGCGTTGGCGTAACGCACACAATGTACCCTAGAGCATACCTAAGTTTAGAAGAAAAATTGTTACCAGAATATTTCACTGAAGCAGGCTACTCTACTGCTCATTTTGGAAAGTGGCATTTAGGAAACGACACTTTTGACGACGAATATAGTGCACGTGCACGTGGATTTCAAACTTCACTTGTAAGCAGCAATGTTGTTCATTTTGACCCTGAACTTATGCTTGATGGAGTAAAAATTCCATATAAAGGATACAGAACTGACATTTTATTTGACGAAGCTCAGAAATGGATAGACGAACAAATCGACGAAGAAAACAGCTTTTTCTGTTACTTGTCACTGAACTCTGCTCACGGACCTTACGACTGTCCTGAAGAGTATAAAGAAATGTATAGAGGCAAGCTGAAAAGCGAAACTGCTGAGACTTATTACGGCATGATAACTAACATTGATGATAATGTTGGCGAACTTATAGCGTACATGAAAGAAAAGGGCATATATGAAAATACTATTCTTGTTTATATGACAGACAACGGACATGTTGTTAATGAATATAACGCTGAGATGCGTGGAAACAAGAATTCTCAGTATCGTGGTGGCTCAAGAGTGCCTTGTTATTTTCACTGTCCTGACGTTTTTGAAGGTGGAAAGATTGTAAATGAACTTGGCAGTGCTAGAGACTTTCTTCCTACGATTCTTGACCTTTGCAAAATCAAATTCAACACAGACGTTGAGGGCGTAAGTCTTAAACCTTTATTGTTGGACAAGAAATTTAAATATTCTGACCGTTTTATTGCCAGTCACTCAGGCAGATGGGCTGATGGAGAAGCTGACAACAACAAATATCACATGTGCTCTGTTCAAAATAAGAAATATCGTCTTGTAGATAACACATATTTATTCGACATAGAAAATGACCCTAGCGAGACTACAGATATTGCCGAAAAACACCCTGAATTAGTAGCAGAAATGAAAGCATTCTTTGAAAATTGGTGGGAAACGACACGCCCATTAATGATAAACGAAGAACGTGCTGTTCGTGAAGGAGGTTCACGAATGAGCGTTGATGATGTCGAATTTAGAAAGAAAAATAACCTTTAATAAATAATTTTTACCATTATGAAAACTAATAAATTTATAGCGATTCTTGCAATCTCTATTTTTTCAATCAATAGTCTTTCAGCACAAAAGTCACTTCCTGATGAGCCAAAATCTCCATGGAGCATGGAAAGACTATCTCAAACACCATCTTATGAGGTTGTTAGCGAAGAAAACGGAGTTCAAGGCATAATATACAAAAGTGTCGATTACAAAGGACACAGCAAAGATGTCTTTGCATACTACGCAACACCAGGAACTCTTTCGGGAGACAAGTCTTTAGACAAAAACCTTCCAGCCGTTGTCTGCGTTCATGGTGGTAAAGGACGTGCTTTTGACG
>JAWXTO010000056.1:0-10576 GCA_044433545.1 Rikenellaceae bacterium
AACATAACCTGACCAACGAGCAGAGAAGTTGTTGTCATTTACGCCTGGTGCAGGAGAAAGATTGTGCCAATAAGGAGCAATATCATCATAAGCAGTATAAACTGGTTGACCTTCAAGATCGTCATTATTAAAGAAGTCAACTCTTAAACCTTTTTGTGTAGAGTTTAGGTTTTCAGTTAATAGGTTTAACGGAATGTTAGAGAAGTTTTTAGATAAACTATTGCTGATAAGGTTGATTTTTACGTTGTCACCAAAGCGTTTTTTAAGTCCTTCATAAACAGTAACACCACGAGCACCTATAGGCGAGTAACCCCCTAAAGAAGATACGTCAGCCAAGTTCCCTACAACAGTGATTGTTTTTACGTCGTTGCTGAATGGTAAAACATTGTTGTCATTTTTTAATAAAGTAATAGAGCTACGAGCAACATCAAGTGCTAGTTGTTGATGTTCTGCTGTGCGGTGTCTTTGAGCGATAAGTGAAGGGTCGATATAAGGATTATCAAACAGACCTAACTCAAATTTAACTCTTAAAATGTCGCCTACAGCACTGTCTATAGTTGCCATAGGTATAGAGCCATCTTTTACAGCTTCAATTACAGCACTTTGGAATACGTCATAAGGGAAATCGTAGAACTGCATGTTTAGACCTGCATTGATAGAAGCTGCAACAGCCTCTTTTTCAGTTGCCGCAGTCATGTGAAAGTCTAACTGTAGAGCAATAGCATCAAGGTCAGAAACTACGAAACCATTAAAGCCCCAGTCGTCTCTAAGTACGTCTGTAAGTAACCATTTGTTAGAGATACAAGGAATGCCGTCAAGGTCATGGTAAGCTGCCATGATACCTCTTGCGTTAGCTTCTTTTACGGCTTTTTCAAATACATAAAGAGGCTCAGAACGAGCTTCTCTTTCGCCTATGTGAGCAGGAGCTGCATTGTGTCCATTTTCTGGTTCTCCGTGGACAGCATAGTGTTTAGGTTCTGCTGCAACTGTGTTATCTGCTGCAAGAGTGTCACCTTGCATACCTTTAATTAAGTTCACACCCATTCTTGCAGACAAATAAACGTCTTCACCAAATGTTTCTTCAACACGACCCCAACGAATATCACGAGAAAGGTCAAGATTTGGACCTAGCACGAAATGTACGCCGTGTGCTCTAGCTTCAGCACCTATAACTTTACCGATTTGATTCATCATAGTCGTATCCCATGTTGAAGCATTGCCTAAAGGAATAGGGAAGTTTGTAGAGCCTTTACCTCCATATCCGTGAAGTGCTTCTTCGATGAAAATGATAGGAATTCCTAAACGAGAGCCCTCTAAACAGCGTTTTTGTAGAGCGTTTGCCATCTCCGCTGTTTGTGGATAGAAGTCATGGATAGCACCAATGTTCATTTTGTCGATATAGTGCACTAAATTTTCTTCATTGAAAGTTATAGTGTCAACTACGATTTCTTTAGCACGTAGCATGTCCATTTGTGCTACTTTTTCTTCAAGTGTCATTCTCGAAACAAGGTCTTTTACCCTTTCTTCGACAGAATATTTAGAGTCTTTGTATTTCGGTTCAGAAGAGCATCCTGTAATCGAAGCAAATAACATTACACTTCCTACAAAGTATAGAATTTTTTTCATAAAAAAATGCGTTAAAAGTTTATTAAAAAATTATTTAAAGAAAAAAACCTTGCAATCGTTAAATTAAACAAGTTACAAGGTTTTTTACATGATAAATGTCAATTAAGCCTATAAAATAACAGTGTTTATACTGTTTTTAGGAAGGACAACAGTTTCAGTTTTACCGTCAACTGAGATTTCAACTTTGCGGTTGCTTCCAGTGCGTTCAAATAACAACATTACAACTTCGTTGCTTGGAGTTAAGAAAGCTAAAGCGTCTTCTACACCGTCAAGTTTAAGATATTTACTTCCTGGTGCAACAAAGTGACTAATGTGTTTCATCAAGTAGTACTCGTGAGAGAATCTATATGTGTTTGTTGCAGGGTCAACAACTACTAATGAGTTTTGAGCCCAGCCCCAACGACTAATTCCACCTTCTTCAAGAGAAATATTCCAGTACATATAAGCTGATGTGCCATTGTCAAAGTAGTGTTTTAATAAATCCCATGAGTGAGTTAGGTGTTCCCAGTCGTTTTTGCCATTACCACACTCTTGTTCTGTTTGATATAGAAGCATGTCAGGATAATTTTCGTGGATAGAAGGAATTGCATCTTTACCAGCCCATTGGAAACCTACACCTTTAACATATTTTTTAGCTTTTTCATCTGTAAGGATAGTGTCAACTAATTTTGCATTTGGACGTTCCATAGTTCCGAACATAATGTCAACGCCTTGTTCTTCCATGCGTGGTCCTAAATGTTCACCAATGAAGTTAGCAAGACTTTGTGCTTGCCAGCAACAGCTAGGGAAAACTTGGTCAGAGTTGAATTCATTTTGTGGCATAACTGCAAAGATGTCTATACCTTCTTGTTTGTATGCTTCGATGAATTTAGAGAAATATAAAGCATAAGCTGAAAGATATTTGTCTTCTTGTTTAAACATGTCTGTTCCTTCAAAACCTTGGTTTTCTATAGCTAGACCATTGTGGTATTTTGGATTTGGGTTGTTGCCGTTAAATCTAGCTGCATAGTGACCATTGTATTTCATCCATGTAGGAGGAGACCAAGGTGAAGCCCATATTTTTACAGATGGGTTATATTTTTTTGCAGAGTTTATGAACGGAATCAAAGTATTTTTGTCATTCTCGATAGAGAAAGTTTTCATGTCGAAGTCTCCGTCAGTTTCACAGTATGAGTACCAGTCTAACGAGAAGTCATTTGCACCTAATGGCATACGACAAATGTTAAAGTTTGCTCCATAAGATGGTTGGAACAGCTCTTTTAGAATGCTTTCACGATCTTCAGGAGAAAGAAGACCTAAAGAAGTCCATCCTAACTCATTAAAACATGCTCCGAAGCCTAAAACTTCTTGTCCGACAGCTGATTTGTTAACAGAAATGGTTGTTGTTGGCTGCGCACTGTCAGCAGTTACAGCAGTTTCATAATTCCATTTTTCAGTTTCATTAGATGATACAAGTGTCACCTTGCTTGTTTGGCTACTACAACTAGCGAATAGCGCTAAAGCGATAGCGGCACTATAAAATTTAAGTTTCATACTAGATAATTTTAAGTTTTTATTTGCAAAAGTAATAAAAATACTTCATTATTTCAATAAAAATGTTTCATAAATTGAAAATAAATAAGAAATAGCTTGTGTTTTGTTATAGTTAATCTTTTTTATAGTTGCAAATTAAAGAGGGCAATTCATAAATTTATTAGTTTTATGAATTGCCCTCTTTAATTATATTTAAATGTAGAATGTATTATACAGTCATAATTTCTTTTTCTTTGTCAGAAAGTTCACCATCAATAATTTTTGAGTATTTGTCAGTGATTTTTTGAACCTCTGCTTCACCATCTTTTGCGATGTCTTCAGCCATGCCGTCTTTTTGTGCTTTTTTGAAAGCATCTACAGCCTCACGACGGAAGTTTCTGATAGAAATTTTAGCAGTTTCTCCTTCAGTTTTAACTTGTTTTACAAGTTGTTTACGACGCTCTTCAGTAAGTGGAGGTAAATTTAGACGAATTTGGTCTCCATTGTTTGAAGGTGTAACACCAATATTAGCATCCATAATTGCTTTTTCAATTACAGAAATCATTTTTTTGTCCCAAGGTTGAATAAGTATTGTTTTTGCATCTGGAACAGTAACACTAGCTACTTGGTTAATAGGCATTTCTGAGCCATAGCTCTCAACTGATATGCCATTTAGCATGTTTACACTCGCTTTTCCAGCACGAATATTTAATAATTGTTCTTGTAGGTGAGAAATGCCTTTTTTCATTTTTTCATCTAATGATGAAATAATCTCTTTTGATTCTGCCATAGTTTTATTTATATTATTTGTTACTTACTATTGTTCCGATGTGTTCTCCGCTTACGACTTTCAGTAGGTTGCCCTCTGTGTCCATGTCAAAAACGACTAAGCCTAGATTGTTTTCTTTACAAAGAGTGAAAGCTGTCATATCCATAACTTTAAGACCTTTAGCTATAACTTCGTCGAAAGTAATATTCCATATTTTTTCAGCTGTAGGGTCTTTTTCAGGGTCAGCTGTGTAGATTCCGTCAACACGTGTGCCTTTGAACATAACTTCTGCTTCAAGTTCAACACCACGAAGTGCACTTGCTGTGTCAGTTGTGAAGAATGGATTGCCTGTGCCACCAGCAACGATAACAATTTCACCGTTTTCTAGTGCTTCTACTGCTTTATCTTTAGAGTAGTGTTCGCCAATTGGAGACATATTTACACTTGTCATCACTTTTGCTTTTGCACCTGCTGATTTAAGTGCAGATTGAAGAGCTAAAGAGTTGATAATTGTTGCTAACATTCCCATTTGGTCACCTTTCACACGGTCAAATCCTTTGTTTACACCACTTAGCCCTCTGAAAATGTTACCACCTCCGATGACAATTGCGATTTGTACGCCAAGTTCTTGTGCAGTTTTAATTTGTTGAGCATAACTTGTTAAAACATTGGTGTTGATGCCATATTTGTCCTCTCCCATTAGTGACTCTCCACTAAGTTTTAAGAGTATTCTTGAATATTTGCAGTTCATAACTTTTAATATTTATTTAGTCAAAATAATTTCGGTTCTTCGATTTAATGATTTTGAGTAATCATCTGTTTTTGTCGTAACGGGATTTGCCCCGCCTTTACCAGCAGCAGTAATATTACTTTGGACTACTGATTTATTTTTAAATATTTCACGAATAATTTCTGAAGAACGTTTAACACTGAGCTCCCACGCTTCAAAATTTGTTGACGGCACAATGATACCTTCTAAATTAGTGTCGCTTGTTGCTGTTGATTCTGTGTAAACTTCAGCAGTTTCACTAAGCGTGTCACTAGGGTCTGTGTTTGATATAATTAATGCCTTTATATCTTTGTTTCTAGCTAAGAAAGATGAGATGTATGAAACTAAATCAGCACTTTCGATAGTTAACATGTAGCCCCCAGGTTCAAAAAGTAGAGCATCGTCAAATGTTAAGACTATTCTATCTTCAAATGTTGACATTTTTATGCCATCATTTGGGAAACTCATGATAAATGTTGTTACAAGGTTTTTAAAACTTGTAATAGATGTTTCTTTTAGTCTTTTGTCTCTTTCGTAAATGTCGATACGTTTGCGAAGAGTTGTTATTTCTTGGCGAGCATCGTCAATTTGTCTAATAAATCTTGTAGCATCGGATGTTCCACCAGAAATGCTGTTAATATACTTGTAGTTTAAGATTTTATATTCTTGTATTAGTTTTATTGTGTCCTTTTCGAGACTTATACGGGAGCTTTGTTCACTAGCAAGATTAGTTTTTAACGTAGCTATTTGTTCGTTAAGAGAATCTAAAGTAGTGTTAAATGTAGTTTCTTTCTTTTCTAGTTCAGTGTATTTTTTCGGTAAAACACAAGAGTTTAGTGTCAATATCGCTAATATATATATAAGTATCCCTTTTTTCATATTTTGTGATCATTAAGAAGAATTATTATAACTAACACCTCTTCTTTTGGGTGTTTATTGCATACATGCTGCGAAGATACAAAAAAATATAAAAATATAGAGACCTAATTGAAATTTTCTTCTATAAAATTTCAAATTGTGACTTAAATATAATGTTTTACAGAGAAAAACCCCGTCTAATTGTTTTAATTATTGACCTGTTCAGATGTATATCGTTATTTTGGTTTGGCATAGAGATTGTAAGATTTGAAATGTATAATAATCTGAAAAAATTGTCAAATTTATTAACCTTATTTTTTAACTATTTTTTGTGTAGACTCTATTTAGTAACGTACTCAAAGTTGTTACATATATTGAAATCTATTTGTGTTAAAGTGGTTGTAGAATGATTTAGGGAGCAAATTTAGGCAGTTTCTAAAATTTAATAATTTTAAAACTACAGTTATGAGAAGAGTATTAATTATTACTGTGCTAACTTTTTTGAGTGTGACGATGTTGAGCGAGGAAACCTATGCACAGAATCCTATGCGTGCGCAACGCCGTGAAGCTCGTGTAGAAGCTGAAGAACAAGCCGAACAACAGCTTATGGCGATGTTGAAATCTAAAAATTTTATGTTCTTTGCTACAGAAATAGAACAAACTATTAATGTTAATATACAGAACATACAGCTAAATAGTATTTGGGGAATATGGGTGAGCCCAGGTCAGTTTAAAGCCTACCTTCCTATATATGGAGCATCGGCTATATCGGGCACACCATCATTACAAAGAAGAATGGATTTCACGACTGGTAGTTATACTTATGACATTCAACAAGGGCATGGGGCTGAAATAAATGTTACTATGACTGTAAATGATGTGTGGTCAAATGCTGAATATACATTTATATTAACAACTTCAGGTAGTGGAGAAAATAGTACCTTATATGTGTCTTCTCCATTTAAAGCTTCTGTGACTTTTAGTGGATACGTGAGGAGTAATTGATATAATATAACTCATTTAATGAGGGTGATTAATAGATCTGTTATTGTAGATTTATTAATCACTTTTTTTATGTATTGTGAAAGTCGTTTATAAAACGTTCTTTAAGATTCTTTTAGGGTTGCTTTTTATTTGTTTTTATGATGAAAAATGTCTAATTTTCTGAAATTTATGCTATTTGTTATTTAAAATTGTAGAAGTGAAATTAAATTGTTATCTTTGGGGCGAAAATACATGTGTAAAAAAATAAAAGCGAAATTTATGTACAACGCTACAAAAAAATTAATTGAATTGCCAGGTGGTCGTCAGATCGAAATCGAAACTGGTAAATTAGCAAAACAGGCTGATGGTTCTGTTGTTGTTAAAGAAGGTAACACAATGCTACTTGCAACTGTAGTTGCAGCAAAAGATGCTAAAGAAGGTGTAGATTTTATGCCTCTTCAAGTAGAATATAAAGAAAAATATGCTTCATTGGGTCGTTTCCCAGGAGGTTTCCTAAAAAGAGAGGCACGTCCAACAGACTCTGAGATTCTTGTGTCTCGTCTGATTGATAGAGCGCTTCGTCCTCTATTCCCTGCGGATTATCACGCTGATGTTTTCGTTACTGTTCAGCTTATTTCTGCTGATAGCGACATTCAACCTGATGCTTTAGCTGGTCTTGCAGCTTCTGCGGCTCTTGCAGTTTCTGATATTCCGTTTAATGGTCCTATTTCTGAAGTTAGAGTAGGTCGTATTAACGGCGAATGGGTTATTAACCCTAAATTCTCTGAAATGGAGAACTGTGACCTAGATATTATGGTAGGTGCTACTTACGATAACATCCTTATGGTTGAAGGTGAAATGCTTGAAGTTTCTGAAGCAGAAATGCTAGAGGCTATTCAAATTGCTCACACAGAAATTAAAAAACACTGTCTTGCTCAAATTGAACTTTCTAAAGAGTTAGGTAAAGATATTAAACGTACTTACTGTCACGAACAAAAAGACGAAGAATTACGTGAACAAGTAATTGCTGCAACTTATGATAAAGTATATGAAGTTGCTAAGAGCATGTCAGCTAAACACGAGCGTACTGAGAAATTTGAAGCTATAGAAGCTGAATATTTAGCTCAATTTACTGCTGAAGAATTAGCAGAAAAAGAAGGTCTTATCAAACGTTATTTCCATGATGACGTATTGAAAAAAGCTATGCGTAATATGATTCTTGATGAAGGAATTCGTCTTGATGGTCGTAAAACAACAGAAATTCGTCCTATCTGGAGTGAAGTTGGTTATTTGCCAGCTGCTCACGGTTCAGCAATTTTCACTCGTGGTGAAACACAATCGCTTACAACTGTTACTTTAGGCACAAAAATGGATGAGAAAATGATAGATGAGGTTTTACGTCAAGGTTCAGAGAAATTTGTCCTTCACTATAACTTCCCTCCTTTCTCAACTGGTGAAGCTCGTCCTGCAAGAGGTCTTTCACGTCGTGAAATTGGTCACGGTAACCTTGCATTCAGAGCGTTGAAATCTATGATTCCTATGGGTGACGAGAATCCTTATGCTGTACGTGTAGTTTCTGACATTTTAGAAAGTAATGGTTCTTCAAGTATGGCTACTGTATGTGCTGGTACACTTGCGCTTATGGATTCAGGTCTTAAAATTAAAAAACCTGTTTCTGGTATCGCTATGGGTCTTATCACTGAGGCTGGTTCTTCAAAATTTGCTGTTCTTTCAGACATTTTAGGTGATGAAGACCATTTAGGTGATATGGACTTTAAAGTAACTGGTACTGCTGATGGTATTACAGCTACTCAAATGGATATTAAAGTAGATGGTCTACCTTATGAGGTGTTAGCCCAAGCGTTAGAACAAGCTCGTGTTGGTCGTCTACATATCTTAGGTAAAATTACAGAAACTATTAGCGAACCTCGTGAAGATTTCCGTCCTAATGTCCCTCGTGCAGTTAAACTTTCTATCCCTCAAGAAATGATTGGTGCTGTAATCGGACCTGGTGGCAAAGTTATTCAAGATATCCAAAAAGATAGCGGTGCAACAGTTACTATCACAGAAGTTGATGGTAAAGGTGTCGTTGACATTTTTGCAATTGACAAAGCGTCTATCGATAAAGCGGTTGCTAGAGTTAAAGGAATTATCGCAGTTCCAGAGGTTGGTGAAGTTTATAGCGGTAAAGTTAAAAACATTATGGCTTTTGGTGCATTTATCGAAATTTTACCAGGTAAAGATGGTCTTTTACATATCTCAGAAATTGATCACCGTCGTTTTGAGTCTATGGAAGATACAGGTATCAAAGAAGGCGATATTATTGATGTAAAATTGCTAGAAGTAGATAAGAAAAGTGGTAAATTAAAGCTTTCTCGTAAGGTTTTGATTGAAAAGAAATCAAAATAGATGATTTTTTCTCTGTATCATTAATAGCTTTTCTATTATTGATACAGAGAAATTATATTCTAATAATGCCAAAAATGTGCTAAAATATTAGTATAATACAAAAATGTGCGTAATTTTCGTATTATTTATTGTTATATTGCATATATTTATTATATTTGTCGCAAAATATAGGTGTACGAATTGTAAGGCATTAAAAACAAAAATAAAATATAATAATATTAATAACTTAAATCTATTTATTTAATCATGAAAAAGTTTGCAAAATTAGGTCTTGCTCTTGCAGTTTTTGCTATGACTTTAACAAGTTGTAACTGCTTTAAGAAAGTAGAAAAGAGAGTAGACGAATTGTCAGTAACTTGTAACCCAACAGTTTTGTCTCTTCAAGGAGATTTAGTTAGTGCTACAGTAACAGTAAATGTTCCTGCAACATTCTTCCAAAAAACTGCTACAGTTAAAATCACTCCAGTGTTAACTTATGAAGGTGGCGAAATCTTAGGTACTCCTAAATTTGTTCAAGGTGAAAAAGTGAAAGATAACTATCAAGTTGTTCCTTATTCAACTGCTAGTACAATTTCTCACACATTCTCTTTCCCTTACACAGAAGATGCTCGTTTAAGCGTTCTTGAATTACGTTTAGAAGCTAAATGTACAAAAGATCCAGTTAACAAACCTAAAGATTTCATTGCTCTTTCTGACGCAATCGAAGTTGCTAACGGTGTAAGTGTTATTCAAACTTTAGCTGATGACTTCGCTCAATTAGCTTTCTGTGCTGATAACTTCAAAAGAGTTACTACTATCTCTAAAGAAGCTAACGTAATGTTTGATATCAACCGTGCTAACGTTAAATCTAACCAATTAACATCTGACGAAATTAAAGAACTTCAAGATTTCATCATTGAAAACGTAGACGATCCTAAAAAGACTCTATCAGATCTTTATACTAAAGCTTACGCTTCTCCTGATGGTCCTCTTTCTTTCAATGACAAACTTTCTCAAGATCGTGGTAAAAACACTCACACTGCAGTTGAGAAACAATTCAAAAAAGACAAAATGCCTGTTGAACCTAAATTCGATGTTGATGCTTTAGGTGAAGACTGGGAAGGTTTCAAAGAATTAGTTGCTGCTTCTTCAATTCCTGAAAAAGACGTTATTCTTCAAATCTTAAATATGTATAGCGACCCAGCTAGACGTGACGCTGAAATCAAAAACATGACTTCTGTATTCACTATCTTAGCTGAAAAAGTACTTCCAGAGTTACGTCGTTCTAAACTTATTCAAAGTGTAGAAGTTCAAGGTCTAACTGATGATGAATTACGTGCTGCTGTAGCTGGTGACATCAACTCTTTATCTCTTGAAGAACTTTTATTTGCTGCAACTCTTTACACAGACAACGCAACAAAAGAAAAAATCTATACTACAGCTACTAAAAACTACGATGGTTGTTACCGTGCATGGAATAACTTAGGTGTTATTTATGCTCAAGAAGGTGATGTTAACGAAGCTAAAAATTGTATCTCTAAAGCTGCGAAATTAAACTCTTCTTCTCCAGAAGTAGCTAACAACTTAGGTGTTATTGCTTTATTTGAAGGTAACGAAGCTGAAGCTAAAAAATATTTCACTTCTATCTCTATTCCAGAAGCTAAATATAA
>JAWXTO010000057.1:0-10534 GCA_044433545.1 Rikenellaceae bacterium
TATAAGAAAAAGCACTTGCATTATATAATGCAAGTGCTTTTAGGGAGTGGGCCCAACAGGGCTTGAACCTGTGACCCCCTGATTATGAGTCAGGTGCTACTAACCAACTGAGCTATAGGCCCGAGAACATTTTTGTTCTTTTTACGGTGCAAATATATATCTTTGTAGTGAGATATGCAAATTTATTGATAATTTTTTAATTTTTTTTAGAGTTATGAAGAGCGTTTTAGAGGGGTCTGGCAACATTAATGCCATAATTTTTGACTTAGGGAATGTTTTGTTAGATATTGATATTCAGAGAAGTATAGATGGTTTTATGAATTTGAATATTGGAGGGTTAAAACCAGAGGATGTGTTTCCGTCTCCGTTGAAGATTTTTAAAGACTATGAGATGGGAAAGGTTAGTTCGATGCAATTTTTTGACTTTTTTAAGAGAGAATATGATGTGAAAAATGTCGAAGAAGCGAATTTTTGGGCAGCTTGGAATGTGCTATTGAATGATTTTGACCCTCAAAGAATAGAATTGTTAAGAAAATTAGGCGAAAGCTATGACCTTTATGTGCTTAGTAACACTAATGCAGAGCATGTTAGGCGTTTTAACGAAATGTTTAGAAAACAGTATAAACAAGAATTTTGCTCATTGTTTAAAAGGTGTTTTTATTCAAATGAGATGAAAATGCGTAAGCCAAACGCCGAAATTTATCTGAAAGTAATCCAACAAACAGGTATTGATCCACAAAAAACACTTTTTATTGACGACTTAGAGGAAAATGTTGAGGCTGCTAGAAAATGTGGTATAAATGGTTATTGTTTAAAACAGAATGAAACAATTTTGGATATTTTTTAAATAATAACTACATTTGTGCTATGAAATTATTAATACAGAGAGTTAAAGAGGCTTCCGTTACTATAGATGGGGCTCTTTATTCGTCAATAAATAAGGGATTGCTAGTTTTTGTTGGCATTCAAAGTGATGATACAGAGGAGGATGCTAAGTGGCTGGTTGGCAAGTTGTTAAAAATGAGAATTTTTGACGATAGTGAGGGTGTAATGAACTGTTCGGTGATGGATGTTGAGGGCGATGTGCTTGTTGTAAGCCAATTTACGTTGCAGGCATCAACAAAAAAAGGCAATAGACCATCATATATAAAGGCTGCACCTGCTGCATTTTCAGAACCAATGTATGAATTTTTTGCAAAAGCTATTGAAGCTGAATTTGGGAAAAATGTCGAGCGTGGAAAATTTGGGGCAGACATGAAAGTGGCTTTGATAAATGATGGACCAGTGACTATTATTATGGATTCTAAAAATAAAGAATAATGAAGCTTTCAGAATTGCAATCAGTTGTAGATAGTTGGATAACTAAAGAGGGGGTACGCTATTTTGACCCTATGACTAACCTCGCCATTTTAATGGAAGAGTGTGGTGAGTTAGCACGTCTTATGTCTCGAACCTACGGAGAGCAATCGTTTAAAGAAAGTGACAAAAATAGAGATATTGCAGATGAAGTTGCTGATGTTTTGTGGGTGTTGACTGCTATAGCTAATCAAACGGGGGTTGATTTAGAGAAGGCACTTACGAAAAATATTGTGAAAAAGAATACTAGAGATATTAATCGCCATAAAAACAATCTTAAATTAAAATAATTCTGTGTTGTACGAGTTTAGTATGACATTAATATATAACAATGAGAATTTAGACGTGAAGTTTAGGTTTCTTGAAAAAATGTATGAAATATGTTAAAAAAAATTTTATTACTTTCATTTTTGTCAGTTTCGACAATGTTAAGTGCTCAACAGGTGACTTTTCAGGAGCAAGTTAAGTTTAATCCTAGAAAATATGTTTGTTATAGAACAGACGAACCTGTAGTAATTGATGGAAAAATTGATGGAAAAGAGTGGGAAAATGCTCCTTGGACTGAATATTTTAAAGATATTGAAGGTTATCGTAGAGAACTTGAACCTCGTTATAAAACAAGAGCTAAAATGATGTGGGACGACAAGTATATCTATTTTGCGGCTTATCTTGAAGAACCACATGTTTGGGCTACTTTGACAGAACGTGAGTCTGTGATTTTCCGTGATAATGATTTTGAGATATTTTTCGACCCTAATGGCGACACACACCACTATATGGAGTTTGAGATGAATGCTTTTGCGACTGAGTGGGATTTGATGTTGACAAGACCTTACCGTGATAAAGGCTGTAGAGTGCTTGACAACTGGAATATGAACGGTGTGAAGTCAGCTGTACATGTTGATGGTACAATTAATGATGGAAGTGACATTGACAAAGGTTGGAGTGTGGAAATTGCTATTCCGCTAGATGCTCTTATTGAGCCAGATGGTGTAAAACCTGCTTCAGGTGCACAATGGCGTGTTAACTTCTCTCGTGTTGAGTGGTTCGCAAAATGGAATGGTGAAAGTTATGACAAAATCCCTAACGAATATACAGGAAAAACAGGAAATGGTGCTGAAGATAACTGGGTGTGGTCTCCACAAGGGCTAGTCGCTATGCACTTGCCTGAAACATGGGGTTTTGTTCAGTTTTCAGAGAAAGTAGTTGGTCAAGGAACTGATGAATTTGTGTGGAACAAAAACGAAGATGTAAAATGGGCACTACGTTTGCTATATTTCCGTATGAGAGAACTTGGAGAGAAAGCAGAGTCTATTGACGAATTGCGTCCTGAAGAGGTAGCAGTTGAAGGTTTAGAGTTTAAACCTGAGTTGAGAAAAACAAGAAGTTCTTGGGAGATTTCTGTAGATGGATTTGATGGAAAAAGAGTTTATATTATGTCTAACGGTAGAACTTGGATAGAATAATTTCTTAGGTGATATTGTTTAACGAAGTAAAGATAATATTAAATGAATGGTGTCCGACAAAATTAAGATAGATTTTATTTTGTCGGACATTATGTGTCTAAATAAAAAGGGGATATTAAAGATTCCTTAAAGATAGTAGATTATGAGTAATAATGATTGGAAAAGTCGTCTTGGAGTAGTTTACTCTACGAGTACTGACTTTGAGTATGAGACAGAAACAGAAACTGAGGTTGAAAAAGTCGCTCCTAGTAAACAAAATCTGAGAGTAGCCTTGGACAAACGTAATAGAGGAGGTAAAAAAGTAACTATTGTTGCTGATTATAAGGGTAGTGCTGATGACTTGAAAGAATTGTGTAAGTTCTTGAAAGGTAAATGTGGTGTCGGTGGAAGTGCAAAAGATGGCGAAATAATTATACAAGGTGACTTTAGAGAAAAAGTAGTAGAAATCTTGAAAAAAGAGGGCTATAGAGCTAGGGTTATATAAAGTAGTTTTGGTGTGGATTATGTGTGTAGGTCTGAAAATTAGAGAATAGATGATGAATAAAAATGCTGTTTTGAGAAGTGTAAAAGGTGTGTTATCCATTAGAAAAGTGTGGATAGCTTTGCTGTTTTGTGTGTTTAGCGTAGAGGTGTATGCGCAATATTATAGCACGGGAGTAGATCCAGCGTCTATAAAATGGAGTCAACTTAAAACAGATGCTAGAAAAATTGTTTTCCCAAATTATTACGAGGAGAAAGCACGAATAGTCGACGGATATTTAGATTTTTTGACCCCTTATATAACACGTAATATGTCATCGAATATAGAAAAATTTGATGTCATACTTCACACAGAAAATACACAATCTAATGGGTTGGTGACGTGGGCACCGAAACGTATAGAGCTTTTTATGCCGCCTCCGTCAGAGCAAAATTCGTTGCCTTGGATAAAACAGCTGGTGGCTCATGAATATAGACATGTTGTGCAGATGAGTAACCTTGATGTGGGGTTTACACGAGTGTTGAAATATGTGTTTGGTGAGCAAATAGTCGGTGTAGTCGCTTCGATACCTCCGTTGTGGTTTCTTGAGGGTGACGCTGTGTTTATGGAAACACAGTTTGCATTTAATGGTAGAGGAGACCAACCTAGTTTTTCTATGGGGTTGCGTGCTTTGTTAAATGAGGGAGATTTGAAGGTCAATTCTCGCTTGTATGACAAGTGGAAATTGAGTTCATATAAGGATTTTACGCCTAGTTACTATGAATTTGGGTATTTTATGACGGCTTACGCTTACAGAGAATATGGGGATGATTATTGGAAGACGATTTTAAGGTATATCGGTCGTAATCCTTATTTAATTACGCCTGATTATTTTGCTGCGAAGAAGTTTTACAACACAAGTTCTAGTGCTATATTTAAACAAACGATGGCAGACTTAAAGGAGTTTTGGCATGAAGAGTCACAAAAGCCAAATAGTTCGACAATTTTTGAGCTTCCATACAAATCTTACACTACTTATAAAGACCCACAATATTTTAATGGTGAGACAATTTTAGCTAGAAAGTCTAGTTTTGATAGAATTAACAGAATTGTAGCCATAGACAAAACTAGTGGAAAAGAAAAAAGGTTGAGATATGTGCCATTATCTGATACGAGGATGGTTGTCAAAGATTCTGTAGCTTATTGGACAGAATATGAGCCTTCTGTTTTTTATGAAAATGACACAAAATCTGTGGTTAAAAGTGCTGAACTTTACACTAAAAATGGTCAGTTGAGAATGAGCCGACCAAAAACTATGAAATTTAGCTATTCTGACGAGTTTGAATTGGTCAAAAGAAATGACAACCTTGATTTTATAACTCCTGTTTCGTCCCCAGATGTAAAGTTTAAATTTGCGTTGGTGAGTTATGATAGATGTAACAATCCGAGTATTAATCTATATGATGAAAATTATGAATTTTGTGGTTTTTATGGTATAGAAGGCAATGATAGCTCTATCACGGGCTTGGCTTATGATGAAAAAACTGCACAATTGTGTTATATTGTTGTGGATGATAGAGGGTGTACGATAGAAGGTATAAATGTTTACACATCAGAGAAATGTCAAATTCATAATTCAAGTTATATTGTGTTTTCTGACCTTTCAGCACAAGATGGTAAACTTTATTTTGGCTCTACAGAGTCAGGAAAAGACGAAGTGCACGTGATTGATATTGAAAAGCAAGAACAATATCAATTAACATCTTCTAAATATGGCTCTTTTGCAGGTGTAGGTGGTAGAGAATCAGAAGTTTTGCTTACGACATATACGTTTGATGGATATATGGTTTCTGAGCAAAAATTTGATGTAGACACGTTAAGAAAAGTTAGTTTAGATAAAAAAATGCCTGAAAAAACAGTTTGCGTGCCTACTGTAGACTGGAATTTGCCTAAGTTAGACACCATAAACATTACATCAAATAATATTGACGCAAGTGAGGGTAAAGTGAAGAAGTATAATAAAACTTCTCACCTGTTTAATATTCACAGTTGGGCACCTGCGGTTTTAGATGTTAATAAGTTGATTGATGATCAACAGCTAGACGTTGAATTTGGGGCAACTGTGCTTACGCAAAATCTGTTAGGCTCAATGAGTGGCTATTTTGGATATGGGTGGGTTCCTAAAAATAATAAATCATTATTTACTGCAAGTTTAGAATATTCTGCTTTGCCTGTACATGTCGGTGTAGGCTTGGATTATGGGGGCGAAAGTCAAAGTTTATTCACATTAGTTGCTTTGGATAATGAAGGGGTTGAAATTGAAGTTCCTGAGCTGAAAAATAAAGTAGATTTAGATGTGAACTTGTCGTTGCCGATGAGCTTTTCGGGGGGAGCTAATGTTCGAGCATTGCAACCTTATGTGAATTTGTCGCTTACGAATTCTTTGATACTTAATGAAGACTTACAGTGGATGAAGAATTATGATGCAAAGATGAAATATGGCGTTTCTTATACAACTTATCGCATAATGGCAACAAAAGATGTAGCTCCACGTTTGGGCTATTCGCTTTTGGCGGGTGGAATTGTGAATCCATTTAGAGATGACTTTGGGAGCATCTTAAACTTCTATGCAAAAGGTTATTTACCTGGATTTTTTCAACACCACGCTTTTAGTCTGGCTGGAGCATATCAGGTGCAAAAGGAGTCTGACTATAACTATACGCAGAAACTTCTATATCCTAGAGGTAATGACTTGTTAACTCCGTTGAAAAATTCTATTTCTACTGCTGCAAGCTATAAAATGCCTATCGTAAATGCTGATTTTATAATTCCGAATGTCATAGACATAAAGCGAATATATGTTGATGTTTTTGGCGAATATGCAAGATGTGAATATATTAATAACACTAAGGGGTTAGATCAGGATGTATTCTCTTATGGTGCGGAGTTGTTTTTTGATACTCATTTTCTAGGTCTTAGTACTTTTGAATTTGATTTAGGGGTGTCTGTGTATAAGGCATCGCAATACACTAAACCACAAATTGGATTTAGTTTTAGTGTGAATTACTAATGCCTCGTACTATAAATTGATAATATAATCTATTAAAAGAGACTATGCCCCTCTTAACCGTCTAGTCTCACAATAGCACCTACAGGGCAACTATCTATACACTTTCCACAGCGCATACACATCTCAGAATCAATACCATACTGCGTTCCTTTAGTTATACAATTAGGCATTGGGCAAGTTTTCACACATTTCCCACATGCAATGCAAGCATCCGTAATTCCGATAGGTTGTTTAAAGTTTCGCTTCATCCTATGAATGTAATATTTCAAGTTCTTTTTCATAATTAAAGATTTTTATTTAATATTACAAAGATAGAGCAAATTAAAGTTCTTATATCTTTAAATTATGTACACTATTGTGTAGTTTGAGAACATACACTATATTTGTTACATGAAAAAGCATAATAACAAACTAAACATACAAGAAAACGTAGGTCTAGGTCAGCACTGTAAAATTAGTTTTATCTCAGATATTGTAATTTTTCGATGCGTCGGAGGGGAGGCTACAATCCTGCTTAATGATAACGAATGTCGTTTTTCAAAAGGAACAAATTTCATTGTCATAGAGCCAACTTACACATTAATTAAAGAATCAAGTGATGATTTTCAGTATGTTGCAATCATTTTTGAAAGAAAAACATTTAATAAAATATATACACACATTGATTCAGCAATCCTCAACACATTAAAATATAGTGCTCCAGATTTAGGCTCACATGAGCACTATCGACACACTGAGCTAACACTTGAAAAGTTAATACTGTTGAATAATAGTGAATTGGAGCATCAGCGAATGATAATGCGGAGTTTGATTTTTTGTTATATTTTCGAGATGTACGACCTGTCTCAGAATTATATGCTTAAAAACAGTGTCGAAAACTCAAAATTTAAAGATTCTCTTATAGGTAGATTTATTATTCTTTGTCGAGAACATCATACAGAACATAGAGACATTGCATTTTATAGTGAAAAGCTGTCAATATCACGAAGATATCTCCACACATTAGTAGTTGCGAAAATGCACGTAACCCCTAAAGAGTTTATAGACGGATATGTTATTACGAGTGCAAAAAAAATGCTGTTAAACAGCACAAAAACGTCTCAACAAATAGCTGATGAACTGAATTTTCCTGACCAATCTACCTTCGGACAGTTTTTTAAACGTATAACCTCGCTTTCGCCTTCTCAGTTCTATAAGAAACATTCATCTAAAGGATAAAACAAAGAGGAGGATTCACATAATGAAATTTATGCGAATCCTCCTATAATATTAGCTTCTAAATATTAACTCTTATTTGTGGCGTTTTGCAAGTTCTTTTTCAAGGTCAGCAATAGAAAATCCTTTAGAAATTAATAGAACTTCTAGGTGGTAGATTAAATCTGAAGCCTCATATATAAAACGCTCGTCATTGCATGCAATAGCCTCGATAACTGTTTCAACAGCTTCTTCTCCCACTTTTTGAGCCATTTTGTTGACACCTTTTTCAAAAAGATAAGTAGTGTATGAGCCTTCTGGCATGTCGTTTTTACGTTGTTGGATAACTTTTTCTAGTTTACGAATAAATCCTTCTGTTCTGTTGTCATTAAAACAGCTTATAGAACCTGTATGGCAAGTTTCACCTACAGGATTCACTCTAATTAACAAAGTGTCATTATCACAGTCAGCTTCTATAGATTTGATATATAAGAAGTTGCCAGAAGTTTCACCTTTTGTCCATAGACGTTGTTTTGTGCGACTAAAAAAAGTTACAACACCTTCATTTTTGCTCTTTTCATAAGCTTCAGGGTTCATATAACCTAACATCAACACTTTTAATGTAGCATCATCTTGAATTACTACTGGTAAAAGTCCGTCACCATTTTTATTGAAATCTAAATTCTCCATTATTTTCTAACTTTTATATTATTTTCTATTAAATATTCTTTTAAATCTTTGATAGGCACTTCATTATAATGAAATATTGATGCCGCAAGTGCTGCATCGGCAACACCTTCTTCAAGTACATCTTTTATGTGCTCCATGTTTCCTGCACCACCCGAAGCGATAATAGGAATAGACAACATTGAAGATAATTTGCTGTAAGTTTCACATGCAAAACCTGCTTTTGTGCCATCGTGATTCATCGAAGTGAACAAAATTTCACCTGCTCCTAATCTTTCAGCCTCTTTAGCCCAAGAAAACAGCTCTTTATCGCTCATTTTCTTACCCCCATGCGTAGTAACATGCCATATTCCATCATCACACAACTTAGCATCTATCGCAACGACAACGGCTTGTTTGCCAAATTTTGCTGCAATCTCAGAAATTAGTTGAGGGTTAAAAACAGCAGCACTATTTATGCTTACCTTATCAGCTCCAGCATTAAAAAGCGCAGCAGCATTTTCTAAAGATGAAATTCCACCTCCTACAGTAAAAGGAATGTTTAAATTTGCTGCAATTTTAGAAACTAGCTCTTTAAAAGTCGCTCTGTCTTCTTGTGTAGCACTAATGTCAAGGTAAACTAGCTCGTCAGCACCTTCCTCAGAATAGCGTTTCCCCAATTCTACAGGGTCACCAACTTCTTTCAGTCCAACGAAATTAATCCCTTTAACTGTTGCCCCATTTTTTATATCTAAACAAGGTATTATTCTTTTTGCAACCATTCTTCTATCTGTTTTATGCTGATAAAATTCTCATAAATTGCTTTTCCGACAATTACAGAGCGTAAATTCATATCATTTAACGTTACAATATCGTCAAAACAGCTAATGCCGCCACTTACAGTTATATCTATGTCAGTGTACGCACTTTGTAGCGATTCATAAAGAGAGAAATTTGGACCTTGCAACATTCCATCTTTTGAGATGTCTGTACAAATTACTCTTTTAAGACCAAAATCTTTAAATTTATTGATAACGTCTTCTACGCTCATTGTAGAGCCTTCTAGCCATCCATTTATTGCTACATTTCCGTCTTTTATGTCAGCTCCTAGAATTACGCCTTCGCCATATTTCTCTAACCAGCCTGTAAAAGTGTCAGGTGATGTAATTGCGATGCTTCCGCAAATAGCATAAGTCACTCCAGCATCAAAAACACGGCTTATCGCATCATTATTTTTAATGCCACCACCAAATTGCACCTTTAAATTACAACTGCGAGTTATTCTTTCTACGACTTTAAGGTTTTGTGGCTCAGACATCTTTGCTCCGTCAAGGTCAACGATATGTAGACGTGTCAGACCTATGCCCTCATACATCTTAGCAACCTCTAAAGGATCTTTATAATAGCTTTTTTTCTGGTTGTAGTCACCTTGAGACAAACGAACACATTCGCCATCTATTATATCTATTGCAGGTATGATTTCTATCATAATTCAATGAAATTTTTTAGTATTTTTTCGCCTATAGTACCACTTTTTTCAGGGTGAAACTGACAACCATAAAAATTATCTTTTTGTAAAGCTCCACTAAAAGGCTTACCGCGTAAAGATTGACAAATTGTGTATTCGTTCACTTCGGCGGCAAAGGAATGTACATAATATACAAATTCGCCTTCTGAAACTCCTTTAAAAAGAGGAGATTTTAGCTCTAAAGCCTCACACCATCCTATGTTTGGCACTTTATTTACTCCGTCATATTCTAAAAGTTGCACTTTATTTGGAAGTATGCCTAAACACTCTGTATCGCCCTCTTCAGATGATGCACACAGCAACTGCATACCTAAGCATATTCCTAAAAAAGGCTGTGTTACCTCTTTTATAGTTTCGACAAGGTCTTTTTCTCGAAGTTGTGCCATTGCATAAGAAGCGTCCCCAACTCCAGGAAATAAAACTTTATCAGCGTTTAATATTTCTTCTCGTTTGTCAGTAATGACATATTCTGCGCCAAGACGTTTTAACGCATTTTCAACAGAAAGAATATTTCCTGCATTATAATCTATAATTGCTATCATAAAACTCCTTTACTTGAAGGTAAACTATACTTAAAAATATCTCTTTTTGAAGCACATTTTAATGCTCTTGCGAAAGCCTTAAATACACCTTCAATTTTGTGGTGCTCGTTTTTGCCTTTTGCGACTATATGAAGATTAACTTCAGCATTTTGTGCAAAACTTTTGAAGAAATGCTCAAACATTTCAGTTGGCACATCGCCTATCATCTCTCTTGTAAATTCAACATCCCATGTATAGTCAAATCTGCCTCCT
>JAWXTO010000058.1:0-10340 GCA_044433545.1 Rikenellaceae bacterium
ATTTGCTCTCTATTTTCAAACGTCTCTTCTAAATTGTCACTTACATTAGAGAAGTCATTCAATTTTTTGCTTAACTCTTGTTTAATTTCAGTGCTAATTTGGTTAGCTCTTTTAGAGATTGCAATAACACTTTTATAGATGTTTTCTGTTTCAGCATCTAACTCGCTTAAAGTGCGTGTAATAGTGTTTGTAGGGATAGAAGGTTTTTTTACGTCCATTTCAGTATTTATATGTTTATATTTTATTCACTTTTCTTCTTGGTGTACTCTTCGACCGCCTCGTCAAGTGTCACACCTGTGTCTTTCATCACCTCATTTCCTGTTGAAGAAATTCCTGTAGGCAATATTTCAGAAGCTTTTTGTTTTAATTCTTCTTTTTCTTTTTTTGCTCTTTCTTTGTCAATTTTTTCTTCTATTTTTGCAAGCTTTTTCTCAACAGATTTTTGAGCTTTTGTTTTAGTTTCTTTCAAGTTTACTTTTGCTTGTTCACCTTTGTCAGCAACTTTCTCAGCTTTTCTCTCTTGTCTTTCAATTCTACGAGAGTCTGTTTCCATAGTTAATGAGTCAGCACCATTTGATCCATCTGCTCTCAATCTAACCATACTCTGTGATGTTGTATACAGGCGTGAAATATCTTTTGAAAATTCACTTTCAGGGTATTCTGAAATAAAGTTATAATAAGCATCAATTGTATTTAAATAACGTTCACGCTGTTTATAGTGCACAGAAGATTTAGCATATAAATAGTTCGCCTTCACAATTAAATATAAAATATTCTCACGATATGGCGTTTCTGGATATGTTTTTAATACATTTTTATATGCGTGAATTGCCGAATTATAATATCCTACATTGTAATAAGTGTTAGCAACAACATAAGACTTTTGGTATAAACGACCTTTCATCTCTTCAATCATTTCCTCTACAGCTTCACGTTTCGGAGTATTAGGATAGCGAGAAAGATATTCTCTAAATGCCTCGATACCGTCAGTTGATGGTGTTTGGTCTAATTCAGGATTTGGAGATGTTTCAAAGAAACTCATTGCATATAAAAACTCAGACTCTTCAGCAAAGGGACTTCTTGTATAAGTTTTTCTAAAGTCATCAAAAAGAAATGAACTCGTTTCATAATCTTCATTGTTGTAAAAACACATCGCTGTGTAGAACTTGATTGTATCAATTCTTTCTGTGCCTTGATATATTGACTCTATGTTCAAAAACAAAGATGCCGCCTTATTATATTTGCTAAGGTCGTAATATCTGAAAGCCTCCTGATATTGTTTTTCGTAATCACGAGAATTCATTAATTGTGCTAAATTAGCGCATGATGAAAATGCGATAAAAATAATTAATGAGAGTAATAGTTTGTTTGTAATTTTCATTAAATAAGAATTTCGTGTATTGTTATTTAAAAATATATTTTATTGTCTATTAGCAAGTTAGCTTCAAACTCCATATCTAACTATCAAAAAGACACCTCAAACGTTGCAAAGATAGTTAAAATTTCATCTAAAACAAAGAACTATGATATTGTATACGTTAAATAAAAAGTATTATTGTGTTAGCCTTACAAAAATTATCATTTTTCTCACTCGTAAACTCGAATAAAAATCTATGAGAATAATAATATCGACCTAAAAAAAATACAATACACTATTAGTCAATAGTTTTCTTAGCTCTAGTTGTTTTTGCCTTTGGTTTAACAGTTTCGTCTTTTGTTACTGTCTTTTTTGTTGTCTTAGCGGCTGTCTTTTTTACAGTAGTAGCCTTTTTCGTAGCTGTTTTTTTAGTTGTAGTAGCTTTCTTAGCTCCACGTTTAGGCTTAACATCGCCATTTTTAATACTCTCATCAACAATAGACTTATACTGCTCGTATGTCATAGCTTCAATGTCACTTCCTTTAGGAATCTTGAAATTAGCACCGTCATAAGCTATATAAGGGCCCCAACGACCGTTCAAAATCTGCATTTCACCATCTTCAGCAAAAACTCTCAACACTTTTTCTCTATCACTTTTACGTTTTGCTTCTATAAGTTCAATAGCTCTTTCTAAATCTACAGAATATGGGCTATCATCTTTTGGCAAAGATACAAATTTATTATCATGTCTAATATATGGACCAAATCTACCTATTGCAGCACTCACCTTTTTGTCTTCATAATTTCCTAAATCACGAGGAAGATCAAACAATTTAAGTGCTTCCTCTAATGTAATATTAGCAATTAGCTGATCACTACGCAAAGATGCAAAGCGAGGTTTGTCATTTTCATCACCAGAATCACCAATTTGCGCAATTGCTCCATAACGCCCCATACGAGCTACAACAGGCTTACCACTCACTGGATCAACACCTAAATCTCTCTGAGAATTAGCATAATCCGCTTCTTTTGAGGCTGCAGTTTCTATTGTTTTATGGAAATCAGCATAAAATTGATTTAACATCCTATCCATTTTTATAGAACCTTCAGCAATATAGTCAAATTGCTCTTCTACTGTTGCTGTAAAATTATAATTTATAATTTCTGCAAAATTTTTCTCTAAATAATCGTTTACCAACATTCCTGTATCAGTAGGAAATAATTTTGCTCTCTCTGCACCCGTTGTTTCGCTTAATTCTAACTTAGAGATATTGTTATTTAATAACTCTAACTGTAGATAATCACGTCGCACACCCTCACGATCTTCTTTAACTACATATCCTCTGTTTATGACAGTTGAAATTGTTGGCGCATAAGTAGAAGGTCTACCAATACCTAATTCTTCAAGATGTTTCACCAATGAAGCCTCTGTGTATCGTGGTGGACGCTGGTCAAAACGTTGTGTAGCAGTTATACTTGCCATAGTAACATTATCACCAACATTTACTTTAGGCAAACGTGTGCTATCTGAATTTTGCTCATCCTCATTGTCACTACTCTCTTGATATAAAGACAAAAAGCCATCAAAAACAATAACCTCACCTTTAACTACAAATTTTTCAGATGATTTAGATATAGAAATATCTATTACTGTTTTTTCTAACTGAGCATCTGCCATTTGCGAGGCAACAGCACGTTTCCAAATAAGTTCGTATAATCGTTTTTCGGCACTTGCACCTTCAATTTTATTTTTATCAAAATAAGTAGGTCTTATTGCCTCGTGGGCTTCTTGCGCTCCTTTACTTTTTGTTTTATAAACTCTATTATGTAAATATTTCTCAGAATAGTTATTGACAATTACTTTACTTATTCCTGAAATTGCTTCTTGTGACAGATTCACTGAATCTGTACGCATGTAAGTTATCAAACCTGACTCATAAAGACGTTGTGCTACGGTCATTGTTTGACTTACTGAAAATCCCAACTTACGGCTTGCCTCTTGTTGTAAAGTAGAGGTAGTAAAAGGAGCTGCTGGAGTTCTTTTACCAGGTTTTTTTGTAGCGTTAGAAATAGTAAATTCAGAATCTTTACACATTTCTAAGAAATTATATGCCTCTTGCTCTGTTTTGAACTTTTTATTTAATTCAGCCTTTACTGTTTGTGTTTTTCCTTTATCGTCTACTAAATTACATAGTGCAACAACTCTAAAACTGCTTCCTGCCTTGAAATCTATTATTTCTTTTTCTCGTTGTACTATAAGTCTTACAGCAACACTTTGTACACGTCCTGCACTAAGACCTGGCTTTACTTTCTTCCATAAAATTGGAGATAATTCAAACCCTACAAGTCTATCAAGGATACGACGAGCTTGTTGCGCATCTACAAGATTAGTGTCTATAGTTCTAGGATTTTCAATTGCATTTAAAATTGCATTTTTTGTTATCTCATGGAATACAATTCTCTTAGTAGAGTCCTTATCTAACGACAACACCTCACTTAAATGCCATGCTATAGCCTCTCCCTCACGGTCTTCATCGGATGCTAACCATACACACTTTGACTTCTTAGCCAAACTTTTTAATTCTGACACAACTTTTTGCTTATCAGCAGACACCTCATAATTAGGCGTAAATGAATTGTTAACATCAACTCCAATGTCTTTCTTAGGCAGGTCTCTCACGTGCCCGAAACTTGATTTCACGACAAAATTTTCGCCTAAAATCTTTTCAATAGTCTTAGCTTTAGCTGGTGACTCGACAATAACTAAATTATCAGCCATATTTCTTATTTCTGTTTATGAATATAAATATTAAAAATAAAATACTTATATTGAGTAAATGTTAATATTAGGGGGTAGTTTATCTAAAGGAGTTCTCATAAAATACAGTTTCATAAGTTCCTCTTGTTATAAAGAAAATGACTAAAAGGACAAAATCCTTTTAGTCAAAATCTGATATTATTTTATCAATGTGTAAGTTACGTCAACATTAAATGAGCCATCAACTCCTCCTCCATCAAGTACAACACCATATAGTTGTAACACTGAACTATACTCAAGTTCTCGACCATAAGCTGGCATCAATAAAACAGAATAATCCTCACTTCCATTAATCAATGTTTGCATTAAACTTGTAATATTCATACTATATTTGTTTAGTGCTCTATTAAGATAACCATCAAAATTTGGTGTTGATTCAGAATCCTCTCCTTCATCATAAGGGTAATAATCACCTATTAAAGAGTATTCTTTGCAATCACTAACATCATACATCATACCTAACCTATCAAATGCAGTAGCTAGATTCGAAATTGAAGGAACATTTACATTAAATGTTATAACTGCACTATTAATTGCGATATCTGTATAACCTCTAGCGATAGCGTCATCTTTAATTTGTTGAATTTCATCTCTTGAAAATTCTACCTGTGACATAACGCCTCCTAAAGATTGTATATATATTTTATCTTGTGGAGTTAAAGTATCACCAACTGTAGAATAGTCAATTCCCAAAATAGGGTCAGCTAACTCATATCTACGATTAATCATATTAAACTGTTGTGTCCTATTATCTGAAGTATAGTCAAGATACATATTAACAGATGTTGTATCCTTATCTCCTGGATTCTGGTTATTGTAATATATCTGAATATATGATTCACTCATATCCATTTTCTTCACCACACCCCTCGAGTCTACTTTATTTGTTTCGAAATGTAGACCAAGGAATTTTTCAATGAATAAAGAGTCATAAATGTATATCATACCATTAGTATCAAGAAATCTTTCTCCAAAGGCTAAAGGCAATTCAATACGTGCTGCATATTCTGAACCTTTAATCTCAAATTGAGTAAGTATATCATCTGAAAGATACGGTTCAATATTAAAATTAGAATAATAATATAACGTATCCTCATTCATTTGATATTTATCCTTTGGCAATGCCTTATCCAGCTCTCTAACAGTGACTACCATATCTGAATATACTGTATCACCCAACAACATTGATGCCTGAAAAACTAAAAAGACAGAATCTATAGCAGGGTAATCACCCCATAGCGAATCCGCATTATCAGTTCCAAAAGATCCAGGCAGGTAATTAGTAAAAAAATCAAAATCTACTGCACCAAAGTATGGTGTAACGATAGAGCCTAAATACACATTACCTAAAACACTTGTAGGTATAGAATCTCTAGAGACATGATACCCAACCGTACCAGTTAAAGTAGTTGTCAATACCTCTAATTTATCCTCATCAGGAAGATATTCAACACCAAAATCAATTTGCGCCGTTGTACAAGCAAAAAAGCCATATACACACAAAGCTGTCACAAAAACAGCACTTCTCATTTTACTTAGAAAGTATTTCATTGTAAAAGTTAATATATTCATTAATATAATCAGTGTTGTCGATAGAATGCTCTAATATGGCAACACCTTTGCTTTTGGCAAACTCAATTATTTCAGGATCTACATTGTTTCCTGCTATAATTAGTCCGTCGATAAATTGTAACGCAAACTTAATTAAATTATTGTATGAGTTATCACCCAATTGTTTCAAATCTTCATCCTTAAAACCCTCAAGTTTTAGCTTATCAATAAGATTTTCATCAAGATATCCATCAAAAGCATTATCGTATAATGAAAGAACTATTTTTGAAGAAACAAACAACGGATCATCGCTATATTTATATTTTACATAGGCTGGCATAAACGCAGAGAACCAATCATGACAATGTACAATCTGAGGAGACCATCTTAATTTACTAACTGTTTCAATAACACCTCTCGAAAAGAAAATTGCTCTTTCGTCATTATCTTCAAACTGGACACCATTTTCATCAACAAGCATTGCTTTACGTTGAAAATAATCGTCATTATCAATAAAATAGACCTGTACACGTGCATTAGGTATTGAAGCAACCTTTATTATCAATTGGTGGTCCGTATCGTCAATAACGATATTCATACCCGAAAGTCTAATAACTTCGTGAAGTTGATTTTTACGTTCATTAATTACACCAAAGCGAGGCATAAATGTTCTTATATCGCATTCGCTTTCTTGTGACAATTGAGGGAGGTTTCTACATATTGTAGAGACTTTATTCTCGTCAACATACGGAATCATTTCTCCACAAACGTACAATACTTTAATTTTGCTCATTTATTGTGTTTTTAATTACTTACTAATATGCAAAGATAGTCTTTTTTTTACTCCGAGACAAATTATACATAAAATTTACCTCTATACATACCAAATGAGAGGTGGATTTTAGCAATAAACGCCAAGTTTAAACCGTTTAGTATATAAAATTTTGGGTTTCTTATAATTTGTTTTATTTCAGCAGATTAAAACTGGCACTTTTATCATATTTGGCAATAAATTGATTAAAGAAAGTTACAATATTTTTGATGTTTAAAAAAAAATACTACTTTTGTTCTAAGTATTTAATGAATGAAGACTAGTATTACATTTTATTTTCCATTAAATATTTGCATTTATACTGTCATTTATGACAACAAAGTGCTCTTCTAAGTATAAATATGACATTATTAACACAGATATAGTATAGTATGTATAAAAAACAATTAAGTAACTTTTTTATTGGAGCAATAATGGCTTTGTTTTGTTCATGTTCATCAAACACAACAAAAATTAGTGGTAACTTTGCAGGTTTAAAAGACAAGACTCTTGTTCTAGAGCAAATCACACCAACAAAAAAGATTATAGATTCTGTAAAATTAGATAGTGAAGGTAGTTTTAAATTCAACTATAAATTTAGCAAAGAAGAACCTCGTTTTCTTAATTTAAGGGTTGACAGTAAACTTGTTACAGTACTGATAGAACCAGGTGAAAACCTAAAACTGAACGCATTTTGTGACATTTCTCAAACTTTAGAAGTTGAAGGTAGTGTCGGCACAGGTTTACTTGCAGGATTAAATAAATCAATTGTAAAAACATTTACTCAAATTGATTCTTTGAACAATATATTAGCACGCTGTACAGACACAGAAGAGCGTAACGACCTTTCGATTAAAATTACACAAAGTTTCTATGAACAAAAGAAAAAGTGTATAGCTTTTGTTGTTGAAAACAGCAAATCTTTAGCGTCTGTTTATGCCTTATATCAAACATTACCTAATGGGATGACATTCTTTAATGAAAGTCCAGACTATTTATATTATAAATTAGTTGCTGATTCGTTATCTCAAAAATATCCTAATTCAATACACGTAAAAACTCTACTTAAAGACGTAGAACAATTTGAAAATAGAAGCAACATAAACAACATCATTAATGCGAAATTAGTGGAAGATGTAAAATCTCCTGAAATCAACTTAAAAGATATGTATGGTAATGAACAAAAACTGTCTTCTCTTAAAGGTAAAACTGTATTGCTATATTTCTGGAGCACACAAACACCAAATGCTTCATTAATGAATAAAGAACTAAAAGATTTGTACGAAACATACTCTTCTAAAGGTTTTGAAATTTATCAAGTTTCTATTGACCGCTCAAAACAAGAATGGGTTGATGCTATCACAACGCAACGCTTACCTTGGATTAATGTTAACGACTTCATGGGAGAATCTTCATACGTCATTAATCTTTACAACGTAAGTTCTGTTCCAGCCAACTATATTTTAGATAGAGAAGGAAACATCGTAGGTAAAAACCTTTGGGATAACGAATTAGTTAAGAAAATTAAAGAAACACTATAATTTTCATTAATTCGAGAAATAACATATAGGTAAAAAACTTTATTTCAATGAAATATTACTTTGCTTCAGATGTTCACTTAGGTCTTAACCTAGAAAAAAATCCTGCAAAAGAACGTGAAACTCTATTTCTTAGGTGGCTAGATAAAGTTGAACAAGATTTATATAAAAACAATGCTCCTGCTGAGGGAGCATTGTTTTTAATGGGAGATATTTTTGATTTTTGGTTAGAATATAAAAGTGTTGTACCTAAAAAACACGTAAAAGTTCTAGCTAAACTTGAAAATATGACCTCTAAAGGCATAAAAATATTTTATTTTAAAGGAAATCACGACACATGGACCTATGACTACTTTCAAAGCATAGGGATAGAAGTTCATTATGCCCCTAGAATTCTAAAATTAAACAACAAACAGTTTATGTTGTCTCACGGACATAATTTAATGGTAAAAAAAGCTCCTTTATCATTTAAAATTATGTACGCCCTTTTTAACAGTAAATTCGTATTAAATTCATTTCGCTTTTTCGTTCATGTAGACGTCTCAGATTGGTTTGGCAACAAGTGGAGCAGCAGTAGCCGCACTTCTAAAGCCATTTCGCATACATTTAAGGGCGAAGAAGAATATGCAGTTAAATTTGCACGCACAAAGCTAGATGAAGGTGAAAACATAGACTATTTTGTCTTTGGACATTTACATACACCTATAATTTATGAGTTATCAGACAAAGCAAAATTAGTGATTCTCGGTGAATGGATAGACAATCCTACTTTTGGAGTATTTGAAGATAACAAATTCTCATTACGTGAATTTCACTAAGAAAATCCACAAACTAAGTTTACAAAAATTTCCCCATAACAAAACAAACCGCAAAAACTAATGTTTTTGCGGTTTGTCTTTTTTACTATATAAAGATATTTATTATTCTTTTTTAGCAGCTCTAAGTTCTTTCTTAATCTCTTTCTCTTTAGCCTTAGTTATTGGATCTCTACGACCGAACACTGAAACTTGTACATATCTCGATGGATTTTCTTGGAAGTCTAACAACAACGAAGAAAGGTTTGCTGTGCTAGTTTCAAGATTATCATATAATGAAGTGTCATTGAACAACATTCCGACAGTTCCTTTATTATCATTAATACGTGAGATTGTCAGTTCAACCTCTGCTAAAGTATTGTTTAATGATGTAGTAAGAGCAGGTAACGATGTTTTTAATGAATCTGAAACAACAGAGAAGTTTTCCAATGTATTTTTAAGATGTGGAGTTGTCTCTTTAAAGTCAGAAGTAATGCTTTCAAGATTTGCAGTTATTACTGTTAGGTCATCACTCATGCCTTTCATTGCTTTAGCAGCATCCTCAGACATTGAATTTACGTTTCCAATAGTAGAAGTTAAATCTTGTATTGTTTGTTCATTCAAAACAGCATTTAAATTATCTAAAGTAGTCTTTAGAGACGATAAAGTTCCAAAAACTTGATCTTTCACCTCTTCAATTTGATCAGCCATACCGCTATCTAGCTTTCCAGCTATTAAGTCATCATCTTCAAGATAAGTAGTAGCATCACCAGTTTTAATAACTATCACTTTACCACCTAACATAGACTGACTAGCAACAATAGCCTCAGAATTTACAGGAATTTTATATCTTTTATCAACCGTAAACTCAACTTCAACGTCACTGTTTATGTCTCCAAGGTTAATTGCTGTTACAGAACCAACCTTTACACCTCTAATTAACACAGCTGACGAAATTTCAATATTTCCACTCTCAGAAAATTGTGCTTTTAGTGTATTTGTCGGCGAAAATACATCTAAGCCTTTCAAATAGTTTATACCCCAATATGCAGCAAATAATGCAAGTAACGCAAACACTGCAACTTTAATTTCTCTTTTAATCTTCATAATAATTTACTAAAATTTTTATAGAATATTGTTTTTCTTCATTAATGTTCATTTTAAAGAATATGCATAATTCTTTAGAAATTTGACAAGCAAAGGTAATAAAAAAATGTAAAAATAGAAATAAGGAGAGTTCTATTTTCTCCCTGATTTTAATTTTTAATTAATAATTGTCTATTTTTGGTTTTACAAAAGCTAGTTGTAGTGGTTTCTACTGCCTATTTTTGTAAAATCGAAAAGAGGCGGTTAGTAATCGAAAAGTATTTTAGAGAGAAATTAAATCTCCCCTAAACCCTAAAAAGTTATTATTCTGTTAAAACAATAGCGTCTTTAATGTCAATTTTCACATCGTCACTGTATGCTGCTG
>JAWXTO010000059.1:0-10244 GCA_044433545.1 Rikenellaceae bacterium
TAAAAACCTTAAAAATGGAGGTAGTTGTCCCTTAAAAACTTTCTACCTAAAGGCGTCCCGCCTTTTATAATAAGTTTTATACTTTTTGAAAAAGTACGCCCAGAGGGCTTCAAAACTCGCTTTCTTTTGCCCTTAAAGGCAAAAGAGCGTATAATTTTCAAAGAAAATTATTAGGTAAATCCTCAAAGCGAGGTTTTGGGAATCTCCCAATCAAACGATACAAAAGCAGAAAATTCATCTGCTAGACGATTTTGACTTCCAGCCTTAACTATATAAGAAAACTCACGCTCAAACATAACACAATCTATATCAATAATTTGCAACTTACCACTCTTTAATTCATCAAAAACTGCATTTACTGACAAAATTGCAAAGCTATTACTCTCTATTATATATCTTTTTATTGCTTCACTACTCCCCAACTGAATCAGAACATTCAATGTGCTAAAATTAACACCTTTTTCTTTTAGCACATTTATTATAACCTCTAATGTTCCAGAACCATTCTCACGGAGCACCAAAGGCAACGTTTTTAGCTGGTCTAAACCAATTTCTTCTGACCTATTTTTAGTCGTTGTCACCAAAACAAGCTCATCACGCCCCAAAGCAGAATAATGAAATTCTTTTTTGTGAGAAGCCCCCTCAACAAAACCTATATCCACTTTATTGTCAAGAATATACTGTTCTATTTGTGATGTATTTCCTGAAATCAGTGACAGTTTTATTTCAGGGAAACGCTTCATAAATTTAGCGATTATTTTCGGTAAAATATATTGCGCAATAGTCGTACTAGCACCAATTATAAGGTTTCCACTATAATTATTGCTCAAAATATTCATCTCAAATTCCAAATCTTTGTATTTCTGACAAATCTCTTGTGCTAAAACAAGGAAAATTGCCCCTTGCTTAGTCAAAGAAACCCCATTTTTCACCCTTTCAAACAGCTGTACACCATACAGAGCCTCTAACTCACTTATATGCTTAGAAACAGCAGGTTGTGACACTCTTAATTCATTTGCCGCCTTCGTAAAGCTCAAATTCTTAGCAACCGCTATAAATACAAGTAATCTAAAATCATTCATAATATCAAAATAATAATGTCCGATACAAAATCAATTAGCCAAACCTTAAAAAGGGGTTAATTGACTTAATTGTAGAATGTTACAGTAAAGATAAGTATTGAAATATTGCAAGATTTTAATGCTTAGTTTTGTGAAACTTGTAGCTAAAATTAACTGGTCAAAAATCTTTCCGATTTTTAGCGATATTTTTTCACCTTAACAACAAGCCATATAGCCCACTATAAGGCTTGTTGTTAAGATAAAAAACTCTCTGCTAAAAGCTCAAAAATCTTATTTGACCTTTTTAAGGATTGACTAATTAAATTTCTGTATCGGACATTATTATTTTAAAGGGCTTTTCTCAACCCTATCAAACAGTCAACTATTCTGGCAACATAATTACCTTAACCCTATTCGACTTAGACATTAAGAATTTAGCCATTTCTTTCACTTTATCGCTATCTATGCTATTTACTGCCGCCTCATAATCATTTAAATAATCTAAACCAGATTCAGTAAGCACAACATTCCAACTAAGCCTTGAAGCATTCTCTTTTTGTGCATTTTTAAAGTTTTTCAAGAATGTTTCTTTTGCTTTATGAACATCAATTTCTATAGCACCTTCATTTGCAATTTTCTCAATTTCAGAAATTATGATTTCTGCTGTTTCCTCAGCCATATCTCCACTAGTGTCAAATTGAGCTGTTAAAGTGAATGTTACATCAGGTTCTTTCGTTGTAGAAGCACTTAATTGTACCCCATAAGTAGCACCCTTTTCCTCTCTAATCACTTCTGTATATCTAATATTCAACACATGCTTTAAGGCTTCAAAAGCGACTAAATTTTCTAAAGTATAGTCAAAATCATCTACATTTAACACCACTGCAACACTAGCTTTAGGATTTTCTTGTTTGCGAACAAACACATTTTCAGCACTTCCTTTAATAAATTGTGGTGTAGCTTCGGCGATGTAAGGTGTAAGCTCTCCTTTAGGTATAGAAGCAATATATTTCTCGATAAGAGGCTTAAATTCATCCGCTGTAACGTTACCCACAAAATAGAATTTCATTCCATCTGCACCATTAAACATCGTTTTGTGCATGTTTTGAAGCTGTTCCACAGTAATGTCATTATAACCTGCAACAAGTTGTTCTGTAGTGGTTATACGAGGACTATTTCCATAAGTTACAACAGCCAAACTGTCAGAATATGCTGTATGAGGATCAATAGAAAGGTTATCAAATTGAGGCTTCACCCTTTTCTTGAACACATCTAAATCGTCCTCTGTAAAACGAGGCGAAGTGTATGTCAAATATATCACCTGAGCAAATGTTTCTAGGTCAGAAACAGAACTTCTACCTGACAATTTAAGTTTTGTAAGATCAATACTATAAGACACGAATAAAGACTTACCTGCAAGCATTTTTTTCAAGTCATTAGCACTAAATTCACCAACTCCACTTATAGACGTAACCGACGACATCAAAGCTGACGCTAACACATCCTCTTCTGCAAGTAAAGACTCGCCACCTTGTTTAGTAGCTCTAAACAAAAGTTCATCTTTTTTATGGTCAGTAGTAGTAATTATCACTTCTGCACCATTAGATAGTTTAAAAACAGTGTTTCCGTATTTATCAGTAGATTCTTCAACGATTTTTCCAGCAACAGGCTCTTCACTAATTAAAGGTCTATCAATTATGTCCTCTTCTAAAGGCTCAACTTCAGCTTTTAGTGATGTTTGATAAGCTTTTAAAAGACTTTCCCCATCTAAAGAGTCAACATCCTTTTCAGTAGCGATTACAATCAGTGCAGCAGGCACTTCTGGAGCATAAGTACCAATCATTTCGTTAACAATATCAACTGTAGTTACGTTAATGAAATTTTTGGTCATTTCATAGTCTACTTCTTGGTCTAAAATAGGCACATTACTCATAAAATTCGCCATTGCAGCACTTACAATCTCACTGTTTTTACGAGATTCTCTATTTGCATAACGCTCTTCATTTCTTTTTAGCAAATTAGCCTTTACACGCTCTAGCGCAGACTCTGTAAAGCCATATTTGCGAACTCTCACAATCTCTTGCATTACGGCATCAATCGCAGGTTCAAAATCAGCATCCTTAGGAACTACGTTTATGATAAAAGCATCTTGATGACGTGTTCTTGAACCCACATAAACGCTAGCTTGAACAAAAGGCGCATCTAAACTCTTCGACAAATCTGTCAATCTCTCATTTATCATAGCTGACATCATCGAATAATTTGTATTAACAGCCTTCGCCATAATCGTAGAATTTAGCTCTAAAGGTATTGTTTCTATAGGAATCACAACCATAGCCAAATTATATGTTTGCTCTGGGTCAGAAACTATCAAAACTTCATCCTCTTTGTAATTTGGAACAGGTGTATATTCAAGTTCTTTCGCATTTTCAACGGTAGGAATTTGTGAAAACAGCTCTTTTGCTTTCTCCTCAACCTTGTCAATATCAAAATCGCCTACTATAATCACAGCCTGATTGTCAGGACGATACCAGTCGTGATAAAACTCACGAATATCGTCATGCTTAAAAGTTTTAAGAAGTTCTTCAGTGCCAATTACGTTGCGCTCTGCAAACTTTGTATGGTTAAAGTAAGTCGGAGAAATTTTATTGAAAATTCGGCGTTGTGCTCCTTGTCCTGTACGCAACTCTTCAAGAATAACACCTCTTTCTTTGTCGATTTCTTCTCCTACTAATGAAATATAGTGAGACCAATCGTTCAAGATAAGCAATGCACTGTCAATAATCGTTTCTCTAACCGTCGGCACATCCATTAACATGTAAACGGTCTCTTCTTGTGAGGTGTAAGCGTTCACGTTACGTCCAAACTGCACACCTATAGTTTCAAGATATTCTAGCAAGTTTTTATCAGGGAAATTTTTCGTCCCATTAAACGCCATGTGCTCTAAAAAGTGAGCCAAACCATTTTGGTGTTCTTCTTCTTGCATAGCTCCAACATTATGAACTATATAATAGTTAGCCATTCCCTCTGGCTTTTTGTTTTTCGCTATATAATAAGTCATTCCGTTATCTAACTGTCCAATTCTTATATCAGAGTCGTTAGGTAACTCTAGCTGGGAATAATCCTGAGCAGCAAGCGACACAGCAAACAAGCTCAGAAGTATAAAAAATATGCCTTTTCTCATTAAAAATGTAATATTAGTTTAAAAATCCTAGTCAAATTCTACCTCACCGAAAAATTCTTCTAAATGAAAATTTGGTGTGGCATTAGAAATCGCATTCCACGACACAAAATGTGGTTTTGAAAGGTTATCACCACATTTATAGAAGTTTGCTTTAGCTTTCAACCCCGACAAATCGCTAAAATTGTGACAATAAAACGCCTCTTTAGGAATTGTCACTGAAAGTTGCCACTGGTTTATATGTTTTTCATCAAACGATGCTCTTTCTACACTTGTAGAACGTTCTATAAGTGAAAATATTTCAGCTGTAGCAGGCTTTGAGTTTTTTCTCTCTTTTCTAAAAGCTAAAAGTGCCGTTCCGATGCAGTTAAATTCAAAGTTATAGTAACCCGTATCATCAAAAGACACAAAAAACTCTACACAAGAATCAACACACACTGGTTTTCCATCAACTAGCTCTAACGCCTGTGAAACAGACTCTTTCACCGTATATTTTAGGTATAAGTTATCTCCATCATGTGCTATGACAAAGCCTACATCAGGCTTTTCTGGAAATTCATTAGCCCAATTCACGTTATCTATGACATTAAACTCTAGGCTATCAGACACAGCATCAAAAGAAGACTTTTCAATTTTAGCAATTTTCATAATCTTCATTTATTATTGGTTGTAGCTACCATAATATTTCATAAACTGTGAACGCATATATTCATGAGAACTTAAACAGTTTTGTTTGTTCATTACACCACTAAAATCTGACACTTTAGCATAAGAATTACGCTCCATATAGTCACTAATAAAGTCATTTAGCTTCGTAACGACACCAACTCCCTCGTTGTATAACACAGAACACACCTCAACAGCCGTTGCTCCACAAAGAATCATTTTCACAGCATCTTCACCTGACACTACACCTGTAGTTGCCGCAACGTTTAACCCTTTAACCTCAGAAGTCATAAGCGCAATAGTACGTTGTAGGTTACGAGCCTCACCAGCTTGTGTTAGTACGCTACCTTGTTTAATCTGAAGAGTTTCAATGTCAATATCTGGCTCATAAAATCTGTTAAATAAAACAACAGCCTTTACACCTCTTAAATAAAGTTCATTTACAACATTAATAGGATTTGTAAACGAGCTAGAAAGTTTTACAGACACAGGAATAGACAAACTTTCTACTACTTTTGCTGTAATGTCTAAATATTCTTTTTCTAGTGATGCAGCTGTTTCTTTTGAGTTTGTAGGGATTAAATAGATGTTAAGCTCAATAGCGTCAGCACCAGCAGCCTGTATATCTTTAGCATATTGAACCCAGTCTCCACCTCTCATACAGTTCACACTTGCGATAATAGGAGCTTTAGATACAGCTTTAGCCTCGCTAATTAAAGACATATAGTTAGAAAGTGTATTTTGTTTGATATAGTGGTAAAGATATTCGCTTTCTTCTGTATAAGATGAAGAATCTAAAGAGGCTGTTTCACCCATAATTTGCTCTTCAAATATAGATTTTAGCACAATTGCACCAACACCTGCATCACTTAATGCTTTAATTTGTTCTGGTTTAGAAGTTATTCCACAACTTGAAGCGATTATAGGACTTGTAAGCTCTAAGCCCATATAGTTTACTGATAAATTACTCATAAAGATTGTTATTTAGGTTTTATTATTTTAATTCTTTTATTTTAAATTGTTTTGTTATTTAAATATCGAAGTTCCTATTCTCACCATAGTAGAACCATGTTTTATTGCAAGCTTATAGTCTCCGCTCATTCCCATAGAAATCGTATCAAAACTGGCATCTTCGCTAAAAAAACGCCCTTTTATTTCATCAAAAAGGTCTTTTACGCTCTTAAACTCCATATTCACTATCGACGTGTCATAAGTAAACGATGCCATAGCCATTAATCCTCTAAATCGTATGTTTTTAAAAGCCTTATGCTCTTCGTTTTCAAGAAATTCAATGACTTCATCTTTCCCCCAGCCGTGTTTACTGTCTTCTTGAGCTATGTGTATCTCAAAAAGCACATCTATAACTCTATCACATTTTTTCGCCTCTTTGTCTATCATTTCAAACAGCCTTGAAGACGTTCCTGAGTGTATTAAATCAATAAAAGGAGCGATATACTTCACTTTATTTGTCTGTAATGCACCTATCATGTTCCATTTTATATCTTTTGGCAAGTTCTCATACTTTTTTACCAACTCTTGAGGTCTACTCTCCCCAAACACCCTTTCACCACAATCATAAGCCTCTTGAAGTTTCTCTATCGGTTGATATTTTGAAACAACAATCAACTCTACCCCTTCAGGTAGCGTATCCCTAATAGCATTTAAATTTTGAGATATTGACATAATTTTATATCTTTGTTAATTCTAGTTACACCCTGTTAAATGTTAAATTATGAGTTCTTAAAGCCCAAAAAATCTATTATTGTAAACATAGACCTTTAACATACAAATATAACACATTTTAACTATAATAATACATGTTTAAATTTAAAATAACTAAAAAAAATGAAAATTAAATTAATCCCTACACTTTTAGCCCTTGCAGCTTTAGCACTAAACGTGTATAAATCAGATGCGTGTACAAATCTGCTTATCACACGTGGAGCTTCACAAGATGGCTCTACAATGTTAACTTATGCAGCAGATTCACACTCTCTATATGGAGAAGCATATTTCAACCCTCGTACAAAATATGCAAAAGGTGAAAAACTGAAAATATATGAATGGGACACAGGCAAATATCTAGGTGAAATTGACCAAGTTGAAGAAACTTACTCAACAATAAGCAACATGAACGAACACCAAGTCGTAATTACAGAAACTACATTTGGTGGACTGCCAGAACTTCGCAACAATGAAGGCATCATGGACTATGGTTCTCTTATTTATGTTACTTTACAGCGTGCAAAAACTGCTCGTGAAGCTATCGACATCATGACTAGCCTAGTTGCTGAATATGGCTATTATTCTAGTGGTGAATCATTCTCTATTTCTGACAAAAATGACGTTTGGATTATGGAAATGATGGGCAAAGGCGAAGGTAAAAAAGGTGCAGTATGGGTTGCTATGAAAATTCCTGATGGGTATGTTTCTGCTCACGCAAATCAAGCTCGCATCACTCAATTCCCTCTAAACGACCCTGAAAACTGTATTTATGCTGAGGATGTTATATCTTTAGCTCGTGAAAAAGGTCTTTACAGCGGAAAAGACAAAGATTTTAGCTTTTCTGACGTTTATGCTCCACTAGATTTTGGTGCTATGCGTTTCTGTGAAGCTCGTGTTTGGAGCGCATTCAACATAATGACTAAAGGTGGCGTTGACGAATACCTTGATTACGCTATGGGTTATGATTCTTCAAAGAGAATGCCTTTATGGGTTAAACCAGCCGAAAAACTATCAGTAAAAGAAGTGGCTGACATCATGAGAGACCACTATGAAGGCACTCCTATGGATATGCGCACTGACATTGGTGCAGGTGGCAACGAAGTGCCTTACAGATGGAGACCTATGACTTTTGAAGTAGACGGCAAAACTTACCTTAACGAACGTGCTATTGCTACACAACAAACAGGTTTCTGGCTGTTAGGTCAAGCAAGAGATTGGCTTCCTGATGCTGTAGGTGGCATTATTTGGTTTGGCACAGACGACGCTGGAACATCATATTTAACTCCAATTTATTCATCATCAGTTGCTGTTCCTCACTCATTTGAACACGGAAATGGCTCTATGACTGAATATTCTGACAAATCTGCATTCTGGTTAACAAATCGTGTAACTAACTATGCTTATGGAATCTATAATTTCGCAGAACCTATAATTCGTGCAAAAATTGACAGTCACATGGATAAATGTATGGCTGAAATTCCTGCAATAGATAAAGCTGCTGTAGAAATTTATAATGAATGCCCTGAAAAAGCTAGAGAATTTTTAACTAAATATTCATCTATGACAGCTGCTGACATTTTTGAACAATGGGTAGAACTTGACAAATATCTAGTTGTGAAATTTATTGACGGAAACATAAAAGTAGAAGATGAAAACGGCTTTAAAGATAACGGCAACAACAAAGGCATACCTGCAAGACCTGAAACTATGGGTTATTCTAAAAAATGGCAAGAGGCTGTTGTTAAAGACGCTGGTGAAAAACTGTTATCAAAATAAAAACATTTACTAAGTAACTATATTACAATAGTTTACTAACAAAAAGACTAACAAAACTGCAAAATACAGTTTTGTTAGTCTTTTTTTATATCAAAAAAGCTCAACATCAACACTCTACGATAATACAAACTATTACCATTGATTTTTCTGAACTATTTATTAATTTTATTTATAGAAAAAAGTGCAAATTTTAGGTTTATTTTTATACCTTTGTCTTCGTATTAGTTCAGATTAAGAAACTGAAGAAATAGGGAATCTCGTGAAAATCGAGAACAGTACCCGCTGCTGTAAATTCTTAGACAATTTTTAAGCATTTTACGTCACTGCAAACTTTATTAATGTGGGAAGGCCGCTAAAAATGAGAAAAGTCAGAAGACCTGCTAATACAACTTAAGGGAACTCCCCTTAACGCTAATTAACTTTCGGGAATAAAAGTGTAAGCAATATCTCTACAACCTGCCAAAATCAGCACATTCTTGCTATCGGTATCTGTTGTCGATGTGTATTACTTTGCTTCATTCTGATTTATTAACTGTAATACACATACTTTTTACTATGAACTACGCTGAAATTTGCATCATTAAAAGAGACGGAAAAAAAGAAGATTTTTCTATCAGTAAAATAAAAAATGCCATCGCTAAGGCGTTTTTCGCAAGTGGCATTTCTAATGAAGACAAGCTAATTGCTGATATTACAATGAGTGTAATAAGTCATTTTGAAAATCCGACAATTACAGTTGAAGAAATCCAAGATATTGTCGAAAAAGAGCTGATGAAAGTGAAGCCCGAAATTGCGAAAAAGTATATCATCTATCGTGAATGGCGTAACGTAGAGCGTGACAAAAAAACAAAAATCAAACATATCATGGATGGCATAGTTACCATTGTTCAAAATGACGTAAATTTGAGCAATGCGAACATGTCTAGCCACACTCCATCAGGACAAATGATGACTTTTGCATCAGAAATCACTAAGGATTACACTTATAAGTATCTGTTACCAAAAGTATATGCTGAAGCTCACATAACAGGCGACATACACATTCACGACTTAGATTACTATCCTACAAAAACAACTACTTGTGTTCAGTATGACCTTGAAGATTTATTTGAGCGTGGTTTCAGAACAAAAAATGGCAGCATACGTACTCCACAAAGCATACAAAGCTATGCTACACTTGCTACAATCATTTTTCAAACAAACCAGAACGAACAACACGGAGGACAATCTATCCCAGCTTTTGACTTTTTCATGGCAAAGGGAGTTTATAAATCTTTCGTGAAACATATCTGTTCAAATACTCAGTTTTATTTGACTTTACAAGAAGAAACAATAGACGATAAAGTTCTTAAAGAACTCGTAAGAGGCGAACTTCCATCTAATGCAACAACAGACGAACAAATAGAAAATTTACGTCTAAAACTAGAATATTTACACATTCAAATACCAACTAAAGTACTAAATTCTATCGTTAAAAAGTCTGTATCGTTAACTCGCAAAGACACACATCAAGCGATGGAAGGATTTATTCACAACCTTAACACTATGCACTCTCGTGGCGGAAACCAGGTGGTTTTCAGCTCTATAAACTATGGAACTGACACTTCTGCTGAGGGTCGTATGGTCATCGAAGAACTTTTTGATGCTACAGTCGAAGGACTAGGCTCAAGAGGCGAAGTTCCTGTGTTCCCTATCCAAATTTTCAAGATTAAAGACGGAGTTTCTTTCTCAGAAAATGACTACGCAAAAGCTATGGCAAATTTTGAAGATGCTATGGACGGAAAGCTAGAATTTGAAGCTCCAAACTTTGATTTATACCTTAAATCTTGTAAAAC
>JAWXTO010000060.1:0-9869 GCA_044433545.1 Rikenellaceae bacterium
GGTAAATCAGGTATCGCTTTAAACCGTAAGGTTTTAGCTGACCTAGCAATGAATCACCCACAGGCATTTGTGAAAATCGTTGAATCAGTTAAATAGATTAAACAACTATAGTTTAAAAAGAAGAGGCTGTCCAAAATCACGTTAAGTGATTATGGACAGCCTCTTTTGTAATGTTTATTAGGGTAATCCGCAAAACGGAGTTTTGCAAATCTCCCTATTTATCTCTTTTTAAGCGAGTTGCAGAGGCATGTTTGAATGCTTCAATTGTTTCGTCTGAAAGTTGAGCTTTTTCAATCCACTCGTCACAGCCATAAACGCCTACTTTAGAATAGTCAAAAGGTGTAAAACCTATCTTTTTAATGGCTTTTTTAGATGTAAATGAATAATCATCATTAAAGGCATCTTTAAATGCGGGGTCTATATTTACAGAGTTAGGTTCTTTTAGTTTGCTCCATTCTTTGAAGTTCTTTCCGAAGAAATCTAGTTCGCCATCTGTATGCCAATATAGGTTAGAGTCTACCTCAGCTATGCCTTCTTCCCATGCGCCAGCTAACGTTTCGCCTTTGTCTTGTAAAATTATGTTGTGTTTAAACGAAAAAGAATTGTGTTCTTCGGCTCTTGTGAATTTCACTTGATAGTAAAGGCTATAAGCAAGGATGTTATTCTCTATTTTGTTGTCTCTTCCGTAATGTTGGTGGAATCCGCCACTTTTACATCTATAAACAAGATTGTTACACATCTCTATGTTAGATGAACCTTCGTCGGTGTAAAGCCCCCAGCCGCCATAGTCATAAGATAATACATCGTGAATTATATTGTTATTTATTTTGGTGCCTGGAGATTCTCCTAAAGTGTAAACTGCACCCATATCAGATAATTCGCCCCATCCGATGTGGTGAATGTGATTATATTCAACAATATTATTGACCGCAGGGCTTGCATAATCAGGAACAGATACTGATTTTCCGTCATCAGTGATAACAGATCTTGTTTTAAATTCATCAACGTTATATCCCCATGTCCAGCCAACAGACACGCCTGAATATCTCAAATCAGATATGTCATTATACGTAAGCTTATTGTCGCTAGAGTGGAAAATTGCAATGCCTACACCACAAGGAAGCACACTGCCAGCCTTTGTCACTATAGAATTGTTAACAACATTGTGGCTAGTTACAGGTCTTTTGTTATCACGAACGAAATGTTCTCCGAATTTTATACCGCCAGCTCCAAGGTCAGCAATATAACATCTTTCAATAGTGTTATTGTGGCACTCTCGACGATACCAAATCGCATAACCCCCAGTGTGTTTTACCTCACAATCAGTAAAGTTTACATTTTTAACAAAATCTAACTCTATAGCTGCTTCTACGGCTGCCGCCGCTTGCATAGGTTCATTTCCAGATTGAGGCATAATCAGTGAACTATAGCTAAAAGAAACATTTTCAAAATTTATGTTCTCTATAGGCTCATCAGCTTTGCCTGTTATAATCATTAATTGGCTTAACGTAGGAGCAATACATTGTGCTGTGTTCATATCCTCACCTTCGCGAGGCATATAGTAAACATAAGCTTCATTTTTGTCTAAATACCATTCACCAGGAACATCTAATGCGCCTTTGTAACCATACATTAGACATCTTGAACCCTCGGTAATTAAGTTCCATGTTTTCATGCCACGTCCACTCATATAAACGCAAGACGAATCTATGCTTACATAATCTGTAATTTTTTGTGTGATGTCCCATTTGTGATAAAATCGCAGTCTAACGTCTGATTTTTCACTTTCTTTTAGGTTTTTAAGAGATTCCATATCCTTTGTTTCAAAGTCAATGCGTTGTGTAGCAAATTTTGCCATTCTGCCATTGTTTATATAAGGGTATTCTGTGCTTCCTTTGACGATAAACCAGTCTGTATTAGGTGTTTGTGCCCATGTAGCTCTTAGGTTATTAACATAAAATTGTTCAAATTGAAATCCATATTGTTTTACTAGTGGAACATAAGCACGATATAGTCCGTTTTCACACTTCTCCCAGTTTTTTATCTCGATACCACCGATAAAATTAGCTTTTTCGCTCTCTTTTGTGCGAATAACGACAGGTCTAGTGTTTGACTGATTAATTTTGATAGCACTGTTAATGAAATAGTCTCCTTCTTCAACTTCTATGAATAAAGTGTCTGTTTTTTGTGAACCTAAATTGTTTTCTAATGCCTTATTTAATGTTAAATACGGTTTTTCTTGCGTTCCGTCACCACAATTGTCATTCCCCTCGGCAGATAAATATATATGCTGTTGTGCAAATGATAAATTTGTGAAAGTTAATAATAATAGGGTAAATAGTTTCGTTCTCATGTTTAAATTTTAAAGTTTGAATGAATAATATTGTCAAAATTAATAAAAAAACTTAATTTTGTCGAAGTATATATAATTATTTTTAGTATTTATGTAAGTTTTTAAGTGTTTTATGAAACAGGTTAGTGTAGTTATCCCCATATATAAAGTGAATTTTAGTAAATACGAACAAATCTCGTTTGATAGTATTTATAACGCATTTTCTGAGAAATATCCAATTACGATAGTGAAGCCGTGTTCGCTAAACATAGATTCGATAACTGAGAAATATAAAAATCTCTTAATTGAAACTTTTGAAGATAGTTTTTTCAAGAATATAGCAGGTTACAATAGATTGATGTTGTCCGAAGAGTTTTATAGCCGTTTCATAGACTATAAATTCATTCTGATAGCACAGACTGATTGTTATATATTTAAAAGCGATTTGTCGGTTTGGTGTGAGAAAGATTACGACTATATTGGTGCACCATGGCTTGTACGCCCGATTTATAAATTCCCCCTTCTTAGATTGACTTCTTACTTGAAGCGCAAATATTGTGATATAATGAACAAGCCTAACTCTCAAATTTCAAATAATAAAGTTGGAAATGGGGGACTTTCGCTGCGCAAAATTCAAAGTCATATCGAAGTAACTCAGAAGCTCAGAAATATCGCTGACGCATATTTAAATTACCCTAAGCGAACTGCAATATTCAACGAAGATGTGTTTTTTGCTATTGAGCCAAATCGAAATGGCCTTTCGTTTAAATATCCTGACACAATGGAGGCTTTAGACTTTAGTTTTGATAAATATCCACGACTTTGCAATAAGTTAATTGAGGGAAGAGAGCCAATGGGGTGTCATGGATGGTATAAGCGCAAAATGATAGGGTATTGGAAACCTATCATTTTGGGGAATTCGCAAAATTGATGTTTTGTATATATATTTTACTTTCATTCTCTACTTTTTTTGAAAAAAGTATAACAAAAAACTCTGCGCAGGTCGCTTCTTTACGCTAAAGTTCATGCGCTGAGTGTCAAGTTGAGGCTTGGTTTTGATATTGAAATCAATACTGTGAAACTTTTTTTAATAATTTTCCCATGATACATTTAAATCCAAAGGCAACTGTGAATCCTAATATTGTGCCATAAGTCACATCCAGAAGATAATGAAAGCCTAAATATATACGACTATATGATATTAGTGCAGCCAAAATGATAACAGAAATCATATACCAACGTTTTTTCACAATAAGACTAAGAAAAACAAGCGTACCGAAGCTATTAGCTGCATGTGCTGACACAGTTCCCGAAATGCCACCTCTCACGCCATCCACAAGGTAAATAAACCCTTCTAAAACTGGCTCGTGCATAGGTCTCAATCTTGGGAAATAATCTTTAAAGAAATTACATGTCTGGTCAGCAACCAACACAATTAAAAGCACTCCAACAAACGTATATACAAATTCTCGTCGGTTTAATCTCTTAAAAAGGGCGATTAAGGTCACTAATATTGTAGCTACTAAGGTAATTTTACTTGACAACATAACCATCAAAGCATCAACAAAACCACCTAAATTTCCATTTAAACACTTAAAAATCGCAATATCACACGATAATATATTTTCATACATAATTTTCATATTTTAATATCACAAAAACGCATTTCAGCACCCTACAAGCACTAAATCAGCAGTAAAGATAGTCATTTATTCAACAATAACAAACTGATAAAAAATAAAATAAATTAAATGTTTTGTGATTATTTTTGTTATTCAGAAAATTATAATTATATTTGCAGACCGAAAAAAATTATAAAAAAACTATAAAACGATGAGCAAAAGAACATTTCAACCATCTCAACGCAAAAGAAGAAACAAACACGGTTTCCGCGAAAGAATGGCAACAGCTAACGGACGTAAAGTTTTAGCGTCTAGAAGAGCTAAAGGTAGAAAAAAATTAACTGTTTCTGACGAACTTCGTCACAGATAGTATTTAGATTAGAAAAAAGGCAATTTCATCAGTTGAAATTGCTTTTTTTGTGCACATATATTAAGGGGCATTCGCAAAACTTTTGTTTACGAATGCCCCTTTTTGAATTTTATCGGCAAAATGACATGAATTCTAAAGCCCCCTATGTATAAAAAAAGAGCGAGTTCCCCCGCTCTAAATGTTTTCACAACGGAATAATCCTTATTGTGAATTGCTTTCAAAATTGTCCTACAAATGTAGTAAAAAAATCGAAGAAATCCAATATTGTTATATTTTTTTGTAACTTTATGCTAAATAAGCATATTAACGTACATCTAAATAAGTAAGAATATGAAGAAGGTTTTAGGTTTGGATCTTGGATCTGCAAGCATTGGTTGGTCTGTAATTTCAGAAAACGAGAATAGTGCTCCCTCTATAATAGCTATAGGTAGTCGTATTCTACCTTTTTCGCCTGACGATGCAACTGAATTTACACAAGGAAAGGCAATCTCGAAAAATACTAAGCGTACTCAAACTAGAACCCAACGAAAAGGATATGATAGGTATCAGTTACGCAGAGAAAACTTAACGGAATTTTTGCGAAATAGAGACATGCTACCGACAGAGGAGTTAATAAAGTTACCCAAAAATGCGTTATGGCACCTTAGAGCGAAGTCAGTTTCTGAAATGTTGTCGTTAGAAGAGATTGGACGTGTGCTTTACCATTTAAATCAAAAACGAGGATATAAAAGTGCACGAGAAGACGATTCTGATAAGAGTCAACGTGAATATGTAAAGGCTATTATGGATCGACATACTCAAATTGTGAATGAAGGGCTAACCATTGGACAGTTCTTTTATCGTGAATTATGTGTTAATAAAGATTATCGCATAAAAGAACAAGTTTTTCCACGTGCTGCGTATGTAGATGAGTTTGACAAAATTATTAATTGCCAAAAGGCGTTTTATCCGAAGGAGTTTTCAGACGAAAATATAAGTCAACTTAAAGATAAAATCATATATTATCAACGAAAATTAAAATCATGTAAACACCTTGTATCATTGTGTGAATTTGAGAAGAGAGCATACACAAATAAATTCTCAGGTGAAGTTGTATATGATGGTCCAAAGGTTGCTCCAAAGAGTTCTCCAATAGCTCAAGTATGCAAAATCTGGGAGAGTGTAAATAACATTACGCTAACAAAACGTAATCAAAAATTTGAATTCACCTTATCGCAAAGGCGTAAGATGTTTGAGCACCTAAACAACAATGAAAAATTAACACTCACAGATCTTTACAAGATTCTTGAAATTAAGAAAAGTGATGGATGGTGGGGCGGTAAAGCCATAGGTAAGGGACTACAGGGAAACACAACAAAAATGGCGATTCGAAAAGCATTAGGAGATGACTATAATGACCTATTGAGATTTAATCTTAACAACATTGATTCAAAATATTACGATACAGAAACTGGTGAAATAATACAAATAATATCTGACGAGTTTCAATATGAACCTCTCTATAAGTTGTGGCATTTGGTTTATTCGATTAAAGACAAAGAAGAGTTTTCAGTTGCGGTTGAAAAACAGTTTGGCATTACAGACTCGGTGATTGTAAACAATCTTTTTAATCTAGATTTTGTAAAACCTGGTTATACGAATAAATCAGCAAAGGCTATGCGTCGCATACTTCCATATTTAGAATTTGGGCTATTCTATTCGGATGCTTGTCTAGCGGCAGGATTCCGTCATAGTGAAAGTTTGAGTGTTGCTGAGAATGCCTCAAGAAAACTTTTAACCCAACTTAAACCAATACCTAAAAATGAGTTAAGACAACCTATTGTTGAGAAAATTCTTAATCAAATGATAAATGTCGTGAATGCTCTTATGGCAGAATATGGAGCATTTGACGAAATTAGAGTTGAACTTGCTCGTGAGTTAAAACAGAGTCGAGAAGAGCGAAATGAAACTACAAGAGCAATAGGGAAAGCTGAAAGGTTAAATAAAACTATTTCTGAACGAATTGCAGAGTACAATCTTTCTCCAACACGTTCTCGAATACACAAATATAAAATGTACACAGAAACAGCTGGTAAATGTTTCTATTGTGGACAACCGTTATCATTGGAGGAGTTTCTAAAAGGGTATAATGTTGAAGTTGAGCATATAATTCCACGCTCTTTATTTTTTGATGACAGTTTGTCGAATAAAGTTTGCTCGTGCCGATCGTGTAACAAGGCAAAAAATAACCGAACTGCTTATGACTATATGAAAACGAAATCAGAGGGGGAGTTTACGGCATACCTTGAATTTATTGATAACCTTTACAAAGAACATAAGATCAGCCGTACGAAACGAGACCGCTTGCTAACCCCAGGAGACAAAATACCTACTGATTTTATTGACAGACAACTTCGAGAAAGTCAATACATTGCTCGCAAATCTCGTGAAATATTATCATCGGTGTGTCGCAATGTCACGGCTTCAAGTGGGTCTATAACAGACAAACTTCGTTCATTGTGGGGTTGGGATAAAGTTCTACACAACCTAAATTTTGACAGATATAAAGGTGCTGGATTAACTGAAGTTAAACACCGAGAACACAAAGGCAAAGAATGGAGTGAAGAAGTAATCATAGATTGGAGCAAACGTCTTGACCACCGCCACCATGCTATTGATGCGTTAGTTATTGCCTGCACTAAGCAGGGATACATAAAACACATAAATGATATGAGTACGATTAAAGACGTAAGTTTTAAGAGTGACGAATATCAAAATGAAGAATACCAAAGTCGCTTATCTAAACTTGAGCGATATTTAATTGCACAACCACACCTATCAACAGCAGAGGTTGAACGTGCAGTTTCTTCAATATTGGTTTCGTTTAAAGCAGGAAAGAAGGTTGCCACCTTAGGGAAACGATATATTCACGAAGAAGGGAAACGCAAATTAGCCCAGAGAGATATTGTTGTACCTCGTGGTGCTTTACACGAAGATTCCATTTATGGTTTAAGAAAGTTTAATACGAAAAACAAAAAAGGAGAGCTAATTGTTGAGAATAAGATTGCATTAAAATACCCTCTTCATACAGTAATGTATAAACAAATAGATTCAATCATTGACAAACACATACAAGACCTTGTGAAGAGTCGATATTGTAAATGTGCAGGTGTTGACATTGAGATGTGGGATAGCACAGATGACAAAGTGTGGAAAAATGTCGAAAAAGACGTATGGACTGACTTGCAAAATAACCCATTATTATTTAACAATGCTCCAATAAAGAGCGTAAGACGTATAGTTGCGCCTTTAAGTGACGCTCATGCTAAAACAGATAGAGGTTATGTAATTATGGGAAACAACCACCACATAGCAATATATAAGAATAGCGATGGAAAACAAGTAGAACATCGTGTAACATTTTGGAGTGCTGTTGAACGAAGAAAGAATAACATTCCAATAGTCATAGAAAAACCTATTGATGTTTGGGATAATTTACCAGATGGCTTATCAGAGGAGTTTTTATCAACTTTACCAGATCCTACATGGCAGTTTGAGCTAAGCATACAACAAAATGAGATGTTCATTCTAGGGCTTGAAAATGAAGCTTTCGAAGAAGCAATGCGTATGAATGATTACGCATATCTAAGTAAGTTTTTATACCGAGTACAAAAGATAAGCCTATCTGATTATTGGTTTAGGTTGCATATAGAAACTGTAATTGACAATACAAAGGAGGGTAAAGCCGCTAACAAATTTATGAGAATTCAAAGTTTAAAAGCATTCAATGAACAGCACCCACAAAAAGTATATATAAACCTATTAGGCGAGATAAAAAAACTATGATAAAGAAAACTTTATATTTTGGCAATCCAGCCTATTTGAGCGTACGGCAATTACAGCTAGTTCTACGTTTACCCAAAGATGAGGTTAATGAGATTCGGTCTGAAAACTTCAATCAAAATGACGAGCATACCATCCCAATCGAGGACATTGGGGTGCTAGTGCTCGACAATGGACGTATCACAATAACACATGGGCTTATTGAAGCCCTACTAGAAAATAATGTTGCAATAATAACATGCGACAAGCACCGCATGCCCGTAGGTTTGATGTTACCATTGTGCGGAAATACAACACAAAGTGAAAGATTTAGAGAACAAATCAATGCCTCATTACCATTAAAAAAACAACTATGGCAACAGACCATTCAATCCAAAATCACAAATCAAGCAAGAATCTTGAATGAGTGCAGAGGTGTCGAGATTCGCAACATGCTAAAGTGGGTTAACGATGTGCGCAGTGGCGATGCAGACAATCTCGAAGGACGAGCCGCAGTCTATTATTGGGCAAATTTATTTGATAATTTCCTCAGAAACAGAGAAGGAGATTCTCCAAATAATTTATTAAATTATGGTTATGCCATTTTACGTGCAGTCATAGCTAGAGCTTTAGTGAGTAGTGGACTCTTGCCCACAATCGGAATTTTCCACCATAATCGCTATAATGCTTATTGTTTAGCAGATGATATAATGGAGCCGTACCGCCCCTATGTTGATAAGTTAGTATTTGAAATGTATAAATCTGGTGTAATCGAACTCGACAAAGATGCAAAATCTAAGCTGTTGTCAATTCCTGTTTTAGGTGTCAAAATAGGCGGTAAGTGTAGCCCATTAATGGTTGCTGCAGGACTTACAACATCATCATTATACAAATGCTTCAAAGGTGAGTCTCGTCGAATTTTATATCCTGAAGTTTAATGGAACGTTTTTCAAAATATCGTATTATGTGGGTATTAGTATTTTTTGATCTTCCAACCGAAACAAAAAAAGAACGTAAAGATGCTGCACTTTTTCGCAAACGTCTCTTGCAGGACGGTTTTGCCATGTTTCAATTTTCAATCTATCTACGCCATTGTCCATCTAAAGAAAATGCCGATGTGCACATTAAGCGAATAAAATCTATTTTGCCACCAACTGGCGAAGTTTGCTTTTTATGCATAACCGACAAACAATTTAGCATGATAGAGATATTTAGTGCCCGCAAAGAAGCAAAACCAGCTTCCATTCCACAACAATTAGAACTATTTTAATAGAATAAAAAAACTCGCTCTTTAAGCGAGTTTTTTAGTAAATTACAGTTAAATTTCACAATTCTGAAATGCTACTTAACTCATTTGCCAACAGTACTATACATACATCGTACTGTTTTTTACTATACAAAGATACAATTTTGAAAGCAATTCACAACATGTCTCTATTGTTTTAATTAACTAATTTACTGTTTTTTACTATACAAAGATACAATTTTGAAAGCAATTCACAACAATTTATTTGCAGATGAGGACGACGAGGAACTGTTTTTTACTATACAAAGATACAATTTTGAAAGCAATTCACAACTATCATTAGAAGTAAACAACAAACTTTATTACTGTTTTTTCAACACAAAGATACAAAAAAAATGTAAGAGTAGGAAATTTGGGGCAACATAGTTGAAAAAGAGTTGGTTTTGAGATTTTGGGTAGGTGGCGTTAGGTCAGGATAGTTCATTGGAACGTCAAGTA
>JAWXTO010000061.1:0-2830 GCA_044433545.1 Rikenellaceae bacterium
ACACTTACTCTTCTATCGCAGCTGCTATTGGCTCTTTAAAAGGACCTTTACATGGGGGTGCTAACCTTGCTGTAAAAAGCATGTTTGAACACTTAAAAGACGCTATCGGAGACTGGGGATCTGTAGAAGAAATTGATAAGTATTTACTAAGAATGCTAAAAAAAGAAGTGTACGACCAAAAAGGCTTAATTTATGGTATTGGACACGCCGTTTATACTATTCTTGACCCTAGAGCTTTAATCCTTAAAAACTTAGCTCGTGAATTAGCAATTGAGAAAAACAGAAGCGAAGAATTTGAGTTCTTAGAGCTTCTTGAAGAAAGAGCAATTAAAGCATTCACAGAATATAAAGGTATGAAAGTTGGGAAAAGCGTTTGTGCTAATGTTGACTTTTATTCAGGATTCGTATATGACATGATTGGTCTTCCAACAGAAATTTATACTCCTCTATTTGCTATGAGCCGTATCTCAGGATGGTGTGCTCACCGTATTGAAGAGTTAAACTTCAACAGCAAACGTATTATTCGTCCTGCATACAAAAACCTTACTCCTGCTCAAGAGTACACAGATCTTGAAGATAGAGTTTAGTGGATAAAGTAACTATTTATACTGACGGCTCATCACGAGGCAACCCTGGAAACGGTGGTTTTGGGGTTGTGTTGATGTGTGGACCTCACAGAAAGGAACTATCAGGAGGCTACAGAACCACAACCAACAACAGGATGGAGCTATTGGCTGTTATTAGCGGACTAGAGGCATTGAAACGCCCTTGCGAAGTAATGATATACTCTGACAGCAAATATGTCATAGATTCCATCGAAAAAGGCTGGATTTGGGGCTGGCTAAAGAAAGACTTTGCAGGCAAAAAAAATAAAGACCTATGGTTACGTTATTTAGCTGCATCTAAGACTCACACCGTAAAATTTGTGTGGGTCAAAGGCCACTCTGGAGACCAAAATAACGAAAGGTGTGATTTTCTAGCAACCTCAGCGGCAGACTCTAACAATTTATTAGTTGATAGCCAGTATGAACAAGAGAATATTTAAGTAGGGCTTATGCCCAAAACTTACGTAATAAAGGGAAATCCACAAAACGGAGTTTTGGAAATCTCCCTATTTAATATTTTAACATCACATAATTTGCGATACTACAGCAAGTTATGTGATGTTTTTATTTATGGAGACCTATTCTAATTTTTATTTTTTTTATTTACAATTTAACAAAACTCTAATTTCATACTCTATATAGTATATTCAATTAAAACCAAAATAAAATGAAGAAAATTAAACACATTAAAATTAACAGTATAGTGTACATGGTAGCACTTGCTGGGGCGATTTCGCTAGCAGTTACTAGATGTGGAGTGAGCGAAACCAAACTCACTTATCCTCAAGTGGCAACAGGTCAAGTATTGTTATATGATGCTGATGGTGCTGTTGTCGAGAATATTAACCCTGGAGATTCGCTTTATGGTCAAGATGCCCACTACCTCACTGGGGCTAAAATGAGTTATAAAAACAATGGAGATGGGACAATTAGCGATTTAAACACAGGCCTAATGTGGCAAATGATTCCTGTTGACCAAGGTTTTGATTGGCAGGGCGCAAGCGATTACTGTGAGAACCTAGAACTTGCAGGATACGATGATTGGAGATTACCATCAGCTAAAGAATTGTACTCAATTAGCGACTTTAGCACTGGTTGGCCTTATATAAATACAGAATATTTTAAACTAATTAACAACGAGCGTATTGGCAAAGACGAACAATACTGGACTAGTCATGTCTATGTCGGCACTATCGGTGCAAAAGGCTCATCAACTGCTTTCGGAGTAAACCATGGCACAGGACATATTAAAGCTTATGGAGCAGGAAACCGCAGTGGTGAAGGTGAAGCAGAACGTCCTCAAAGAGACAGCATACAAGGTAGTCAAGGTGAACGTCCTCAAAGAGATAATGCTCAAGGAACTAACACAGAACGTCCTCAAAGACAACAACAAGGCAGTCAAGGCGAACGTCCTCAAAGAGACAGCATACAAGGAAATAACGCAGAACGCCCACAAGTCAAAGGCAATCGTTCACAGAAATATGTTAGAGCAGTGCGTGGTAACGCCTATGGCATAAATAACTTCAAAGACAATGGAGATGGAACAATTTCTGATAATGCTACAGGACTAATGTGGTCACAAGCTGATAGCAAGAAAGGTATGGACTGGGTTGTCGCACTTAAATATGCCGAAGAATCTGAATTAGCTGGGTATTCTGACTGGCGTTTACCAAATGTTAAGGAACTTCAAGGTATTCTTAATTACAATTTTGCTCCTGGAGCAACAGACCCAACAAAAGAAGGTGCTGCAATAGACCCTATGTTTGATTGCTCTGAGATAGTAAACGAAAATGGCGATAAAGATTATCCTTATTTCTGGACAAGCACTTCAGCACTATTCCAAAAAGGAAGACCTTATTACTACGCATGGTATGTAGCCTTTGGTAGAGCTGTTTCGCCAACTGGAATCGACAGTCATGGAGCTGGAGCAGTACGATTTGACACAAAATACGAGGGGGGGCCTTCAGGCGAGGATGGAGCAAGATTCTATAATTATGTTAGATTAGTACGAAATATAAAATAATATAAGGGAGTGCTATTTTCTCCCTTATAATATTTATATTTTTCTTATGAGGGGAATTTGCAAAACAAATCTTGCAAATTCCCCTTGTAAATTTATCAAGGGTGATGCCCGAAACTAATACATCGGTGATTCCTAGATAGTTAAACTAAGATATTTTAGATAAAATACCTTTATTTTCGCTAAAAACCTTAAAAATGGAGGT
>JAWXTO010000061.1:2840-9868 GCA_044433545.1 Rikenellaceae bacterium
CCTAAAGGCGTCCCGCCTTTTATAATAAGTTTTATACTTTTTGAAAAAGTACGCCCAAAGGGCTTCAAAACTCGCTTTCTTTTGCCTTTAAGGGCAAAAGAGCGTATAATTTTCTTTGAAAATTATTAGGAAAATCCACAAAACGAGGTTTTGGGAATCTCCCTATCAAGAAACGGTACACAATTTTGGGATAATTCTTGTATTGTGGATTTATATTAAATTATAAATACTACTAATATGAAAAAAATTATCTCCGCATTTTGCTCTCTTACACTGATTGTGTCGTGCAACTCTAATCAGACAAAAACTACTCAAGAAATTGAGACACAAATTCTGCGCTCTACAGACCTAGAACAACTTACACCTGACTCTGTTTTAACGCTTCTGTATCAGGGTAATCAGAATTTTATAACAAAATCCACACGCAATCGTGATTCACAAGCGCAGTTAGCAAAATCTGCGCAAATTGGACAATCTCCAAAAGCTATAGTGTTGTCTTGTATAGACTCTCGTGTTCCTGTAGAAACCATTTTCGATATGGGAATTGGTGACATTTTCGTTGCTCGTGTTGCAGGAAATGTCGTAAATGAGGACATGCTAGCAAGTATGGAATATGCTTGCAAATATATAGGAAGTAAGGTCGTGTTAGTCTTAGGTCATGAATCATGCGGAGCTGTAAATGCCGCTTGCGCAGGTCTTGAAGACGGAAATCTTACAGAACTTATGCACAAAATACATCCTGCCGTAGAACTTGCTCAAGTCGAAGGAGGTGACCCTTTTTCAAAGGAGTTTCAAAGCCGTGCTGTAGCTTATAATGTTGATGTTATGGTGGAAAATATCCGCAATAACAGCAAAACATTAGCTGATTTAGAGGCTGAGGGAAAAATTAAGATTGTTGGAGGGGTGTTTAATCTTGAAACAGGTCTAGTCGAATTTAATTAAAAAAAACGCCTTGTTAACCACTCTCTATGTTGCGTTTAATTAAAAAGAGGTATTACAAAACGATGTGTTTTGCAATACCTCTCTTAAATTATATGCTTAAAGCCTAATTAGCTTATTTTATACGCTCATAGTAAGCACGTGTGCGAGTGTCAACTCTGATACGTTCTTCGTTTTGAATGAATAAAGGAACTTTGATGATAGCGCCTGTTTCAACTGTAGCGTCTTTTGTCGCATTTGTTGATGCAGTGTCACCTTTAACAGCAGGTTCAGTGTAAGTTACTGTCATTTCAACGATTGGAGGAAGTTCAGCAGATAAAACTAGTTCTTTTTCTGTGTGGAACATAACCTCTACAACTTGACCTTCTTTCATAAGGTCGTTATTGTCAATTAGGTTACGATCAATATAGATTTGCTCGAAAGTTTCGTTGTGCATAAAACAACAACCCATTCCATCTTCTTCGTAAAGGTATTGATAAGGACGACGCTCAACACGTACTGGTTCGATTTTTACACCAGCACTAAAAGTATTATCAACAGTACGGCCATTTTCTAAGTTTTTAAGTTTTGTACGAACAAAAGCAGGACCTTTACCAGGTTTTACGTGTTGAAATTCAACGATAAGGTAAGTTTTGCCGTTGTGCTCGATACACATACCGTTTTTTATGTCTGCAGTAGTTGCCATAATTTAATTTGTCTATTTATTATTATTTAAATGTATATTTTCTAAGTAATAAAGTAAATCTTATGATTCACTTTTTGATGCAAACCCCATAATCTGCATTTCTGACTCTGTAGGCATGACTTTTATTTCTCCAAAAGTAGATTCATAACGTTGTATATTCTCGTTTAATGACATTAATAGTCTTTTTGTTTGTTCAGGAGATAGTACAACTCTACTTTTAACACGTCCTTTATTTGTACCAGGCAATAATCTTATAAAATCTAGCACAAATTCAGTCGGACAATGAGATATTATTGTCAAATTCGTGTGAACTCCTTCAGCAAGAGTTTCGTCAAGCTCAATATTTAGTTCTTTACTCATAATAGTTTAAGTTTCATAATCAACAAAGTTAGCTATTATTATGTAAATTAACAAATTATAGTAAATTTAGGACTATTTTAATTTTTATGTAATAAATTTCATCTCAGGGTAAGCGTCAGATTTGCAAGTGTTTACATATTGGTGGCATATTATAAGTTTAATATTTTCTCACACATAACTTCCCAGTCAAAACGCTTTTTCTCTAGCTCAATATTCTCTTTAAACTCATTGTTTCTGTGTGCATCAAACAACACTTCAATCTTTTCTGCTACTTGCGCACTATCTACATCAGTGACATATCCCACATATCCATCTTTTACAATTTCTGGCAAACCTCCAACATTTGTAACTATCATAGGCGTGTTATAATTGTATGCAATCTGGGTCACACCACTTTGTGTAGCGCTTTTGTATGGTTGGATAACCATATCACATCCACAAAACAAGTCTCTAACTTCGCTATTGCCTAAAAACCAGTTCATAGAGATAATAGAATCCTCAACTTCAAGGCTTTTAATCATATTTTCATACGGTGCAGGGTCACAATAGTATTCACCTGCTATTATTAACTTTGTATTAGTATCTTTACTCGTTTTTTTGTATTGCGCCCACGCTTCAATGAGCACATCTAAGCCTTTGTATTCACGTATTAATCCGAAAAACAGGGCGTATTTAGAATTTGAATCTAATTTTAGGTTGTTTAGTGCTTCGTCTCTGTTAATTATTTCGCCATAGCTGTCATACAAGGGGTGCGGAGTGACAACAACATCTTTTTTGCTAAATTTTGCTATGTCTGAGCGTACTTCTTCAGACATACACACAAAATTATCGCAAGATTTCGCAAAATAACGAGCTAATGGAATGTGCCATGCCTTAGGTTCGTGTGCTATCATGTTGTCTACAAGTGCTGTAACTTTTGTTTTCTTGTTTGAACGGGCAATTCTTGCAATAGTTGCAAGTGCAGGGGCAAGATATGGAGTCCAATATCGCATAAACACAATATCTGGAGCTTCTTTTTTTAGTTTACGCCCAACTTTTATCCATGTAAAAGGGTTTATAGAGTTTACTTCACGGCTAACATCTACTCCTTCAGGGGCAGGGTCAGAAGTGTATTGAGTCTTTCCAGGAAACAGAAATGACGGATATTGCAAAGAGAAGTTTATAACTTTTACATCCATTTTCATTTTTTTAAACGTCATAACTAGACGTTCATTAAATGAGGCAATGCCACCACGATAAGGGTGAAAAACTGTTACAAAAGTTATCTTTTTCTTATTTGTCATTTGTTCTGTTTAAAAATTTTGACACGTATTTAATATAATGTTTGTTGCGCCAATTTTGTTATTTACGTAATCTGCGCCTGTTATTGTTAGTTCTTTTAACAATGTTTCGTTATCCAAAATGTTGTTAAACCATACAATTGCATCTTCTGTGCCCGAAATAGGCGTTGCAACTTTAATGTCAACAAGGTCACGAGCTTCTTTGAATTTAAAATAGTTGCCACCGAAAATCATAGGTAATCCAAAAGTCGCTGCTTCTAATGTATTGTGTATTCCTACGCCAAATCCGCCACCTATCATAGCAATTTCGCCATATTTATAGACTGACGACAAGATGCCTATACAGTTTATTATCAAAACATCAGCTCCTTTGACGCTATTTTCGTCACTTTCTGTATAAAGAACCGTTTTAAAGCCTTCTTTATTGAGGGTTGTACATAAATTATTGATTTTCGCTGCTCCCAACTCGTGTGGCGCAACAATAAATTTAACACCGTCTCTTTTTTGTCGTATTAAGTCACAAATAATTTTATCATCAGGTTCCCATGTGCTTCCACATACCATACAAAGTTTGTTTTCTTTAAAACTTTCGACTATTGGAAGATCTTTAGAGGCTGAAACAATCTTGTGTACTCTGTCAAAACGTGTGTCTCCAGCTACTGTAACATTATTGATGCCTATGTTTGATAAAAGAGACTTTGAATTGTCGTCTTGTACGAAGATGTGTGTAAATGCAGTTAGAGCTTTACGGTAAATGCCTCCATAAGGTTTAAAAAACACCTTTTTTGTATCAAAAATAGACGAAAAGATATAAAATTTTATACCTCTTCGCTTTATCTCTTTCATAAAATTAAGCCAAAATTCATATTTTATGAAATATATCTCCGTAGGGTTCACAATGTCTAAAAACTTGTTGACATTTTTCTTAAAATCATAAGGGATATAGAAAATGTAGTCCACTCCGTCATAATTTTTACGAACTTCATAACCTGAAGGAGAAAAGAATGTTAATAATATCTTTTTTTGTGGATAACGCTCTCTATATTCTTCAATTACGGGCCTTCCCTGTTCAAATTCTCCAAGTGACGCTGCATGAAACCATACAATTTCGCTATTGTGGTCAATTTTCTCATTTAGCTTTTCAAAAAGCCCTTTTCTACCCTCTTTCATTAACTTAGCTTTTGGATTTCGCCAAGATGCTAACCTCACAAAAAAGGAAAATAACCTTATAGCTAAATTATATATGCACATTTTAATCGTTATTTATTGTTTAAATATTTTTTTAAAAGAATATCCTTATTGTTATTGTATTATTTGATTTCAGAAACTAGTTTATCAATTAACTTGTCGTATGTTTCTAACAAAATTTCATTTTCAAGAGCGTAAGGAGCACCTTTGTCGCCACCTTCTCGTACACCTTGTACTAAAGGAATTTCGGCTAATAGTTCTAAGCCCTCTTTTTCTGCTAATTTACGGCAGCCACCCTCACCAAAAATGAAATATTTGTTGTCAGGAAGCTCCATAGGTGTAAACCACGCCATATTTTCAATAAGTCCAAGTATAGGAATATTCACATTTTCAGACTTAAACATGTTCACGCCACGCACAACATCTGCTAAGGCTACATTTTGAGGAGTACTAACTATAATCGCACCGCTCATTTTAAGTTCAGAGATAAGCGTTAGGTGAATATCGCCTGTTCCAGGAGGCATGTCAATAAGAATGAAGTCTAGTTGATCCCATTTTGTTTGATGGATAAGCTGTCTTAGCGCATTTGTTGCCATTGGGCCTCTCCACACAAGCGCATCCTCATCAGAAATGAAAAAACCTATAGACATAACTTTTACTCCATATTTTTCAGCAGGTACAATAAGTTCTTTACCGTCTTCTACAACTGCATCAGGTAAATAACCCTCAATACCGAACATTATAGGCATAGATGGACCATAAATATCAGCATCTAACACTCCAACTTTGTAGCCTCTGCGAGCTAGTGACACCGCCAAAGAAGCCGTAACAGTAGATTTTCCTACACCACCCTTAGCAGAAGATATTGCTATGATGTTTTGTGTTTTAGTGTCTACTTCATTAATGCCCTTTAAGCTTGGTTTTTTCGATTTTGGGGCAGGTTCTTTAATAAAAATGGTAATATTCTCTTTTGCGACACCTAATTTATTAATAATAATGTCCGTAGCCTGACGTTTTATAGATGAAGAAAATGGATCGTTAGTTCGCTTTAATTGTATAGTGAATTTCAATCTGTCTTCATTGATTAAAATGTCATGAACCATATTCAATGAGACGATATTGTCCTTATATTCAGGGTGCTGCACCACAGATAGAGCTTTTGCAACTTGTTGTGTTGTAATCATTTTTTATAAAATAAGGTAAAAATAAAAAAATATATATTTTTCGATGTCAGCAATTTTTATATAACGATTCAAAATTACATAAATTATATCAAAAAACATATTTTTGTTTTACAAAGATATTTTTTTTATATTTACATTCAATAAAAAAAATCAAATAATATTATATTATATATGAAATCGTTTTTTAAAATATTTTTTGCATCACTTTTAGCCATTTTTGTTTCTGGCTTTTTGTCTGTTTTAATGTTTATTTTTTCAATAACAGCTTTTGACTCTTTGTTGTCAGATGAAACGACAGTCGAGGTGAAAGATAACTCAATTTTAAAGCTAACTTTTAGCACTCCAATAAATGACAATCCAGAGGTAAATTCAGTCAATTCTATAGATTTCTTAACATTAGAAATTCCTGAAAATTTGTCACTTTTGAATGTTCTTATGTCAATAGAACACGCAAAAAATGACCATAAAATTAAGGGAATTTACATAGAACCTTCATATTTTGCTCTGTCAGGCTTTGCAACTATAGAAGAAATTAGAGATGCGCTTTTAGACTTTAAAGAATCAGGTAAATTCATTATTTCATACGCTGACGACTACACTCAGGCTTCTTATTATATGAGTTCTGTGGCAGACGAAATTTATATAAACAGTGTAGGCAGTTTTGGCTTAAAAGGTCTTTCTACAACCCTTATGTTTTATAAAGGATTGTTTGAAAAACTTGACATAAAGCCTCAAATCATACGCCACGGCAAGTACAAAAGCTTTATTGAGCCTTTCACAGAGACAGAAATGTCTAACGAAAACAAAAAACAAACAGAAGAACTTATAAACTCTATTTGGAACACTATTTTAACTAATATCTCAAAAGAGCGAAGACTAAATCCAGCAGGATTATCTAGGGCGGTTTCTTCATTAGAGCTTGTAGACCCAAAATTAGCTGTTAAATTTGGGCTACTAGATGGAATTAAACATCATGACGAGGTTATTTCTCAATTAATGGAGCGTGTAGACGTAGAAAAAGAAAAAGATCTTAACTTCATAGGTATATCAGATTATTCTAAATCTGTTTTAGTCAATAAATCGAGCGATAAAATTGCAATTATTTATGCTGAAGGTGACATAGTTTATGGAACGGGTGAAAGTGGCTACATTAGCAATAAAGATATTATCAAAAAGTTTAAAAAAGCTAAGAATGACGACGATGTTAAAGCTATTGTGTTCAGAATCAACTCTGGAGGAGGCAGTGCTTTAGCTTCTGAGTTGATGTGGAGAGAAATTGAGCTTGTACGACAAGAAAAACCCGTAATTGTGTCTTTCGGAAATGCAGCAGCATCTGGAGGTTATTACATAGCAGCAGCTTCTGATGCAATTGTGTGTTCTCCAACAACAATA
>JAWXTO010000062.1:0-9753 GCA_044433545.1 Rikenellaceae bacterium
GCTTTTTACTTCATTTGCATACGAACAAACGCCCCCTAGATAATATGCAGATGAGCCGTTTAAAGAGGTGATACGTGATGATATTTTGCCACCAGTGCAACTTTCAGCAACTGAAAGGGTTTCGTTTCTGTCTAAAAGTAATTTTGATAGCGTAACTTCAATAGTTTCAGCGTTAAATCCTAATATTATTTCAGGAATGATATCATACAGCTTAGAAAATGCTGAATCAATTAGCTCTAGGGCTTCGCTTTTAGGTGAAGTATAGTCAGAAAGTCGTAATTTTACTCCGTTGTGGTTTGGTAGATAAGCAAGATGTAGAGATTTAGGCAGTTGTGTTTCCCAAGATTCAATTGTTTCTGCTAATACCGATTCAGCCATGCCAAAAGTGTACATAGTTTTGTGAGTTATGTCGCCTAGTTCAAATTTGCTTTTGATTTTAGGCATTACAACATCCGTCATAAGTGACTTCATTTCGTAAGGGACTCCTGGAAGTGAAACTATGATGTTTCCGTTGTGCTCTGCCCACATTCCTGGTGCTGTGCCGTTTACGTTAGGTAGAGTTTCACACTTTTCGGGAATATAAGCTTGTGAAATGTTAAGAGAATTAAGAGGGTAGCCTTTAGAAGAAAGGAATTTTTCAAGGAATTTTGTCACCTTTTCGTCCTCTTTAAGCTCACAGTCTAAAAGTTTACAGAATGCAACTTTTGTGATGTCGTCTTTTGTTGGCCCAAGTCCTCCTGTTACAATAGTTATAGGGATTGTGCCTAAAGACTGACTTAGTGTTGAAACAATATCGTCTAAATTGTCAGATATAGAGCTTATTTTTTTGACCTTTATGCCGTTATCATTAAACAAATTGCCGATCCAAGCAGAGTTGGTATCGACAATTTGACCTATTAGAATTTCGTCACCTATAGTGACTATATGTGCTTCCATTATAAGAACTTTGAAAATGCCTCAAACACAAACCGTTCTTAAAAAGAGGCATTTGGGGCACTATGTAAATTGAAAAAAAGAAAATTATACCTTTGCAGATGGATTTTCAACGTTATGCTTGATAATCCTCTTACATATACGTTTTACAAATGCTGGGCCATTAAAAATGAAACCAGAATAAATTTGTACTAGTGATGCACCAGCTTTTAACATGTTCACAGCGTCATCTTCTGTCATTATGCCACCTACGCCAATGATAGGATATTGTCCTTCACATTTTGTGTGTACATAACTTACAACTTCTAAGGCTCTTTGTGTTAAAGGTTTGCCGCTAAGACCGCCGTTACCTATGTTTTCGATTTCAGATTCACTTAATGATAATCCTGTACGTTTTGTAGTTGTGTTTGTTGCTACAATACCGTCTAAATTACATGCTTTCATTGTTTCTACAGCATCGTCAATTTGCTCAAAACTTAAATCTGGAGATATTTTTAGTAAAATAGGACGATAATCTGCATTTCCTTTTCTAAATTCTATAAGAGGCATCAAAATTTCTTTTAAAGAGTCTCCAGAAGATAGTTTTCCTAGGTTTGCAATGTTCGGACAGCTTACATTTACTACAAAATAGTCTACATGTTCATACAATTTTCTGAAAAGGTCTAAATAGTCAGATGCAGCGTTCTCATTCGGAGTAAGTGTGTTCTTTCCTAAGTTACCACCAATTATAAGGTCTTTAGGTCGGTTGCTTTTCTTTAGATTTTTTCGAGCATTTTCAACGCCAAAGTTGTTAAATCCCATACGGTTAATGATTGCACTGTCTTTTATGACACGAAATAATCTAGGTTTAGGATTTCCTAACTGAGCTTTAGGAGTTATTGTTCCTACTTCGATAAATCCAAAGCCTAATGTTGACAATCCGCCATACATAGAGGCGTTTTTGTCTAGTCCAGCAGCTAAACCTACAGGGTTTTTGAATCTTATGCCAAAAACTTCTCTTTCTAAGCTAGGATGAGAAACTTCGTAGCGTTTTCGCATGAGAGCTTTAGCACCAGGAAAAACTGATACGAATTTAAGTAATGCAAATGTTATTTTGTGTGCTGTTTCTGCGTTAAAGCAAAACAACATAGGTTTGATTATGTGTTTATACATCTTAATAATATTTCTTCGACAAATATACGATTAATTTTACAAAATCTCATTGCGAAAATTGTATTCATTTCTAAACTTCTCGAAGTTTGACGCATTGTTTTTAAGAGAATTGGTTTCGTCAAGTATCTTATAATCAGAAGTTAATGTGATTTTTAATTGTTCCCAAGTTGTGTCTAAATATGTTCTTTTTGTTATGTTTTTTGGATACCAATTGTTTATATTATTGTGATTTTGGTGTCTAAATAGCTCATTTACTACTATTGCAGAGCCATTTGCTTTGCCTTGAACTGAGTAGCCTGCTATGTGGGGAGTCGTAATGTCAGCAAGCCCTAGAAGTTCTAAATTGATGTTCGGCTCGTTGTTCCATACATCTATTGCACAGCTAGAAACCTTTCCTTTTTTAAGCGCATTAACCAAATCAGAATCATTAACGATTTCTCCACGTGACGAATTTATAATTTTAACCCCGTTTTTACACTTTTCTAGGCTTTTTTTGTTCAAAAGCTCAAATGTTTTATGTTCCCCTTCATAAGTTAACGGTGTGTGAAAAGTCACAACATCGCTGTTTTTTAGTACATCTTCGTAAGATAAAAACTCATTTAGAGGCTCATTTATTGCTCTTATAGGGTCGCAAAGTAGAGTTTTGAAGCCCCAATGTGTTAATCTTTCGTTTAAAAGGCTTCCCACGTTTCCAACTCCTATAATTCCTATAGTGGTTTCGGCTGGGACGCATTCAAATTCGATTAAGCACCTTAAAACGTAATTTACTACACCGCCAGCGTTACATCCTGCGGCAGTTTTTACTGTAATTTCGTTGTTTTTGCACCAGTCTAGGTCTATGTGGTCATAGCCTATTGTTGCTGTGCCAATAAATTTAACAGTGCTGCCTTCTAATAACTCTTTATTGCATAAGGTGCGAGTTCTAATAAGCATAGCTGTAGCATCCTTCACAGCGTTTTTGTTGATTTGATTTGCTGGAAGAGATATTACGTTAAATTTGCCCTCAAGTGCTTCTAAAATAAACGGAATATTTTTGTCAATTACTATTTTTGGCTTCATAAGTTTCGTTTTAGGTCAAAAAAAAGAGATCCAAAGGAAAAACCTTGAATCTCTTTTTTTGTAGTCCATAGGGGAATCGAACCCCTATTACAAGAATGAAAATCTTGCGTCCTAACCGTTAGACGAATGGACCGTAGCAAATATTGAAGCGTTTGTTCCTCTCAATTGCAATGCAAAGGTATGGCAAAAAAATAATATCTCCAAATTTTAATGAAAAAAAATGAAAATATTTTTGTATTAGTTGTGTAAATTGTTTGTTTTTAATGTGATATGATTTTGATAGTATTGCGTTAAGAAAGTGTCTATGGTTTTATTGAACAATAGACACTTTTTTATTTATATATGTTCCTTCTAGTCGGTATATAGACTATTGCTGAGATTTTCTATGATATATCCAATTGTTTTTGAGGCAGACGGAAACAGAATTAAATATAGACCCCATGAAGCCCAAAATAGAAGAGCTATTAAAAAGCCCCATTTCGTCCACCATTTAGCTTGTTCAGAGGCTTCGAGGCTTTCTGCGTACCGCTCAGATTGCCATAAAGTGCTAATTCTAGCCGAATTAATTATCCCCATAATACCAAAAGGGAAGAAACAAAATATAGTAACTAAAATAGACCTTAACATCCACGATTTAGGTTGTGTTGCGGCAGCAATTTGTTCTTTTTCTGAATCATTCGCATAAATATTCTTTAAAATAGATTCTTTATGTCTGTCATTTGTCTTGTTTAGAGCAGGTAAATCTTCTTTAGATTCTATGCCGATTTCACGAAGATGTTTTACAAATTCAGGAATTGTTTTTGCCTTTACCCAGAACGGTAAACCATAGAACCAGACCATTGTGTCGTGGTTTATGCCGTTTTTTTTGATTAAGTTTAGTGCAACTGGTCCTTTCTCGACTCCATGCGCATCAATTATAAAATAAGTTTTTGCCATAATTTTAAGAGGATTTCTAATAATTCCCCGATTTTAATTTTTAGTTAATATTTATCCATTTTGCTTTTAGGCAAAGTGGGTTGTAGTGACCCCTACCACCGATTTTGGTTAAAAGTAAAAGGGGTGAATAGTGGCGGAAAAGTATTTTGGGGAATTATTAGAAGTCCCCTTTATTTAGTGGAATTTACGTAGTTATTTGAAAAAAATTAATAGAAATGATGCAATATTTGCGCCATTTAATACAAAAAGTATTATATTTGTAGAAAACTATATCGTATGAGCGAAAGATTTTGTATAATAATGGCTGGTGGAGTCGGAAGCAGATTCTGGCCTCTAAGTAAAGAGGAGAAGCCTAAGCAGTTTATAGATGTTCTTGGTAACGGCAAGAGCTTTATACGTCAGACTTATGAACGTATGTTGCTTTTAGTGGATGCCGAGAATATTTTTGTTGCTACAAATGCTCAATATAAGGATTTAGTGAAAGAACATATCCCAGAGTTGACTGACAACCAGATAATTTTAGAGCCGTTACGTCGTAATACTGCTCCTTGCATAGCTTATGCGACCCATAAATTAAAGGCAATAAATAAAAATGCTGTTGTTATGGTAGTCCCTTCAGATCACTATATTGCAAATAAACAACAATTTGTGTCTGTGTTGAAGGATGGATGTGATTTTGCAGAGAAAAATGACTCTTTGGTGACTATAGGCATAAATCCGACACATCCTGAGACAGGTTATGGCTACATCCAAATGACTGAGGATAATATTAGTGATACCATATATAAGGTGAAAACGTTCACAGAAAAACCTAACCTTGAAATGGCTCAAGTATTTATCGAAAGTGGTGAATTTTTGTGGAATTCGGGCATGTTTATATGGAGTATTAAGTCTATTACAAAGGCGTTTATGAAATATCAACCAGATATTGAGTACGCTTTTGAGCAGGGTGCTGACCTGTATAATACAACCGATGAAAAACGATTCGTAGAACGTGTTTTTTCGGAATGTGTTAACGTTTCAATCGACTATGCTATAATGGAGAAAGCTTCTAATGTTTATGTTATTAAAGCTTCTTTTGTTTGGAGTGATATAGGTACGTGGGAGTCTCTTTATGATTATTCGCCAAAAACTGGTAGAGGAAATGTTCTAAGTTCAACAGAAGATATTTATGTTTATGATACTTCCGATTCAATAATTTCATTGCCAAAAGGTAAAGTTGCAGTTATTGAAGGGTTAGACAATTTTATAGTAGCAGAAAGTGATAATGTTTTGATGATTTGCCCTAGAGGTAATGAACGAAACATAAAATTATATTCAGATATGCACACAAGTAAGAAAAATAGATTACCTTAGTGCATAGATGAAAAAAAAGAGAGAGTCTCACGACTATCTCTTTCTCTCGGGATTATAGAAATCCCAACTACTAACCCAAACTTAAATAAATGAAGAAATTTTGTAGTATTACTCACCATATCAATGCAATTTTGATGCCATCGCCATCAACAGTGAGAAATACCGCATTTGATTTCACTACAAAAGTAGAAATAACTTTTGTAATTTGCAAACTTTTTGCAATATTTTTTTTTACAGTAAGATAAATGCAGGAAATGATTACTATTTATTGATTAAATCGTTTTAGCAATTAAGAGTATTTCTTATTTTATTGTAATTTATTACAAATGTATAATGTGAATTTTTTTTCAAAAAAAATATAATATGTTAAATTTATCTAAAAAATCAGAGTTAATTCCAGCTTCTCCAATACGGAAATTAGTTCCATATTCAGAGGAAGCGAAGCGAAAAGGGGTGAAAGTTCACCATTTAAATATTGGTCAACCAGACATTGAAACACCAGAAGTCGCCTTAGATGCGATAAGGAACATTTCAAGTAAGGTGTTGGAATATACTCATTCCGCCGGTAATGAATCTTTTCGTAGAGGGATGGCAGAATATTATCAAAAATTGGGTTTAGACGTAAATTATGATGATATTATTGCTACTAACGGTGGTTCAGAGGCTATATTGTTTACATTAATGGCATGTGTTGACACTGGGGGCGAAGTTATTGTCCCTGAGCCGTTTTATGCTAATTATAATGGGTTTGCAGCTGAGGCAGGCGTAGAAATTGTGCCTGTGGTTTCGACCATTGATGATAATTTTGCACTACCAGCAATCAGTGAAATAGAAAAGAAAATAACGGATAAAACAAAAGCTATTTTACTTTGTAACCCGAATAATCCTACGGGTTATCTTTACACTTTAGACGAATTAGAACAATTGAGAGATCTTGCACTAAAGGCTGACTTGTTCTTAATCGTAGATGAGGTTTACAGAGAATTTTGTTATGATGGAAACATACACCACTCAGCTTTAAAATTAGAGGGAGCTGAGGATAATGTAATTGTAATTGATTCTTTATCAAAACGATATAGTATGTGTGGAATACGTCTTGGAGTTGTCGTTTCAAAGAATAAGCCGTTTATTGATGCGATTCTTCGTATGGGACAAGCTAGACTGTGCCCTCCGTTGTTAGCTCAAATTGCAGGTGAAGCTGCACTTAGCACACCACAAAGTTATTTTGATGATGTTTACAACGAATATATCGAAAGACGTAATGTTACGATTAATGCGCTGAATGAAATTGAGGGTGTTTATGCACCTATGCCTATGGGAGCATTTTATTCTATTGTAAAATTGCCAGTAGACTCGGCAGATAAGTTTGCGCAGTGGATTTTAGAGGAGTTTTCATATAATGGCGAGACAGTTATGTTAGCTCCAGCGTCTGGATTCTATGCGACTGAGGGGCATGGCGTTGATGAGGTACGTATAGCTTATGTCTTAGAGAAAGAAAGTTTGAAATCAGCGGTTAAGTGTATAGAGGCTGCTCTTAAAGAATACAATTCTAGAAAGTAAGAACCTATTTTTTATAATTTAAAGCTCACTTAGGTGGGCTTTTTTTATGTGATGATGAAAAAGACTGACTTTAATTGATGTGTAACACTAAATTTTGTCACGAAATGGCTGTAAAACTGCCAATATGTCGTTAGTGTATGTCAGAATATGTGAAAAATAGTCTATAAAGTCTTTTGGCATAAAAAATGATGTTTATAAGACATAAGAATTAATATTAATAACAACTTAAAATATTTAAATTATGGCTATTAAACCATTGTCAGACAGAGTTTTAGTAGAGCCTAAAGCTACAGAAACAAAAACAGCTGGGGGCTTATTCATCCCTGAAACAGCAAAAGAAAAACCTTTAGAAGGAGTTATCGTTGCAGCAGGTCCAGGCACAAAAGATATTGCTATGGAAGTTAGCGTTGGCGACACAGTATTATACGGAAAATATTCTGGTACTGAGATTTCTCACGAAGGTAAAGATTATTTAATTATGCGTCAAAGTGATATTTTGGCAATTCTGTAATACACATTTGTAATAATAACGAAAATTAAGAAAAAAAGTAATGGCAAAAGATATTAAATTTAATGTAGAAGCTCGTGAAGAGTTAAAAAAAGGTGTTGACATTCTTGCTGATGCAGTGAAAGTTACATTAGGCCCTAAAGGTCGTACAGTCGTAATCGACAAAAAATTTGGTGGTCCTCAAATCACTAAAGATGGTGTTTCAGTAGCGAAAGAAGTAGAATTAGAAAATACATTCGCTAACTTAGGTGCACAAATGGTAAAAGAAGTAGCTTCAAAAACTGCTGATAATGCAGGTGATGGTACAACAACGGCTACAGTTCTTGCACAGTCTATCATTGGTGTTGGTATCAAAAACGTAACAGCAGGTGCTAATCCTATGGATTTAAAGCGTGGTATCGACAAAGCGGTTAGCACAGTAGTAGCAGAATTACAAGCTATGAGCCAAGAAGTTGGTGATGATATCAAAAAAGTAGAGCAAGTAGCTACAGTTTCTGCAAATAATGATTCATTTATTGGTGCTCTTATCGCTGAGGCTATGGGCAAAGTGAAAAAAGAAGGTGTAATCACTGTTGAAGAAGCAAAAGGTACTGAAACTCATGTAGATGTAGTTGAAGGTATGCAATTTGATAGAGGTTACTTATCTCCTTACTTCATCACTGACCCAGAGAAAATGGAAGCAGTGTTCGAAAAACCATATATTCTTATCACAGACAAGAAAATCTCTACAATGAAAGAGCTTCTTCCTGTTTTAGAGCCAGTTGCACAAGCAGGTCGTTCACTTGTTATCATTTCTGAGGACATAGATGGCGAAGCTCTTACTACATTGGTTGTAAACAAGTTAAGAGGTGCATTAAAAGTTGCTGCTGTTAAAGCTCCAGGTTTTGGTGACCGTCGTAAAGAGATGTTACAAGATATAGCTATTCTAACTGGTGGTACAGTAATCTCTGAAGAAGTAGGTTTATCTCTTGCTACAGCTACTTTAGAGATGTTAGGTTCAGCAGACAAAGTGGTTCTAAACAAAGAGAATACAACGATTGTTGATGGTGCTGGCGAAAAAGAAAACATCGCTTCTCGTATCGAGCAAATTCGTGAATTAATCGAAAATTCTACTTCAGACTATGACAAAGAAAAACTACAAGAACGTCTAGCTAAGTTAGCTGGTGGTGTTGCAGTTCTTTTCGTTGGTGCAGCTTCAGAAGTTGAGATGAAAGAGAAAAAAGACCGTGTTGACGATGCTTTAGCTGCTACACGTGCTGCGGTTGAAGAAGGTATCGTGCCAGGTGGTGGGGTAGCGTTAATTCGTGCTTCAAAATCATTAGATTCATTAAAAGGTGACAACGACGATGAAACAACAGGTATCCAAATCATCAAACGTGCTATTGAAGAGCCTCTACGTCAGATTGTTGCTAACGCTGGTGGCGAAGGTTCAGTAGTAGTTCAAAAAGTAAAAGAGGGTGAAGCTGACTTTGGTTACAATGCTCGTACTGACGTTTATGAAAACATGTATGCAGCAGGTATTATTGACCCTACAAAGGTTACACGTGTTGCTTTAGAGAATGCTGCATCAGTTGCTAGCATGTTCTTGACTACAGAGTGTGTGCTTGTTGAGCAAAAAAGCGAAGAACCTATGGGCGGAGCACCTTCAATGGGTGGAATGCCAGGAATGATGTAAACTTTAAAGTTTCTAAATAATAATTTGTTGAAAAAAACGATTGTTGCTGAATGCGACAATCGTTTTTTTTGGTTATAGTGCCATTATTTTTTATAGTGCCCAATTAATTAAATCATTATAATCAAAATCGTCTTTTTCTGCTATTTCTTCAGTTGCTGCCTTAGATGATTCATTACGGTCTAGCAACGCAATAAATTCTGTTATGTTTTGAGGGCGTTGTTTTCGACTAGGCTTCATAGCTGAGATTATTGCATTTTTTGTTGTCTCAGATATGTGGTCTGGAAATTCGGTTAGTCCATCCTCATGTACGATATTTGCCACTGGTGGTGTGTTGCCAGTTATTAATTTATATAACGTCGCTCCAAGAGCATATATGTCAGTAGCAGGGCAAAGTGTGGCTACACCTCCTTGATCATATTGCTCCATTGGTGCATATCCAGGGGTTATACCAACAGGAACGGTGCTAGTTTGCCCTCCAGCGCTATCATATCGTTTAGATATACCGAAGTCGATTAACACCATTTCTGTGTTGTTGCGAATCAGAACGTTCGCAGGTTTTACATCAAGATGATTG
>JAWXTO010000063.1:0-9745 GCA_044433545.1 Rikenellaceae bacterium
AATCTGCTTCACAATCTCCTCTAAACCCATAGATTGGTTGTTCGCACGGATATATGAACCACCAGTAGCAACTGCAAGCTCTTGAAGCATCGCCTCATCAAGCTTCGTAACAACAAGTTCACCATTTTCGTCCTTCATAACCTCTCCGTCTATTGAAATAATAGAACCCTCTGGTGTACCGATACCAATAGTGTGCACTGTCACTCCTTTTTCTGCCAAAGCTTTAGCTACAGGAAGAGGGTTATCTTCGTGATTTTCACCATCAGAGATTAAAATTACAGCACGGCTTTTCTCACTCTGTGAAGAAAAAGAACGACCAGCTAGCTCTAACGCCTTAGAAATAGAAGTACCCTGCATAGACACCATATTTGGCTTAACCCCATTCACAAAATTCTTAGCAGAAACCACATCTGATGTGATAGGTAGTTGCACATAAGCATCTCCTGCAAACACGATTAAACCTACTCTATCAGTCGAGAACTTGTCTAAAAGTCTATTTATTGCAAATTTTGTACGTTCAAGACGTGAAGGCTTAAAATCTTCAGCCAACATACTGTTTGACACGTCTACAGCAAGCATAATTTCTACCCCTTTGCGTTTAACCTCTTTAAGTTTTGCCCCTAACTGAGGTCTTGCAAGAGCTATTACTATGAAAACTACCGCTGTTATTAAAAAAATAAATTTTGACTTTACACGTGACAAAGAAGCCTCCTTCATAAGAGGTTTTATAAGCTCTAAATCACCAAAACGGGCAAGTCTCACTTTGTGTCTGTAAATCATATAGCAAAAAAGAGCTATCAAAACAGGCACAAGTATCAAAAAATATAAATATTCTGGATTTGCGAATCTAAACATTTTTAAATAAATTATGGGGACTTCTAATAATTCCCCTTATGTAAATAAAATTTATAATTACGGAATTTGACGTAAATAAAGGTGTTTAATAAGGAATTCAGCAACTAACACACACAGTGCAAGAATTGCAAACACTAAATAATCATCATCATATAGCACATAGCTCTCAACATCAATTTTCGTCTTTTCAAGAGAGTTAATTTGATCATAAATATCACCTAAACTCTTGTTGCTCGTAGCTCTATAGTATTCACCTTCAGTGTCTGCTGAAATTTGTTTTAACATTTCTTCGTCAATCTGCACTTTTTGGTTTACCATAACTCTCTCACCCCATTGATTTACCGCAGGATATGGAGCTTCACCATTTCTACCAACTCCAATAGTGTAAACTTTAACCCCCATAGTCCTTGCAATCTCAGCAGCTGTCAAAGGAGCTATTTGTCCGCTATTGTTAACACCGTCTGTCAGCAAAATCACAACTTTACTCTTAGCGTCGCTCTCTTTTAAACGGTTTATTGCCGTAGCAAGTCCATTACCAATAGCTGTACCGTCAGTCACCATGCCACACTCTGCTTTATTTAACAAGTTTATCAGCGAAACGTGATCGGTCGTAAGTGGAGCTTGTGTAAAGCTCTCCCCAGCAAACAAAACAAGCCCTAAACGGTCAGTTCGTCTGTCAAGAATAAACTTTGTAGCCATCTCTTTTGCCGCAGAAATACGATCAGGCGTAAAATCTTGAGCTAACATACTACTTGAAATGTCAAGTGCAATAACTATATCAACCCCTTCTGTCGTTATTGTTTGATTGTCTTGTGAACTTTGTGGACGTGCCATAGCTACCACAATCAAAGACAGTGCAACAATACGTAAAATAAACGGTAGATGTCTAAAATAATACTTTATAGATTTTTTAACACCCAAAAAACCACTTACAGAAGATATTCTTAACGTTGCATGTCCTCCTTTTAGCTTATATATGTAGAAAGCTATAACTGGTAAAAGTACCAGTAACAAATACAACATATTAGGATTCTCAAATCTTACAATATCCATATAAATTTCTATTTTAAATTATTAAAGGGAAGTTCTCGTTGTCACTAAAGCATCACTGCCTTATAACAAAAAAACCCTTTTACCAATTTTTGCCTGAACGACCTACAGCAACACCTTTTTTCTCGTCCATTTTATCTTTTGTTTTGTCCTCTTCACCTTGCATTACTTCAAGCATTTTTTCTGCCTCTTGCTCACTCATCTGTCCCTCTCGTTGCTCAGGTTTAGATTGATCGTCTTGTTGATCACTTTGATCATCCTGTTGGTCACCATTCTGATCTTGATCCTCATTCTGATCTTGATTGTCTTGATTATCCTGGTTATCTTGATCGTCTTGGTTATCCTGATTATCCTGGTTATCCTGGTTATCTTGATTGTCTTGGTTATCCTGGTTATCTTGATTATCTTGATTGTCCTGGTTGTCCTGATTGTCCTGATTATCTTGATTGTCCTGGTTATCTTCTTCTTGCTTTAATTTTTGAGCATACGCCAAATTATACTTAGCCAAAGTGTCTGTAGGATTCAATCGCAATGAGTTTTTAAGAGCTTCAATAGACTCATCTAACTTACGTTCTGCAAGATAAGATGTTCCAAGGTTATAATAAGCTTGAGATTTATCCATAGCTTCAACACGAGTTGTGTCTTTAACGCTTTTCATGAATAAATTTTGTGCATCTTCAAAACGTCCTTGCTTAAAGATAGCACCACCAAGGTTATAGTTGGCTTCATAAGAAGTAGGTTCTTTGCCTAAAGCTCTAAGATATTCAACTTCGGCTTCTTCATACTTTTCTTTTTCGTATAATCTGTTACCTTTACGAATATCGCTACGCTCAAGCTGTGCATTTGCACTTGCTACGACCACAAAAGTCATAACAAACACCATTAAAATATGTTTCATCATTTTGCACCTCCCTCTTCTTCTTCACTTTCACTAACTTCTTGTGGTAAAAGCTTCGTATTTTCAACAAAATAATATGCAACGTTATAGTAAGACTCATTTTCGTCTGTCGCAGGCACAAATTTAGCAAATTTAACTAAGTCAGCCATTTTCAACAATGACATCAATTTAGTGTACTCTTGTTTTTGCTCTATCAACGCCTTAACACTAGCCAAAATCTCGTCAGAGGTCATTTCCATAGCATTTACGCCATATCTTCCCTCTATATATTGACGGATAATGTCTGTCAAACATGAATAATATAGCTTGTGTTTATCATTCTGCCACAACTTCTTATCATGGAGCTTCTCAAGCTCTTTAATTGCAATGATATGAGGCGGTTCTTGTGCTTTCGCCGAGAAAATAGACCCTTTTTTACGTCTATAGAAATAATAAACTACAGCCAAAATTACAATAATGATAATCAGTGCAATTCCTGTATATTTATTAAAAATGTACTCCTTCAATTCAGCCCAATTGAATGGTGTGTTTAACTGAGGAGCAATATCTGCTATAGATTGTTTAGTAGTGTCAATTTCAAAAGTTTGAACAAACAATTCAAGTTCTTTTTCTGACAAAAGTGTGTCGACTATGTTTTTGTCTGCATATAACACAAGAAATTGTCCGATATTATAGATACCAGAATCAAAACAAGTCATCAAAAAGCTTACTTTTATGGTTTGTCGTCGACCATCAGCCACTAATGTATCTATAGGCATCATCGACATCACCTCTAGAACATCCCCAATAGTCCCTTCTTCAAATGTCGGGAAGTCTACAATTTGTGTTAAATCTTTTTCGACTATCACATCAAGTGTAAACTGGTCTCCTATAAGGATTGTGTCTCGTGAAAATGAAGCATTTACAGTCGGCTTTTCACTTTGAGCATGCAAAACAGTGCTCAAGCAAATCATAACAGCCGAAATTGCTACAATAACTATCTTTTTCAACATATTCAAATTTATTATCGTTTCTTAAATAACATCATTAACGCTTTTACGTAATCGTCCTCTGTTGAACAATCTACAGAGTCTATTCTATATTTAACCAGCGTATTCTCAATAATAAAATTTAACTTCTTATTATAATTTTCATAGTGTTCTCTTACCGCTTTAGAAGAAGTATCGACCCACACTTTTTCTCCTGTTTCGCCATCTTCAAGTTCAACAATCCCAACATTTGGCATCGTTTGTTCTCTTTGGTCAAAAATCTTTATTCCGACAATATCGTGTTTATTGACAGCAATTTTTAACGGCAACTCAAAGTTTGCAACACCATTTTCAACATCACAATCCATAAAATCACTCAAAATAAAGGCTGTAGAGCGTTTTTTCGTTGTAGAAGTCAAAAAGCGCACTGCTTCACCAATATTTGTTGTGTTACTTTGAGGTTTAAACTCTAAAAGTTCACGAATTATACGAAGAATATGGTTACGTCCTTTTTTGGGTGGTATATATTTCTCTACAGTATCACTAAATAGAATACAACCTATCTTGTCGTTGTTTTGAGCCGCAGAGAATGATAAAACAGCCGCAATTTCAGTAATTAAAGACTGTTTAAATTTGTCTTTAGTCCCAAAATAACGTGAACCACTCACATCAATCAACAACATCATCGTCAACTCACGTTCTTCTTCAAAAGTTTTGATATGTGGTGAATCGCTACGAGCAGTCACATTCCAGTCAATATCACGCACATCATCTCCAATTCGATATTCTCGAACCTCACTAAAGGACATACCACGACCCTTAAAGGCACTGTGGTACTTTCCAGCAAATATTTCATTGGAAATAGTACGTGTCTTTATCTCAATTTTGCGAACTTTCTTTAAAACTTCAGTCTCAATCATAAATCATTATCTAATAAGGGGACTTCTAAAAACTCCCTGATTTTAATTTTTAAAAAGTTTTTATTCTATTTTGACTTTTACAAAATGGCTCGTAGTGACTCCTACTCGACTTATTGTAAAAGACAAAAGAGAGTGAGAAATTTTGGAAAAGTATTTTAGGGAATTATTAGAAATCCCCTAAAGCAAATTACACTACTAAATTTTTTTCAACGCTAAAGTCTATTAAGGAACTTCAACGCTGTTAATTATTTCAGTAATGATGTCTTCTGAGACAATATTTTCAGCTTCTGCTTCATAAGTTAAGCCGATACGGTGGCGTAACACATCATAAGCTACAGCACGAACATCCTCTGGAATAACATATCCACGACGTTTTATGAAAGCATAAGTTTTTGCCGCTTTTGCAAGCGAAATACTAGCACGTGGAGAGCCTCCATAGCTAATTAAGCTTTTCAGATTATCTAATTTGTATTCTTCAGGATTACGAGTAGCAAAAATAATGTCTACGATATAACGCTCAATTTTTTCGTCCATATAAACTTCACGAACAACGTTACGAGCTTTAATTATATCGTCTGGAGTGATAACTTTTGAAGGTTTTGGGAAATCTGCTCCCAACATATTCATTCTTACGATTAATTTTTCGTCTTCTTTTCTAGGATATTCGATTTTCGCTTTAATCATAAAACGGTCAACCTGCGCCTCAGGAAGAGGGTAAGTACCTTCTTGTTCTAGCGGGTTTTGTGTTGCTAACACTAAGAATGGCTGTGGCAATTTATAAGTTTCACCACCAATAGTAACTTGGTGCTCTTGCATCGCCTCAAGTAAAGCACTTTGAACTTTAGCAGGAGAACGGTTTATCTCATCTGCAAGCACGAAATTCGCAAAGATAGGCCCTTTTTTCACTGTGAAAGTCTCAGTTTTCTGACTATAGATTAGTGTACCAATCAAATCGGCTGGCAACAAGTCTGGAGTGAACTGTATACGTGAGAATTTAGCATCTACAACTTGCGCTAGTGTAGTAATTGCTAGAGTTTTCGCCAACCCTGGAACACCTTCTAAAAGGATGTGACCATTTGACAACAAACCAATTAGCAAAGAATCAACAAGATTACGTTGACCAACAATTACTTTGCTCATTTCAGCACTTACAATATCAACAAATGCACTTTCTTGGCTGATACGCTCGTTAAGTTCTCTAATATCTACTTGACTCATAATTTACAAAAAATTTATTTTAAGTACTAATATTATTTTAAGAGGGAGCTTATTTCTCCCCAGATTTAATTTATTATAAAACACAATGTTTTATGCCCTATTCCCAATAAAATATCATCAAAAACAACGCAAATTAACACTTTTTTCTCAAATTATCAAATAAAAACAATTTTCCCATAATTTTATTCACATACATCAATGTATTTAACGATAAAAAACAAAAAATATTTCAAATTCAATCATTTTTTTTGATTTCCTTTGAAATATTTTTTATTAGTTATAAATTACAAAATGTAGAATTATAAAAACCTTACAATTCTGTATCAATTTTATAAACGTTACGTTCTACATCCTTGCGGCTTATAAGTTCTCCTAGAAAGCCTGCTAAAAATAACTGTACTCCAATTATAGCTGCTACTAAAGCGATAAAAAACAAAGGCTGTTCAGTAACTCCACGTATCGGCAAACCATCTGCTTGTAACACCAATTTTTTTATGATGATATATAAAGCAGAGCACACCCCGATAATGAACATAAACGTCCCTAAAGCTCCAAAGAAATACATAGGACTTTTGCTAAATCTCGACAAGAAAGTCACCGTAAGCAGATCTAAGTAACCTTTCATCATACGTTCCCACCCATATTTTGAAACTCCATATTTACGAGACTGATGTTGTACAACTTTCTCACCGATGCGCTTAAAACCAGCTTGTTTAGCAAGAATCGGAATATAGCGGTGCATTTCTCCGTAAACTTCAATATTTTTTATTACTTTTTTACGGTAAGCCTTTAGCCCACAGTTAAAATCATGAAGTTTTATGCCCGAAACCACTCGTGCCGTAAAATTAAAGAATTTACTAGGCGCAGTTTTGTGAATAGGATCATAACGTTTTTGTTTCCACCCCGAAACAAGGTCAAAACCGTCCTCAACAATCATTCTGTGAAGTTCTGGAATCTCTTCTGGAGAGTCTTGCAAGTCTGCATCCATAGTTACTACCACATCACCTTGCGCAGCCTCAAAGCCAACATACAAAGCAGCAGCTTTCCCGTAATTACGGCTAAACTTTATGCCTCGCACATTAGGATTGCTAGCTTTTATCTCCTCAAGCACTTTCCACGAGTTATCCGTAGAGCCATCATCAATAAAAATAGCCTCATAACTCAAATTCTCACGTTTTAGAGTTTTGTCTATCCATTGAATTAGCTCTCCAATAGACTCATCCTCATTAAACATCGGTATAACTAGTGAAATATCCATAAAATATCTTTAAATAAAATTTTCTATTTAATAATTTCTACACCACCCATATATGGTTGTAACACTTTAGGAACTTTAATGCCCTCTGGTGTTTGATAATTCTCTAAAATTGCAGCTAAGATACGTGGTAAAGCTAAAGAGCTACCATTTAATGTGTGTGCAAGATTAGTTTTCTTATCATTTCCTTTATATCTTAATTTCAAACGATTAGCTTGGAAAGATTCAAAGTTAGAAACTGAAGAAACTTCTAACCAACGCTCTTGTGCAGCTGAATAAACTTCAAAATCATAAGTTAAAGCAGATGTAAAGCTTATGTCACCACCACAAAGACGTAAAATTCTGTAAGGAAGCTCTAGTTTTTTGATAATAGACTCAACGTGTGCTACCATTTCGTCAAGTGCAGCATAAGAATCTTCAGGTTTTTCAACTCGAACAATCTCAACTTTGTCAAATTGGTGTAGTCTGTTTAGCCCTCTAACATCTTTACCATAAGAACCTGCCTCACGACGGAAACATGGTGTATAAGCAGTAAGTTTTAATGGCAAATCATTCTCATTTACGATAACATCTCTAAAAATGTTAGTCACAGGAACTTCTGCTGTAGGAATAAGGTAGAAATTGTCTAATGTAGCGTGATACATTTGACCCTCTTTGTCAGGAAGCTGACCTGTACCGAAACCTGAAGCCTCATTTACCATAAGTGGAGGCATTACTTCTGTGTAACCTGCTGCGCTATTCTCGTCGATAAAGAAAGTGATAAGAGCACGTTGAATTTTAGCTCCTAAACCTTTATAAACTGGGAAGCCAGCACCTGTTAGTTTGTTTCCTAACTCAAAATCAATGATGTCATAACGACGAGCTAAGTCCCAATGTGGCTGAGCACCCTCACAAAGTGTAGGAATCTCACCATCTTGTTTCACGTTAAGGTTATCTTGGTCAGATTTACCTTCTGGAACAAGTGTGTTAGGGATATTAGGAAGCGTAACGATTAATGAGTTAAGTTTTTCTTCTACAGCTTTAGATTTTTCTTCTAAACCTTTAGCCTGCTCTTTAATCTCAGCAGTTTTAGCTTTCAAAACATTGGCTTCTTCTTGTTTTCCTTGTTTGAAAAGCATCCCAACTTCTTTAGCTATCTGATTTTGTTCAGCGTTAAGTCCATCAAGCTGTTGTTGAATTTCTTTACGCTCATCATCAGTTAAAATAATATCTTCAATTGTAGCTGTAGCGTCTACACCTTTTACTTTTAAGCGTTCAATCACATACTCTTTTTCTGTACGGATTTGTTTTAATGTTAACATAATCTTTTGTATTATTTATATTGTTTTCTTTTTTAATTTTCGTTTATTTGATCATCCGTATCATCGTCAGAATCATCAGAATCTCCACTTTTCCCAGTTGAATTCATATAAGCAACCTCAAGTTCGTCAGGCGCAGGACATATAATGTCAATCATAGAAACCCAGCTATCCAGTTTTGGGAATACCAAACATATACGTTGATAAGAAGATCTCGTTAAATTCAAAGCAAATGAATTTTTTAAAACGATACTTTGCTCAACACCCATAATTGGATACACTTTTTTTGTATCACAGTCAACAACGATGCTTCCTTTGCTGATTATAAACCAATTTGCATTAGCAAAATTCTTAGCCTCTAATACGATTCTAGTACAGTTTTCATGAACTGTAGCAGAAATCACATTTATTTCGCCATAATAGCGTTGAGAAGCAATTCTAGCCGCCTCGTCATAAGTCGAAAGCACATCAATTTGAAATTTACGAGACTTTTCATAATTCGCCGAGTCAGCAGGAATTTCACCAACCTCTTTACGACCCTCTTGCGATATAGGAAAACAGTCTTCTGGCTTTGGAGCGACATGTTTAATCTCTTGCTCCATAGGTTTTGTCTCTACAGTTATAGGCTCAAAATTTGCACCCATAGGCGCAATCGGTGGAGTCATAATGCCTCCTAAGCCTGAAACACCACCCACATCACTTTTTATAATCTGCCCATTAACACTAGACCAGACAAATAAAAACAACGCTAAAAATATATATCCTAATCTTCTCATATTCATATAATCTATACCCTTGAGGGGAACAAATTTAGCACCTTAATTAACTGTATATCAAAAAGTTAATTTTTGTCAAGGTGTACTAAAAGTGTACTTAATAACAAAAAATAAGAAAATTACCTTAAAAAATAAGATAGCTTTCTTTAATCAGGGTTAATAGTTATAACGTGTATCATACACATTACACCACAAATATATAATTTCTTTTTGAAAATAACATACTTAATGATGAAATAATTTTTAAACTATTTCTTTTTACTCTTTGAGTTGTTGCATAGTATATACCAGGTAATACACACGCTGCACACAAAGACCACACCAGGAAATACACACGTTCTGCACCAGGAACAGGCACCAACATACACACCGCTGAACGCCCGTGCACCTCAACACTCAAGTAAAAAAGATTTCATTTTTTGAAATAAAAACCGCTTAATATAGAGAAATGAGAAAATGTAGGGTTGTGCACGCCTGGAACACACGCACACTGCACACCAGGTAACA
>JAWXTO010000064.1:0-9741 GCA_044433545.1 Rikenellaceae bacterium
TAACCCTGTTATTTATCCACCCTTTAATAAATTGTTTTTGTTTAGGGTCTTTATTACCTAAGTTGTAGTAATGCTGTTCTCTTTTATCTAGCAATTTATCGTGTAATTTATCGGGATTTATACTATTAATTAAATTAATAGTTTTAGAACCCAGAATCCCATCAACCTCTAAATTACAATTGAAATCATCGTTTAATGTGTTTTGTATCATTTTTGCTGCACTACCAGTGTTATTGACAAAAATATCAAAAATCAAGTGCTTTAAATCAATATCATTAATCTCATCTATCCGATATTTATCCCAATAATTTATCTTATATATCTTTTTTGCATCTTCAACGCTTAAATTCTTTTGATTCTCAACAGTAGGTTCTATTCCTAATGTAGGCTTAGCAAAATTTTGCCAAGTATCCCATGCTATACCTTTGTTAGTTCTTCCTCCTCGATCATTTTTAAGGTTAGAATAACCTCCTTCCACTTCTACAACCTTGTTGATTAGTGAATCTCGAATAATACCACTTCTATCTAATTGATTACCACTAGCTGTTAAATGCTGATTTGTAAGAGCATGGTTACTTTTGTTAAATCCCAATCCATTTGTAAAAAATGGTGAAATATTAGTATAGTTTCCATATGATTTATTTGAATAGCCTGAATCCTCATTCTTATTTTTACTCAAAGTTGGAGATATATAATCATTACCTATATTAGCAAAGTTACTATTTTTATTTTGATTAGCAAAGTTTGTTTGTAATTTTGGTAATACATTATCTATTGTAGATGTATCTAAAACACTAGATAGGCTTTGTTGAGGCGTAGATAAATGAGGTATAATAAATGGCATTGCTGTCAAATCGGTTATAAGCTTAGTGGCTATCCCTTGAGTAGCTGAAGAATCCATAGTGCTAGAATACAAAGATGTTGAATTATTTGCAATAATGTTATCAATCTTATTTACTAGTGCATCATCATTTATAGTAAAGGCTGTCCCGATTTTGTTTCTTTTGTTTTGTCTAGCTTCTCGACGCTCTTCTCGACGCTCTTGGCGCGCTAGCTGTTTTTCTTCATTTCTTCTAAAAAGTCCCATGATTATGATGTTTTAGGTTAGAAATATGAGACACATCGAATTCATCATCGAAAATATCACATATGTAACATTCACAATTTTGATGATCTTTGATAGTTTCCATTACTAATAGCGATAACGATGGAGAGAGCACTGCAAAACACACCCATTGAGGTTCTGTTTTTCTCTCTTTATTCGTTAAATAATGTACGTATGACTCAAAACGATTTAAGTCATACTTGCGCTCAGGAAGCGGTTTGAATTTTGTAAAATTTTGTTTCATTTGATGAGAATTTAATTATTTAAAAAAGCAACATTTAGTTGTTACTTGCCACAAACATACAATTATTATATTTAATATGCAAATAATAATTGCAATATTGTACAGTGAACAAACCTTTAAACGTATAAATAATTGTATTCTCAATCTAAATTTCTTATTTATAACTTATGTATAAGCACGCAAAAAAAGCTACAAAACTTGCTTTCTTTAAAAATTATGAGTGTAATCCACAAACCGAAATTTTACAAATAATAGTTATTTAGGGAATGTTATTGAATCAATCTTATAACTATTATCAGTTTTAATGACTGTTATACATATCACAACCTCATAATATCCTGTATTAAAAACGACTTTATAGTTGCTTTTATCTACAGATTCAATTTTAAGACTATTATACCACATTGCATCAAATTCAAAATCACCTATCAGTAAGTCAAATCCCTCCATATTGTCAATCAACCAATCATTTTCTGCTTTTTTGAAATCTAATTGAGCATTTTCTGATAAATATTTTTCTCTTAAAGCTTTTAGGTTCGGGTATAAGTCTAAGCTCATTATACAATAATTTGATAGATAAACATCATAAAAGCTTTCAAGAAAACCTTGTTCAGACTGTTGGCTAATATCACTAATTTTAGTTCTAAGCGGTAAGCCTAATTGCTTATCACCATATTTTCCGTCATTTGCAGAGTGAGGAATATAGCTAATTTGCAATTTATTTTCTACGCTCTTTGCTTTTAATGGTATTTGAATTTTTGCGGATTCATCACCTACTATCCAGTAGAAAGATACCAAATACCAATCATCTTCTAAATGGGTTACTTTAACGGTTTCAACCATAGTCTCGTTTACATCTTGTGCTCTAACGATTTGGTTTGCGTTAGAGCTAATGGCACCTCGGTGCGCCTTTTGCATAGCCTCTTCTGTTAGATTGGTTGACAATAGAGCTTTTGCATCTTTATAATCACTAGATAGTATAAGTGTGATGTATTGTTTGTAAAAGGCTGTTATCTGTCTAGCAGTAACATCATGGTTTTCTCCGTGCACAGTCGAAAGCCAGAATAAAAACATAAGAGTAATAGTAAGGTTTTTCATATCATTTATTTGTAAAGGATTAACGTCTATAGTGTGTGTTATTTTCTAAAAGCATTAAACTTATTTCAAAAGGCGTTCCGCCTTTTGTACAAAGTTTTTAAGAGGCAGTTACCTCCATTTTCGAGATTTTTAGCGAAAACAAAGGTGTTTTATTAAAATATCCTTGCTTAACTATCTATGAATCACCGCTGTATTAGTTTAAGGTATAGCTCTATTGTACTTGCTGTTTATTCTTTTCGATGCGTGCAGCAATCGTAATTCCATATTCATATAAGCCATACAAAGGCACTGTTATAAGAATTAGCGAGAATACATCTGGAGGTGTGATTACCGCAGAGATGATGATTATCACCACGAAAGCAACTTTTCGATATTTTCGCATTAAAGTTGACTTCAAAATCCCCATTGTCGACAACAAGCGAACAATTAATGGAAGTTGGAACACAAAAGCGGCAGCAAAAGACACCCCTAGAACACTAGACAGATAAGAGCTAACATCTATCATATTTGTAATTTCGGGACTTACTTCATAAGAGGTAAGAAAGTTGACCGCTAAGGGAGAAATAATAAAATATCCGAACAGTAAGCCCGTAAAAAACCACATTGAAGTGTTCAACACAAAAAATCTGGTTTTTCGTCGCACACTTACAGTTAATGCAGGTTTCACAAACGCCCATATTTGCCATAACATATAAGGAACAGTCACTACTAAAGCTCCAAATATAGAGGACATAATGTGTAAATTGAACTGCCCAGCCATTTTTGTGTTTATGATGCTAACATCACCAGCATTTATCCTTAATTCTTCGACTCCTGTGCGCTCTGAAAGGTAGGCAAAGAATCTATTTGTAGGAAACTCATCAGTTAGTGGCGCAAAAACCACATCTAACACTACACCTTTAAAAACGAATGCCACAACAGCAAAAACAAATAAAAAAACAACAGATTTTATAATCCTTATCCTCAGTTCATTAAAATGTTCACCGAAAGACATATCGTTTTCATTGTCATTTTTCTTTATTTCGTCACTCATTAATATAAAACTCTATTTTGTTTCGTCTTTAGAAGAATCGTCTTTTTTGGCATCCTTTTTTTCGTCTTTTTCGTCGTCAAGCGTTCCATTCATAGCACCCTTAAACTCACGAATACCTTTTCCAGCTCCACGCATAAGTGCTGGCAATTTAGAACCACCAAAAAGTATCAAGACAACAACTATAATAAGTATTAATTCTTGTGAACCAATACCTCCGATTAACATTACCATAATTTATAGGTTTAATTAAATTACACTTTTACTGTATCTTACAAATATATACAATATTTTTAACTTTCGCAAACACTAAACTACAATCTACACCCCTGATATAGGTCTTTTTGCTCTAACAACTTCTCTAGTTTCACAATTAAGGCATCATTTCGTATCATTCCCCACGATTTACCTAGATGATAACGAGGAGGTGCTTCACCAGCAAACCTCTCCACCACAAAGTTAGGGTTCAATTTTGATAAAATCTCAGAAAATAGCTCTAAATATTCTTCCATTTCATAAAACGTAAATTTTTCTGGATTTTCAGTATATTCTAACGCCATTGTAGTGCCTTTAAACACTTGTAATTGGTGAAATTTTATAGTATTTAATGGCAAAGTGTTAATTAGTTTTGTTTGCTCAATTAACATCTCTTTTGTCTCTCCTGGCAGCCCCAAAATAAAGTGTGCACCAACGTGAATACCTCTTTCAGCACACATATTTATAGCTTTTACAGACGTTTCAAAGTCGTGTCCTCTATTTATCGCTTTCAGCGTTTGGTCATAACAACTTTCGACCCCAAATTCAAGTATTACATAGTATTTTTTTGCTAATTCAGCGAAATAGTCAAGTTTTTCTTCGTCTACACAGTCAGGGCGTGTCCCAACGACTAAACCTACTATATTTTCAACACTTAACGCCTCATCATATATGGCTTTAAGCTCGTCTAAAGGCTTGTATGTGTTAGAATATGCTTGAAAATAAGCCAAATATTTTGATGCTCTACGATAACGATTCTGATGAAATTCTTGCCCCTCTAAAATCTGCTGAGTGACACTCTTTTCGGGCGTACAATATGAAGGATTAAACGCATCATTATTACAAAATGTACATCCACCTACAGACTTTGAACCATCTCTATTTGGACACGTAAATCCTGCGTCTATAGTCACCTTTTGGACTCTACCGCCAAACGTGCGTTTGAAATATGATGAATAGCTGTTAAATCTGCGATTATCGCCCCACGGATAAAGAATTTCTTGATTCATATTAGAAAATTATAGCAATATATTGTAAACAAATCGTTAAATAATTTTACAAATATAAAAAAAATGATAACTTTACACTCATATAATTAAAAATAGATTATGATAAGTGTTACAATATTAGGTAGTGGAACATCTCAGGGAGTGCCAATAATTGGCTGTAAATGTGAGGTCTGCACTAGCTGTGACAAACGAAATAAAAGATTGAGAAGTTCTGTTTTAATTGAGAACGAAACTGGAGAAAGCCTCGTAATTGATGCAGGTCCAGACTTTCGCTACCAAATGTTAAGAGAGGGAGTCACAAATCTTGACAGCATTCTTTTAACGCATAATCACAAAGACCATACAGGAGGAATAGACGATGTGCGCAGCTTTAATTATATGTTACGCCGTCCGATGGACATATACGCTGAGGGTTATGTTCTAAAATCGCTAAAAAACGAATATCACTATGCTTTTGCTGAACATAAATATCCTGGAGTTCCAGAAATAACGCTTCACGAGATAACAGAAGCGCCTTTTTCTATAGGAAACTTCAATATTATTCCTATTCGTGGACTACATCACAAATTGCCTGTTTTAGGTTACAGAATAGATAATTTTTGTTACATCACCGACATGAACCACATATCAGATGATGAAATAAACAAGATGAAAGGCATAGATACACTAATAATTAATGCCCTGCGAGAAGAAAAACACATTTCTCACTTTACGCTTAGTGAAGCACTGAAAGTCATAGAACTAGTTTCTCCGAAAAAGGCATATTTAACACACATCTCACACCAACTTGGTCTTTATGAAGACGTTATGAAGAAACTTCCAGAAGGTGTAGAACTTTGCTACGATAAATTAAAAATAAAAATACAATAAAATGAATTTTAACAATAAAGTTGTCCTTATTACGGGCACTTCGTCAGGCATAGGATATGCAATGGCAGAAAAATTTGGAGCTTTAGGAGCTAAAATAGTAATGGGAGCTCGCTCAGAAAAAGGACTAAAAGAGCTTTCTGATAAATTAACAAGCAACAACATAGAAAACGTTTATACCGTATGTGATGTCACTAAAGAAAGTGACTGCGAAGCACTTGTAACACGAGGTGTAGAGGCTTTCGGAGGCATAGATGTATGTATTTGTAATGCGGGTATCTCTATGAGAGCATTATTTGATGATGTAAAAGTCGACGTTCTTAAAGAACTGATGGATGTTAATTTCTGGGGAGCTGTACACACTATAAAATATGCTCTACCACACATTCAAAAGGCAAAAGGCTCGATAGTAGGCGTTTCGTCAGTTGCTGGACTTCACGGTCTGCCTGCTCGAACAGGATATTCTGCAAGTAAATATGCTATGCACGGATTCTTTGACACAATTAGAGTTGAAAACCTAAAAAAAGGGGTACATGTAATGATTGCATGCCCTGGTTTTACAGCCTCTAACGTTCGTTTTTCAGCTCGTACTGCTGACGGCTCTGCACAAGGAGAGTCTCCACGTGAAGAAACAAAGATGGCAACTGCCGAAGAAGTAGCAACAAAAATTGCGAAAGGCGTTTACAGACGAAAAAGAGAGGTTATTATGGATTTTCAAGGAAGAGCTACGAAATTCATTAAGAAATTCTTCCCAAAATTACTTGACAAGCTATTCTATAACCACATGGCAAAAGAAGCAGATTCACCTCTTAAATAAAATATAATAAAATACAATGATAAAACATATTATTCTAGTTTTTGCACTGTTATTTTCATTAAGTATAAGTGCAAAGAGTGTTATTTCTGAAATAAAATACCCTACTGAGGTTGTAAATTCAGAATTTTACGAAAAATTAAAAGCGTTAGATAAAGTTGTATCTGTAGAGAAGCTAAAAACAGACCTTTTCAGCGAAAAATACCTTATTAAGGTAGAACAGCCTATAGACCACACTGATTTCTCTAAGGGAACTTTCACTCAGCGTGTTATTGTATCACATAGTGGCTATGAAAACCCTGTAGTTTTGGTTTGTGAAGGCTATGGAGCAACTTCTGTGATGAAACCAACCTATAAAGAAGAGCTTACAACAAAACTTGGCGCAAATCAAGTGTTTGTAGAGCATCGTTATTTCTTAGAATCAACACCAGAAGATTGTGATTGGCAATATATGACAGGGAAAAACGCTGCTGCTGACCTTCATAACATAAACAACATGTTAAAAGAACTTTATTCTGGGAAATGGATTTCTACGGGTATCAGCAAAGGCGGACACAACACTATGATATATAGAACTTACTACCCTGACGATGTAGATTTCTCAGTTCCTTATGTTGGGCCTGTATGTTTTGGTGTGGAAGATGGCAGACACGAACCTTACATAGCAAATTGTGGCACAGAAGAAGAAAGAACCGCAATTTTAGAGTTTCAAAAAGAGATTTTACGTCGTAAAGAGGCACTAAATCCTATGCTTTATGCCTATGCAGAAGAAAAAAACATGAATTTTAGGATTCCTAAAGAAGAAGTACTAGATTATTGTGTTTTAGAGTATTCTTTCTCATTTTGGCAATGGGGCTCAAAAATTTCTGAAATTCCTGCACTAGATTCTAGCGACAAAGAGCTATTTGACTATCTTATGAAACTTTCGGGCGCAGAATATTTCGGAATCCCGTCACACGAGCCATTTTTTGTTCAAGCATACGCAGAATTAGGATACTATGGCTATGACATTAAGCCATTCAAAGGACTTTTGACTATTGACTCATCAAAAGGATACCTTGAACGTGCGTTTTTGCCTGAAGAAGCTAAAAACCTGAAGTTCAATCACGAACTTCATAAAGACATTTACTCTTTCTTAAAGAAAAATGACCCTAAAATGATATTTATTTATGGCGAAGTTGACCCTTGGAGCGCAGTAATGCCTAACGAAAAGCTCTTCAAAGGCAAAAATAACATGAAACTTTACATCAAAGAAAGAGGTAGCCATTCAACACGTATCTCATCTATGGATGAAGATGTAAAAAATGAGATATGGAATCAAATTAACGATTGGCTTAACGAATAGAGTAAAGTTACGTTACAAATACTATATGTCTAAATATCAGTAACTTGTGATTGTTTTGAGCTTTTTTACAAATCTTAAAATAATCGCATTGAAAATTAACAAGTTACAACTTTTTTAACAAAAAAGTATCATTTTTTTACAAAAAAATTTGGAGGGTATACTAATTTGTCATATCTTTGCACACGTAATAATAAAGAAAACGAATTATGGCGAGGTAGCTCAGCTGGTTAGAGCGCATGATTCATAATCATGAGGTCGCCGGATCATGCCCGGCTCTCGCTACAGTTTCTTGAAGGACTTGCAAACTTGCAAGTCCTTTTTTTTTGAACTTTCTCCAATACTCAATTCATCGTTTCGGTAAAGTATTCCACTTTAAGTAAATTTATATTTTTACCTCTCTACTTTTTTCAAAAAAAGTAGAGCAAAAAACTTGCGCAGGTCGCTTCTTAACGCTAAAGCTTATGCGCAGGGTGTCAAGTTGCAACTTGGTTTTTAGGATGTGTTGAAATTAAATTATATATTTTATTAAATGAGGCGCACCTCTTGTGCCTCCACAGGGTGATTAGTTGAGACTTACTTTTGTTTAGGGACGTATGTTTTGTTGCCATTGCTGTTTATGTAGTATTGTCCACCGTTAGGGCCTGTATAGATTGTTTTGCCCGAACCGTAGTTGCTTGCTTGTGACGAGTAGTCTTTGGCTGTAGTGCCTTTTACTTGTGTGTTTGGATTTGTGTTTCCTGTCGTGCTCCAATTGTTTGTGTTTGTATTATCCTTGGTAGTGCGATAGTGCCCTTTGACATAAGTTCCATCGCTTTTGGTGTACCCTTTAACCCATACTGTAGTTGTTTGAGCGTAAGATGACAAGGCGATAAAGAAAACGGCGATAATTAATAATAATTTTTTCATGATTTTTTGTGGTTTAAGTTTGATTAAGATTTATGTCTTGCGACAAGTACGCACAAAAAAAAACGTGGGACAATACTTTTTATTCGATTGTCGAGGTCTTAGGATACCGTACCACCAAATAAAAGAGTAAAGCCCACGGCGGAACCGTGAGCATTTACACTTTACTCTTGGTGGTTTTTGAAATTTCCTAAGTTTCGACAATCAAGATATAAAGCAAACGCTTCTTATGTGATTTAGCATTGAATTTACAGCATATCGCTATAAACTTCTAGCTAATGAAAAATTTAATAGTTTTCTTTTTATTTACCCATAGGCACATAATGTTTAGTTTATCAATATCACAAAGATAATTATTATATTCTGAAATAACAAGGTGTTAAATAGTATTTCTATTGTATCGTTTGTGAAAATGTTATATACAATTCTTTTGTTCCACTTTTATTAGGTGAAATAGCAAAAAGATATGAATTCATAAATTACCCTACCAATAAATGAATTTCTCCTTATTCTCATTAATTAACGACTGCTCGTAAAGAGAAGTTTCGGACAGTGCGAGATCTGTATTTTTTAAATACTCAATTAGATATTGATAATCGTCTGCGTTAGGATGATTTTCTATAGGTATAAAATCTACACTGTCAAACATAAACATCTCGATAAATTTTTTATCTATAAGCACCATAATGTCGGTTGTGTCGGGGAAGTCATGGTTATATATTCGGTATGTTTCTTTGTAGAAATAATCAGCTCGTGTAGTGTCGTTTTGAATGTCATAATACATGCCTAACCAAAAAGGTATGCTGTATGAGGTTTTAGCAGTGTTAAATCTTTTTTCTAAGACATATACTGCCGAGTCAACCATCTCTCCGTGGATGTAATTTTGTGCCAAATTAGTATAAAATAGATCATTATTAGGATCTAACTCTATTGCCTTCTCCAAAAGAGAGCGCATATAAAGCAAAGAATCGGCAGGATAGTCCCCCAGCAACCTTAACATCATATCTATGGCTTGGTCGTTATATTCTACAGCTCTTTTTTCTTTACTTTTACAACCAATCATTTGTAAG
>JAWXTO010000065.1:0-2553 GCA_044433545.1 Rikenellaceae bacterium
GAGTCGTGAGAAACAGGAATAAACTTACTTTTACCTGTTGTTGTTCCCGACGATTTAGCATACCATTTTATGGGCTTATCCCAAATTATATTCGCTTCGCCTTGTCTAGTCTTGTTTATGTATTCCTCAAGGTCAGCATATTCAGAAACTCTAATTTTTTGAACATATTCATCATAAGTGGCATCTTTTGTAATACCATTCACTTTACCATATTCACAATTAGACAAATGAGCAATTAAGTTCCTAAATTGGCACTGTTGTACACTTAAAGGTTCTTTCATAAATCGCTCAATCTCGCTAATTCTGCGACTGAATATTTTGTTTATAATCTTGTGACTAACTCCCATAACTTTCAATAGTATTAAAAGGCAGTTCTAAGAACTCCCTAAAAAATTAACAATATTGTGTTTATAAGGCCATTATTGTCATTACTGTCACAGACCCGACAATTACACCAACAATAGTCTGAAACAGATTATTCTTTCGTAGAAACATTGTTGAAGACCCAACAATTCCAAGGCACAACAACGATATAACAAAGAAAACATCTGCATTATTTAATCCAATATAATCTAACAAATATAACATAGTGGCAAATCCACCCAAAGCCACTGTATAAACGTTTATTCTCCAGAAACATTTAATAACAGTCGTGACAATCGCCAACTCTACCACAGAAGTAAAAATGCGTGAAATAATAACAGCATCAATATCTCTTATTATGAACCACAGCATCATTACATAATAAACTACAGTAGGCACTGCAAAATTCACACTATCTTTACGAGAGTCTAAACTGTAACTACTTACGACTTTCAACCGCTTTAAAATCACCAACAACACAAGAGGCGTACTTAACATCAGTATCGCCAGAAAAAGCATAGCTACAATTTCAAAGCGAAAATTATCAATCGAAAATATACCTGCTGCATACATAAGTATTAATACTAGGTGTATTGGTATAACAAACGGATTAAACAAATTACAAAACATATTTGCAAACTTGTATAAACGTTTTTTGTTTTTGTATGTAATTTCAACCATTCGACTAAATAATTTATTCTACATATAGAACTAGCCCTTTCAGATATTCTCCCTCTGGGTGATATATGTTAACTGGGTGGTCACAAGGCTGTGTTACTTGGTGTAAAATTGACACTTTTCTTCCTGCAATTGCAGCTGCCGAGAAAACCGTAGTTCTAAATTGTTCTTTGCTAACAGCCTGAGAACAACTAAACGTAAAAAGAATACCTCCTTTTTTAATTTTTGTCATAGCTTGTGCATTTATGCGCTTATATCCCTGCAAAGCATTAGGCGTAGCTTTATGACGTTTTGCAAAAGCTGGCGGATCTAAAATTATAAGGTCATAGAAATCTTCTTTTAAGTTTTTAAGGTAGTCAAACGCATCAATCGTAACTCCTTTATGTATTTCTTCTGTGTAGTCATTAATCGTAGCGTTTTCTTCTGCACGAGCGACCGCTTTCGCAGAACAATCAACACTTTCTACTGTTTTTGCACCCCCTGCAAGAGCATAAACGCTAAAACCACCTGTATAACAGAACGTGTTCAACACATTTCTTCCTTTAGAATATGTTTCTACAAGTTGTCTGTTCTCACGTTGGTCAATAAAAAAGCCAGTTTTTTGCCCCTCAACCCAGTCTACAATAAATTTCTTTCCATGTTCAAAAACAATAGTACTAGTAGTAGTTTTGTCTGTACGTTCATCAAACAAATAACCCTCTTTTTCGTCATCACTAACGCTATCAGGCAATGTTCCAGCACTTTTATAGTAAATCGCCGACACAAAACCTGTCATCACAGTTTTAAGCGCCTCAGCGATAATCTTTCTATCTTCGTGCATACCTAAAGAATGTGATTGCACAACCGCTATATCATTGTAAACGTCAACAATCAACCCTGGAAGAAGATCACCCTCTCCATGCACCAACCTATAACAAGTTGTTTCCTCGTTTTCAATAAGCCCCATCGCTCTTCGTTTATCCAAAGCAGACATTAGGCGCATTTCCCACCAACTATTGTCTATAGACTCATCATTAAAAGTTAACACTCTTACAGCTATAGAGCCAAGACCACAATGTCCTTTAGCTATGAATTTCTTGTCTGAAGAATAAATCTCTACTATCTCGCCCTCTTCAATTTCGCCATCAGCAGAAGCTATAGCTCCAGAGAAAACCCACGGATGAAAACGTTTTAGAGACTCTTCTTTACCCTTTTTTAAGTATATTTTTGCCATTTTTTCTAATCTTTTATAAACAACCGTTTATTGTTGTTCTAAATCTTGTTTGTTTTTTGTTAATATGTCATATATCTCAGCACACACCCACGCATCTGTCGCTGCATACCTTTGTTGTGCTTCTGTAAGCGTTTTTGCATTCCAATTACTCAATCTTTGAGCCTTAGAAATCTTTCCATCTAATACAATAGCAGTAATTTTCTTTAATCCAAGCTCTTTAATGCCGTAACTTCCAACTATTTTCTGTAAATCTACAAAATTACGAGGATAAAATTTTCTGTTTACTGTTGTTATTCGTT
>JAWXTO010000065.1:2563-9305 GCA_044433545.1 Rikenellaceae bacterium
CGCAAGTCCAACTTTTGTTATTCTACGAGACTGTAAAATCAACAAAACATCTCTTAAAAGTGGCATCTTATTGACTCTGAAAAGATATGCTCGATCTTTTGACGAAATTTGAACTAAAGAAATCTTATCAGGAACCCCTTTCTTGAAAGTAGGGCGATTTTCTGTATCAAAACCTAACAAAGTTTGCGTTTTAAGGTACTCTACCGCCTCTAATTGTTCCTTTTCTGTTTGTACAACAAAGATTTCTCCCCCAAACTGTATAGATTCAAGGGCATTAACTTCTTCATTTGAAATATTTTGTTTGTACATTCCTGTTCCTTAAAATTAGTTATATGATTTGTTTCCAAAATACAACAAAGATAGGTAATTTTTACAAAATAGCATTATTCAACACAAAAAAAACAGTTAATAGAGCATATTAACTGTTTTTTGTCACTTAAAGTAATTCCCGAAACTAATACAAGGGACACATTAGAGGCTGATGTTGCATTTTTCACACACAACACTTCTATTTATTTACCAAGTCTTTCAGGATAAACAATTCTTGTATGATAAATATTAGATAATTTATTAACAAACACATCTTTTACGACTGCTATTTCACTCAAAGACAAGGGAGCATTATTAAATTGTCCATCATCAATCTGTTTATCTACGATTTTATTGACTAACTGAGTTATAGAATCAATAGTATATTCTTTCATAGAACGGCTTGCAGCTTCTACACTATCTGCCATCATACAAATTGCGGCTTCTCTCGTATCAGGAAGATGCCCCGAATATGAAAACATAGATTCATCTATAGGCTCACCATATTTTGTCACATAAGCATGATAAAAATAATAAATTTTAGACGTTCCATGGTGTGAAACTATAAAATCAGATATTTTGTTAGGCAAATTATATTTTTTTGCCAATTTTAAGCCTGCCGTAACATGCTCTTTTATATATTCTACACTTTGTAAAGGTTCTAATTTATCGTGAGGACTATATCCATCTGAAACATTCTCTATGAAATATATAGGATTGTCTATTTTCCCAATGTCATGATATAACGCACCTGTTCTTGCAAGCAAAGAGTTCGCACCTATTTGTGAAGCGGCAGTAGCAGCTAAATTTGCAACCTGAAGTGAATGCTGGAACGTACCAGGAGCTTTTTGCGCCAATTCTTGAAGCAGCGGCTTATTCGTATCACACAATTCAAACAACGTAATATTTGTTACGAATCCAAAAACAGACTCAAATAAATAAATTAGCTGATAAAGTGCCAACATAGCACACACATTACCCACAAACCATAACATTTCTAGCCAATTTATTGAATTAAATGTCTGATTTTGCATAAAGTTTAACGTCACATAGCCAGCACAATACACTAAAAGCATAACACCTGTTGCCTTAAACACTCTAGTTCTATGATATGAATCTTGCACAACAAAAGTTGCTGCTAACCCTGCTGTTAAATTCAAAAACATAAGTTCAAAAGGAATAGGAGTGATATATAAACACATCAAAAGCACTGTCATATATTCAAACACACTCATTCTTATGTCATAGAACGTAATTATGTATAAGGGGACAATCGCATAAGGTATAACATATAAACTTAACACCTCAGACTCTATAACTAGACGTGTTAAGACCATCATAAAAACAAAAATGAACAATATAAACAGCACATTTTGAGCTTTCGCTGAATATTCTCTTCTAAAATAGACATAAAAGAAATAATTTAGAGTCAAAAGCAGCATCACAAACAAATAGTTCCCAATTATGATATACCAATTTGATGCACCACCTTTAACGTTAGAATATTCTGCAAGATAAGAATCTAAAATATTCTTTTCTTTCTCACCTATAAAATCACCCTCTTTTATTAATCCTGCACCTTTAGGAACAAAACCTTTAGCAATAGAAATTGCTTTTCGTTCTTCTTCTTTAAACTCTAAAGTCAGGTCTTTTTCAAATTCAACATTGTCGGTTATCAAGTCTGAGACATCTAACTGGACATCGCTATTTAATATTTTTTTTAGGTGATTGTTTATATACTCTGAAGCTGTTTGTGGGGTATAAAAAGCCGAAACAGGAACAAGCATCAAAGCTCCATCTTTTTCTATGCGAACAATAGAAGCCGAGTTCTGTCTTTCACGAATACTTATTACACCAACATCATAAATAGAAATCAAAGTCTTTTTCAATTCGCTACCAATTTGTTGAGAATCTGTCAACGAACTAACATCTAGCGTATCAGAGTCTGGAACTTCATACTTTTTAGACAATTTCTCAATAATTTCATCAACAACACCAGTATTTAAAGAATAAATTGAAGTAAAACCTTTCTCAAATTCGTCATAATCTGCCTCTAAGCCTTCTTTAGTTTTTAGAATCTGAAAGTCAAACTCTGCGGTCATATCTTTATAATTCCAATGTTCACCTAAAGCATATTTATAGCTACCCTCAACAGGAATAAGTAAAGTTAGAATTACAGATGTAATAGCAAAAGCTATAAAAATTTTTATTTTTTCACTCATCTTTATAATATATTAATTACAAACAAATTACATAGTTTTTTTGAACCTTTTAAAGCCGTCTCCTAGTGTTTCATGCACATTTACAACCACAATAAACGCACTTTCATCAACCTCCATAATGAACGATTTTACGAGAGTTATTTCACGACGATTTACCACAACAAACATCATATCTTTTGTTTGGGAAGTGTACATTCCACTAGATTTGATGTATGTTCCTCCACGCTCAAGGTCATTTATCACATATTCTCTAATTTTATCATGTTCTTTTGAGATAATAAGAAGCATTTTATCGTTAGAAGCCCCTTCAAGTATATAGTCTATGACTTGTACACATGAGAATATCGCTACTATTGAATAAAGAGGCAATTTCCAGTCTCCAAACACAAGCAATCCAACTATAACGATAACACTTTCAACCATAATAATTGCTTTCGACAAACTTAGCTTAGAATATTTAGAAATTATCATAGAGACAATGTCTGTTCCGCCACTTGTCGCATTCGATTTAAAGATAAATCCTAATCCTATTCCCGAAATTACTCCCCCAAAAATTGAAGCCAACAAAATGTCATTACTTAAATTTATTGTTCCACTTAACATAGTTTCAGGATTCTCTCCAATAAGATATGTTAATATATTCATAAAAATTGGAGTCAAAACAGCCGCAAAAATTGTTCTAGTTCCAGATTTTGCCCCAAAAACTTTAAAAGACAACAACAATAGAGGTATATCAAAACAAAGCCCAAACGTACCTACTTGAATGCTAGGGAAAAAATGGTGAAAAATAATCCCCAGACCATAAACACCTCCAGGTATTATTTTATAGGGGTTTATAAACAACACATATCCAGCCGACAATAGAAAAGCACCTACAATTATGCTTATCCACGACAACGTCCATTGTTTCGTAAAAGGAATTAATGACTTTGGCAAATTGTTCATTACAAAAAAATATATTATATTTGTCGCTAAATAGTCACATTTTAGAATAAAATAAAAGCAACATGGTTGTTAGTAATTTCTATTCGCAAATATAATTTAAAAATTCGCATTTTTTAGCATGATACAAAATATTTTTTTAATAATCATAGCATATTTATTAGGTTCAATTTCAAGTGCTGTATGGATTGGTAAACGCTTCTATGGCATTGATGTCCGTGAACATGGCAGTAAAAACGCTGGAGCAACTAACGTAATGCGTGTATTAGGACGCAAAGCAGCCCTGCCAGTGTTTGCAATAGATTTCATGAAAGGTTTCTCAGCAGTTAAATTAAGTCTTTTAGCGGTGGGAATTGACGACCCATCACACATGTTTTATATGGAAATGGGATTAGCAATTGCGGCTGTTATAGGTCACATTTTCCCAATTTTCGCAAAATTTAAAGGCGGGAAAGGCGTAGCAACTATAGCAGGAGCAGCATTAAGCATGACAGCAATCCCTGTGCTATTGTCTTTATTAACATTTATCGTCGTTTTATTCATTACAAAATATGTATCTTTAGGCTCAATGGCTGGAGGCATTAGCTACCCACTATTTTTAGTTTTTGTAACCAACGAAACTATAGAGCAAGTCGTTTTTGGAGTTATTGTTGCAATAGCATTAATCACTACTCACCGAAAAAACATAAAACGTCTAATTAAGGGCGAAGAATCAAAAACTTATTTAATAAGAAAATGGAAACAAAAAGAATAGCCTTATATCCTGGCTCTTTTGACCCATTTACTCTAGGTCACAAAGTTATTGTAGAACAATCTTTAAGATTATTTGACGAGATTGTCATTGCCATAGGCGAAAACAGCAACAAAAGACCTTTTCTTTCTATCGAAAAACGCATAAAGCTAATAGAACAATGTTTCCCATGTTGCGATAATGTGAAAGTTATCTCATACAAGGGTTTAACAGCAGAATATTGCAGAAAAAACGACATAAACTTCATTGTTCGTGGCGTTAGAAACACCGTAGATTTTGAATTTGAGCGTTCTATTGCTGGTGTAAACAAAAAGCTAAACCCTAACATCGAAAATGTGTTTCTTATGACTCCTGTAGAGTTCTCAGAAATATCGTCTACTGTTGTGCGTGAAATTGTACTAAACGGAGGCGACCCTTCTGAATTTATGCCTAAAGAAATATCACTAAAAGACCTTAAAAACAACGAATAAAACAAATCATACCCTCTCCTTTTTCAGTAAATACAACAACGTCCAAAGTCAATCACCAGTAAAATCTTACAGATGAAAAAAATATTTACTTTTATATTTCTATTTCTAGGATTGTCTCTTTTTGCTCAAAACAAAATAGACTTAGAATTTATTGATGGCAAATTCAAAATTGTACAATTCACAGATTTACACTATATTACTAACGACAAAAATTCAAAGGCTTCATTAGAAACAATAAAAAACACATTGTTACTAGAACAGCCTTATTTAGTAGTATTCACTGGAGACATTGTTGACTGTACAGATTCTCAAAAAGGATGGGAAGAAGTCCTAAAGCCTGTAATCGAGGCAAAAATTCCTTTTGTAGTCACTTTTGGCACTCACGACGACCGTGGTTCTATGACCAAATCACAAATATATGATTTTATCACCTCTATGCCCTATAACGTCAACGGTACAATTCCAGAAGGCGTTTACGGCACTACAAATCATGCTTTAGAAATCAAAAATTCAGACGGCACAACAAAATCAATTTGCTGGATATTTGACTCTAATTCTTACTCAACACTAAATCAAGTAGGCGGATTTGGCTGGATAGAAGATTCACAAATTCAGTGGTATTCTCAAAAAAGCAAAGAGTTTACAGCTATAAACAACGGCACACCTATGCCTTCTGTAGCCTTTTTTCACAAACCTCTTCCTGAACATAAACTTGCCTATGACAATTCTGAAGGCATAAACGTTGGCACAAGAGGGGAAGCAGAGTGTGCGCCAAATTTAAATAGCGGATTGTTTTTTGAAATCGTAAAAAATGGTGACATAATGAGCATCTTCGTAGGACATGACCACAAAAATGACTATGTAGCGAAATATCAAAACATATTGCTTGGCTATGGATGTTTCACGGGAAACAAAAACACACTTTCATCAAAAGATAGCGGTGCACGTGTCATTGTCCTAAAAGAAAACACACGAGAAATTAACACATGGATTATAGACAACTCTAAAACTAGAAAAGATTATATTGACTACCCCAGAGATTATTCTAGAGGCGGTCTTTATTATAAAAGCGACGACATAAAAATGACTTCATACGCCTTGGGGGCACATCTAGGCAACCAACTAGTCAATAGTAGCATAAATAAAGATGAATTAAATTGGGGAGAATTAATCGCAGGAATGCAAGATGCTCTAAGAGACGAAACCGCCATAGGAGAAGCACTTATTGATGACATTATTAGCCCTTATTTTCTTGGTTTAGAGGTTGAAAATGCAAACGAAATCAAACGCCTAGAATTAGAACTTGAGCTAGAAAAAGAACGTCAAAAAGGCGTTGTCGCAGAACAAAAACAAGCTCGAAAATTAGCTCGTCAAGAGGCTATTTATCCTTATTTGGGGTTATTAGCCGTAGGTGTGAACGAAACTGCTAAGGCTTTAGAGAAAGAATATGACTATCCAGATCTAACAGAAGCCGACAATGATAAAATCTTAAACATGATTCTCAATGAAGATCCTACAATAAAGCAAACACCTAAAGGAAACTACTTTAGCATCATCGAAAGAGGCTCAACATATAAGCCTAGCAAGTACAGCACTATTGCAATTGAATATGAAGAGAGATTGTTCAATGGCCGCATCATTAAAAGCAGCAAAAACAGCAAAAGTAAAGAATCTGAAAAACCTGTTGTTGTTAACCTTAAAGAAATGTTGCCTGGCGTAGCTGAAGCTATGACCTACATCGGCATAGGAGGACATGTACACATTTGGATACCTAGCAAAAATGTCACAGAAAGATATATTTACACAAATAAAATACCTCCTGGTTCGGCCATATATTACGATATTAAGTTAGTTAGCATCATAGAAAGGTGATGCCCGAAACCAATACAGCGATGATTACTAGACAGTTAAGTTAAGGTGTTTTAGATAAAATACCTTGGTTTTCGCTAAAAACCTTAAAAGTGGAGGTAATTGCCCCTTAAAAACTTTGTACCTAAAGGCGTTCCGCCTTTTATAATAAGTTTTATACTTTTTGAAAAAGTACGCCC
>JAWXTO010000066.1:0-9304 GCA_044433545.1 Rikenellaceae bacterium
TGCCAAAGGTTATGGCTTTATCACAGCTGAAACAGGTAGCGACGTTTTCGTTCACTACACAGGAATTAACAAAGATGGTTTTAGAGGTTTAGAGCAAGAACAAGCAGTTCAGTTCGATCTTGAAGAAGGTAAAAAAGGCCCACAAGCTGTTAATGTTGAAGTTATTGATTAAGTTTATATTTACGATATAATATATTTTTCAACTAACTAATAAAAGTCCAGAATACAAAGTGTATTTTGGACTTTTTATTTGGGAGATTATCGGAGTACAAAACGGAGTTTTGCGAATCTCCCTTTAGAGTAGGATTCCTAAACATCAAGTTTAATAACTGTAATTCCTGAACCGCCAAATTCAACGTGTTCGTCTTTAGCTGAAATTACATAAGGGTTTAGTTTCAGGTAACGTCGAATTTCTTCTTTTAACGCACCTGTTCCTTTTCCGTGAAGAACTTTAATTTCTGAGATTCCTAACATCGTTGCCTCGTCAACAAACTCTTCTGTTTTGCGAATTGCTTCTTCGACTCTTTGACCACGAACATCTATTTGTCCAGAGAAATTGTTTCGTTTTTCTAGAGTATTATAGTTAGGTGTGTTTACGTTCTCTTTGGTCAAAAATTGCCCCATAGGGATATCAGGTTGTTTATTCTGTCGTTTAAACTCAGCATTAGATACAATTTCTACTTTTTTAAGGTCTACAAGTGTCGAGATGTGCCCAAATGCTACAAGTGTACGTTTGCCTTCTATTTTTAAAACTTCGCCTATTACGTTTTGTCCTTTGACACGAACCTTGTCGCCAATTTCAGGAGTCAATTTTTTAGGTTTTTGAGGCTGAGGAGCGTCAACTTGAGGATTTTCAGCTCTATTTTTTTTGCGTTCAGCACGTTTCTCCTCTTTGCGGCGTAGCTGTTCCATCTTTTTCTCAATTTTAAGGTCGTTTTCGGCTTGTTCTTGAGAGTAAAGATGGTCTTTAAAGATTTCTAGCTCTTTTCTAATGACACGAGTGCGTTCTTTTTCGGCTTGTGCTTCTTTAATTTGGCGTACCGTATTTTCTATGACTCTATTAGCCTCTGAAACAATACGTCTAGCCTCTTCTTTGGCTTCTGAAACAACACGGTTGCGCTCCTCACGAATTACACTAAGCTCTTTTTCATATTTCTCGGCTAATTCGTCAGTACGTTTCTCAGCGATACGTATGCGGTCACGCTTGTTTTCCCAATATTTTTTGTCTCTAGCGATTTCTCGTAGCTGTTTCTCGATATTTATCTGTGAAGAACCGATTTTTTCTTGTGCATTCTTAACTACATCTTCAGGAAGCCCTGTTTTGCGTGCAATTTCAAATGCAAACGAGCTGCCAGGCTTACCAATTTCAAGACCAAAGAGCGGTTTGATGTTTTGCACGTCAAAGCTCATAGCTCCATTTATTACGCCTTTTGCATTTGAAGCGTAATATTTAATGTTAGAATAGTGGGTCGTAATAACGCCAAAAACTCCCTTTGATTCTATTCTTTCAAGTATAGTTTCTGCTATAGCACCACCCATAGTAGGTTCTGTGCCTGTTCCAAATTCGTCTATTAACACTAAAGACTTATTGTCAGCACTTTTAAGAATAGTTTTCATGTTCGCCAGGTGCGAAGAATAAGTACTTAGATCGTTGTCAATAGATTGTTGGTCACCAATGTCTATGAAAATGCTTTTAAAAATGCCGATATTGCTATTTGGGCTTACGGGCACTAAAAAGCCACACTGTAACATATATTGCAACAGCCCTACTGTCTTTAAACACACTGATTTACCTCCTGCATTTGGTCCAGAAATCACTAATATGTGTTTATCTTTGTTTAACGTAAGTGTTAAAGGGACAATAGGCTTATTGTCGTTTTTAAGAGTCTTTTCAAGCAACGGGTGACGTGCATTTATTAGCTCTATGTATGCTCCGTTGGTTAAAATAGGCTTTTCAGCAGTCATTTCTATCGCAATTTGAGCTTTAGATTTGATAAAGTCAATAGTAGAAATAAATTCGCCAGAAAGAATCAATTCTCCGATGTAAGGACGTATATAATTTGAGAAATCAACAAGTATTTTTTTGATTTCTCGTCTTTCTGCATACTCTAATTCTTTGATTTCGTTGTTTAATTCTACAACTTCTATAGGTTCGATGTAGACTGTCTTTCCTGTAGCACTTTCGTCGTGTACAAAACCGTTTATTTTACGCTTATTAGAGGCACTCACTGGCACAACGGCACGTCCGTCACGAATTGTTATTTGAGCATCTTCATCGACGATGCCACTAGATTGTGCGCTACGTAAAATAGACTGTAATTTACGGCTAACTTGTTGGTCTTTGCTGCGCAGGTCTTGTCTAATGCGTAAAAGCTCTGGAGATGCACTATCTTTGATTTTGGCATGTCTGTCTACTATGGTGTCTATCTTTGAGATGACATCTCCGACAATAGTCACGCCTTCAGTTCTTTTGTTTAAATGAGGATAAACAGTTGTTTCTTTCGATGCGAAGAATTTTAGTAGTTCTTCGGCTATTTGTAGACCTTTTACAAGTTGTTGTAATTCGGTAGTGTCTAAATAAACTCCTTCTACTCTGATTTTCTTCAGAAAATATGTAATGTCTACATATCCACTAGTCGGAAAATCGCTTTCCATCATTAAAATAGTCTTCATTTCTGAGGTTTCACTCAGCAAATTGTTAACATATTCATAAGTAGTAGAAAATGTAACACTGTCTAACATATCTTTTGCTAACTGTGTCACACACTTCTGTCTGACCATATTTCTTATACGGTCAAACGATAATCTTAATTCAAAATCGTTAGGATAAATCACAAATAAATTATTTTTTATACAAAGATAAGTATTAATGTTGTATTTTTGTACTCTGAAACATAAATTAATGTATGGTACACAGATTTTTGAGTCTAGGTACTTTAATATAACAGTCAATGAATACAAATAAAAAGGTAGCTTTCTTTACGCTAGGGTGTAAGTTGAATTTTTCGGAAACATCTACTATTTCTCGTGAATTTGAAGAGGGTGGATTTGAAAGAGTAAAGGGGAAGGATGAAAAGGCCGATATTTATATAATAAACACTTGTTCAGTTACAGATCATGCTGACAAAAAGTGCAGAAACGTAATTAGAAAGTTTATTAAAACGAATCCGCAAGCGATTGTAGCAGTTACGGGATGTTACGCTCAGTTGAAGCCTCAAGAAGTGGCAGAAATCGAGGGTGTTGACCTTGTTATTGGCAATAATGAAAAGGGGTCGCTAGCTGAATTGGTGAAAAATATGTCTATAAAAAAGGGGGCTACGATACACACTTGTGATAGTGAAAATCTAACTTCATTTTTTGCTTCTTTTTCGTCAAGCGATCGTACCCGTGCCTTTTTAAAGGTTCAAGATGGCTGTAATTATAAATGCTCTTACTGTACTATACCTCTTGCACGTGGAGCTAGCCGTAATATTTCGGTTGCAGAACTCGTTAAAGAGGCTCAACAAATTGCTCTTAAAGGGCAAAAAGAAATTGTGCTTACAGGGGTTAATATAGGTGATTTTGGTCGTTCTACAGGAGAAACTTTCTTTGATTTAGTGAAAGCATTAGATGAAGTAGAGGGCATAGAGAGATACCGTATATCGTCTATAGAGCCAAATCTATTGCATGATGAGCTTATTGACTTTTGTGTAACATCTAAAAAGTTTATGCCTCATTTTCACATTCCTATTCAGTCAGGAAGTGATAAAATATTGAAGCATATGCGTCGTAGATACACTACGGAGATGTTCCGCAACAAGATTGAGGTGTTAAAGGCGAAAATGAATGATGTTTTTATCGGCATAGATGTGATTGTGGGCTTCCCTGGTGAGACTGACGAGGATTTTATGGATACTTATAAGTTTTTGGAGTCTGTTAAACCTGCATTCTTACATATTTTCCCTTATTCTGAGCGTGCAAATACGCCTGCAATAGAGTTTGAAGGTAAAGTCTCACCTCAGAAATCTGCTGAGAGGGTAAAAATGTTAACAGAATTAAGCGATAAGTTACATGCAGAATTTTGTGATAGCTTTAAGGGTGCTGAACGCTCAGCATTGATAGAATCTAGCGTGAAGGGTGGTAAAATGTTTGGTTTTACAGATAATTATATCAAAGTTGAGATGCCTTATGATAGAGAAAATATTGGAAAGATTATAAAAGTGACAATTTAATGTGAAATGTATGGTATTTTTTTTAGCTTTTAATTTTTTGATTATCAAAGAATAATAATTTTGGTGTTGTTTTTTTTGAAAAAAAATGTGTGAAAAATTTGGAGCGTAAGAAAAAAGCCGTATCTTTGCATACGTAAAACAAACGATACAACGTCAGTTTATCATTGTTTTGTATATAAATGTTCTTTATATTATTGCGGAAATAGCTCAGTTGGTAGAGCACAACCTTGCCAAGGTTGGGGTCGCGAGTCCGAGTCTCGTTTTCCGCTCTAATAAGATTTTCTTATTTACACACTACCAAAGTGTTGCCCTGATGGTGGAATTGGTAGACACGCAGGACTTAAAATCCTGTGATCATTGCGATCGTGCGGGTTCAATTCCCGCTTGGGGTACTCGAAAAGCTAATTACTTTAAGTAATTAGCTTTTTTTGGCAATTATGAGGTTTATTTTGAGAATGAGCCCTAATGCGCTGTAGAAAATGAGTAATGGACAAAATTGAGGCTGTCAGATGTAAGGTGCCTATAGATTATGATATTTATCGATTGAATGTTTTCTTAAAATATTCATCGATAAATATCATTTTTCTTGCTCGTCTCAATCCGTTGTGATTGCGAAGCTTGTTCTTAAGATCTGAGAACTGCCCCTCGATAGAGTTGTTCGCGTTGGGTATTCCAACTTCGATGAAATCATACCACGTCCATAGATATTCCATGTTGCGTTTGATGCTTTGCATGGCACTTCGGATAGGTCGATGCACGTATCTCTTCTTTCCGCTCTTTGGATCTATTGCCCTTTCCTTTAGAAATAGATCCCACTTATCACACCACTCCTTAAACACGCCCTCAAAACTCTCTTTATCAGTGTGGCACATCAACTTAGCAATCTCTAATAACTCTCTAGAGGCTTCTAGTACAGGGTTCTTCGTTAGCTTTCTCTCAATGATTTTATATTGATGAAATTGACACATCTGAACTTTATATGCTCCGAAAATATTAAACAATCCTTGTAGCCCATCGCACACGACCCCTTCGATCCTGAATCCCTCTGTGAGCACCCAATCTAGCCCCTCTTGATAATCAGCCAAAATTTCCTTCTTGTTGAGAAATTTACGCCATATAATACGTTTACTCTTCCAATCTTTGAAGACTAGCACTCCAAACCTACGCCTCCAGTATGAGGCGTCAGCCAAAATAATAACATCTTTTTTTGACGATATTATGCGTGTTGACCGAACTGTATCTAACCAGCGACGGATAGTTCGAGAGCTTTTACCATATTTAAGACCTAGCTGCTCTAAGGTCTGCTTACCAAATAAATAATCGTCATATAAACTATTGATATCTAGCTGTTTAACCAAACTAAACTGTTTGCCGCAATCGCTGCACTTATACCGTTGCTTGCCTCGATAAAGACCATTCTTTTTTAACCGTTTTGAGCCGCACAAAAAGCAGATTTTTAACCATAATATTTACAAATAGCACAAAGATATAAAAATCAGTCAATTACAGCGAAATTAGCCTCACATTTGTCCATTACGCCATGATTTATAATATTTCGATAAATTTTCTTTCAATCTCTACTTTTTTCAAAAAAAGTAGATAAAAAACTTGCGCAGGTAGCTTTTATACGCTAAAAATTAAAAATTAGAGCTAAAAATCAAGAACTCACTTGTTACTTAACACTGGCTTCGCACAAGGTTCACTCTGTGTTCAGACACTTGATTTTTTTAACGCTATAATCTTCAATTTTCTTAACGCTAAAGCTCATGCGCAGGGTGTCACAAGTTGGAACTTGGTTTTTGATATGGGGGATTAGAGTATATAATACTATTTAGTGAACTTAACCCTATTATTAAAGGCGTGCATCAAAGTTAAATCATCAGCATAATCCAAGTCATCACCAAATCCAACACCTCTAGCAATTGTAGAAATCTGCACCCCTGTATTTTCTAATTTTTTAGCTATAAAAAATGATGTAGTCTCACCTTCTATAGATGTGCTTAGTGCTAAGACAACTTCTTTTACTTCCCTTTCAACAACATTTGAGGTTAATAGGTCTATTTTAAGACTAGATGGCCCTACTCCATTCATAGGAGAAATAAGCCCTCCGAGAACATGATAAACTCCTCTAAACTTACCCGTTTGCTCTATGCTCATGACATCTTTCACATGCTCTACGACACAAACAACGCTTTTATCTCGTGTATTATCACTGCAAATAGGGCAAATGTCATTGTCAGATAAGTTATTGCACACACTGCAAAACTTAATATTCTTGCGGAAATCAGAAATCGAATTAGCAAACATCGAAACCCCTATTTCTGGCTGAGAAAGCAGGTGAAGCACTAGCCTCATAGCCGTTCTCTCACCTATACCTGGAAGTTTTGAAAATTCTCCAACCGCACGCTCTAACAATTTTGACATAACATCTAAATTACTTCTATTGCAGAAGATAAAATCCACCCCTTATTGCCATTAACTAGCATAATTTCAGTGTAACCATTCATCTGATCTAGTGTTTTCACTTCGACACCCTCATTAAGAATGAAAAGATCCTTTCCGTTTTTATTTGGTGAACTTTTTATAGAGATTGCAGAGCTTACAACTACTGCTTCTTCAGAATTTTCTATACTATTTTTTGACGAAATAGAATTTGAAAGCACAACAACAAACAAAACTAAAGACACTACACTTAAAGTGAACGTAATCTTACGTTTTTCAGCCGTATTGCTCAATAAATATCCCGCTAAGAAAATCAACATAAAAGCAAAACATGCTAAACTAATATAAGCCCACGCATCAGATGTGAAAATTGACGAGAAATTCTTAAACCACGTTTGCAAAAAGAAAGTCGGAACTTCATCAATTTTATTGACCGTTTTTGCTTTAGCAATTTCAAGGTTATAAATAATATCTTCATCAGTAGGGTCTAAATTTAAGGCTCTACGATAGTTTATAATAGCTTTAGCAACTGAATCACTCTTAAAGTAAGCATTTGCGAGGTTATAGTAAAGATCCTCACTAACTTCTCCAGACTCAACAATTTTATTATAGCTGTCTATAGCACTTATATATGCTCCATCTTCATAAAATTGATTAGCCTCAATCCATAAATTACCACTATCTTGTTGCGCATTAACAGTTGTCACCCCTAACAACAAGAAAAACACAAAAATTGACAATATTTTTTTCATAATAACCTATATTTTATTTTCTACACGCCCAATTAACTCAACTGCATTAGAATAAATAACGCTCATTTGAGAAGACTCCATAGGCGAATACTGCGCCATTTCACAATCTGAAATAACTTTTAATAAACCATCAATAATTTCTGCGTCAACCCCTTTTTGAGAAAGTTGTACAGAGATATTATCTTTTGAAAGCTCTACAACTGGAATATTTAACTTGTCACTAACATATCCCAACACACCTGCAAGCATTTCTTGATAGAACTCACTTTGTTTCGAAGATTTCATATAAGAATGAGCCGCTTTTAGACGTTTTGAAGCAACTTTATTAGCTCTTTTATTTTTCACTCTCACAACATCTCTCATTTGTTTTATTCGTTTTCTCAAATAAACCATAGCCCCAACAAATGTCACAAACATAAGGATTATAATCAAGATATACCACATTGAATTTACTATAAAATTCTTATTACTACGGAATTTTTGTGCCCCAGTGCGAATATATCGTATGTCATTATCTAAGATTCTAAGTTCTTCTTTAGTGATGCCTGAAATCATCGCTGAATTAACATTTGCTGAAGAACCCGACGCATCTCTAGTCACTGTAAGCGTGTAAGGCTGTGTCGAAACGACCTTATAAACCCCAGCTTTAGGGTCAAAATAAGAGAATGACAATGGAGTAACTTCATGCTCACCCTCAGCACGAGCTATAAACGGATATTCAAACTGTTTGTACCCTTTCACACCATAAGAAGTCACATCTAGCTTCTCTGTAGCCTTTGCAGGATAAGTCTCAAACATCGAAGGTAGCGAAATTTTTGGTGCGTTTATCAAAGGCATGTTACCCGTACCTGTCAATCTCACAATAACATCACCACCCGAATTTGCAGCCATCTCAGTAGGATTAATATTACAGTCTATAGCAAATTCACCAACTGCTCCATCAAATCCCGCAGGCGCTCCAGCAGGCAATTCTTTAACATTTATCTTGAAATTTTGTGTCGTACGTTTACTTTCTATATCTTGTGTTGAAACTCCACCTCCGAAAAAGTCATCTATCATACTTCGGCGACCAGAACGCTGATTTTCTACAACGATACGAACAACAAAAGTCATATTCATAGGCTCTATGCTTAGTTCACCTGACTTTTGAGGAAAAAGTAAATATTTCGCTATGGTTTGTGTACGGTAGACCTTACCATTGAAAGTTTCTTGCTTAACTTCGTTGCTATTAAATTCTATTTCTTGCTTCCAAAAACCGTTAAATTCTGGAACTTTAACATCTTTTACACCTACGATAGATTCTGTGCGGTCATAAATCTTAACAGATGCAACAAGAGGCTCTCCCTTATATACAGAAGATTTATCAACAGTCATTCTTAGAATTATGTCATCTTGCGCAATAGAAGAACTAGAGCGACTACTAGATGAGCTACCGTTGTTTGTACCTGAACTTGAACCGTTTGTCGTGTTTCCATTACCGCCACTTGTTCTTTCCTTTACCACTTCAATAGGAAAAGGATCAGAAGAATACATTTTTCCGTCAATTACAGCCTTTGCCGAAGGTATAGTAAACGTACCCTCTTTATGTGCTACGATTCCATAAGTGAAAGTAAAGCTTTTACTTGATGTGCTCTGACCATTAACATACGAATATGAAGACATTTGCGACTGAATTGGCCCAGCAACAACCTCCATATCCCCAAAATCTGGACCTTCAAAACTGTCAGGTTCAGCATTTAACTTAAATTCAATTTTAAAGTAGTTATCGACTACAGTTATTCTCGGACCATCAACTAAAAACTCTACATCTTGAGCGTTTAGCTTTAAAGATATTCCTATTAGAATGAAAAAAAGTGCTAACTTTTTAAACATAATGTTATTATATTTAGGGGAGTTCCC
>JAWXTO010000067.1:0-8440 GCA_044433545.1 Rikenellaceae bacterium
ATCAAGTTTCAGATAGACTTAGGTTTATTTTTGATACAGCGGTGGTGTATCAGTCTCCTATTGGGGCAATTAGCTTTAGTTATTCCCGTTATTTTAATGTTGAATCGGTAAAAAATGACTATTTTACTCTAAATATTGGAATTTCGTTATTTAACAAAAAAGGTATGACTTTTTAATGAGAAATTTTGAGTAAATAAGGGCAAAATCCAAGAAATTAGAATTTTAACCTAAAAATGCAGCTTTAAAATGTTTATATCTAATTCTTTTAATGTATATTTGGGCTTTGGTTGGGTAATTTCTTGTAAATTTGCATGGTGTTAATGTGTTGTACATTAATGTGTTGTGTGTAGGTGTTGAATAAACTCTTCGATTTGAAATATAGTATAAGTGATATTTTTTTTATGTAATTATGATAAAGATTAAAAACAAAAAACGTTTTTTGTGGATTTTTTGGTGTGTATTATTAACACCAGTTTTGTCTTTAGCAATACTTTTAACAATTATTGCTAGTGGTGGTTTTGGTGCGTTGCCAACTTTTGAAGAACTAGAGAATCCAAAAAGTAATATTTCTACAGAAATTATTTCTGAAGAAGGTGAGTTGTTAGGTAGTTTCTTTATTGAAAATCGCTCGTTTGTTGACTATAAAGACTTGTCTCCAAACTTGGTTGCAGCTCTAGTTTCTACTGAAGATTCTCGTTTTTATTCACATTCGGGTATAGACTATTTAGGTTTAGCTCGTGTGGCTGTAAAATCTGTGCTCTTAGGTCAAGATCAAGGTGGTGGTTCAACAATTTCTCAACAGTTGGCGAAAAACTTGTATCCTCGTGACACGGCACGATATGATTCTAAGATTAGCCGATATTCTAGCCTTGCAATTTCTAAGTTTAAGGAATGGATTACGGCTACTATGCTTGAATACAACTATACAAAAGAGGAAATTATCGTTATGTACCTTAATATCGTTGAGTATGGTAGTAATTCATATGGTATTAAGAGTGCATCACAAACTTTCTTCAATAAACTTCCTTCTGAATTGACTGTTGAAGAAGCTGCACTTTTAGTAGGAGTTGTTAATGCGCCAACTCGCTATAGTCCTGTCCGAAATTATGATAATTCGCTTGTAAGACGTAACACGGTTATTGGTCGTATGTGTGATAATGGGTTTTTGACAAAAGTTCAGTCTGATTCGTTGAAAGCATTGCCTATTAAACTTAATTATGCGCCAATTTCACATAATAGAGGTACTGCAACATATTTTAGAACTATGTTGAGACTGTTCCTTACGGCTGAAATGCCTAAGAAAAGCCCTTATATTACTGATTGGGACTATAATCAGCTCGTAAAACAATGGGAAACGAACCCTCTTTATGGCTGGTGTAACAAGAACAAGAAATCGGATGGCACAACATACGATATTTATCGTGATGGCCTTAAAATCTATACTACGATTAACTATAAAATGCAGCAATATGCTGAAGAAGCTGTTATTGAGAATATGAGAGATGATGTTCAACCTCGTTTCTCAAGACAGGTTAAGGCTACAGGACGACTTTTCTCTAATATTAATAAAGAGGAGCAAGAAGCTATAGTAAATCGTGCCATTAAACAAACTGAGCGTTATCGTGTACTTAAAAACAGTGGTCACAGCGAAGAGCAGATAATGAAAAACTTCCGCACTAAAACAGACATTAACCTTTTCACGTATGATAATTTTATGGGTATAGACACAGTCATGACACCTTATGACTCTATACTTTATACGAAGTCTTTCTTAAGATCAGGTTTAGTTTCTATAGAGCCTAATTCTGGATATGTTAAAGCGTATGTTGGTGGGGTTAGTCACAAATATTTCATGTATGATATGGCTTCACAAGGTAAGAGACAAGCAGGTTCGACATTTAAACCGTTTATCTATACCTTTGCTATTGACCAACTAGGGTTAAGTCCTTGTACCCCTGTTCCAAATTCACCTGTAACAGTCGAAGGATGGAGTCCTAAAGAAGCTGGAAATGTAGAGCAAGTTGGTGAACTGCATCCTCTATGGTGGGGTATGGCACTAAGTCGCAATAACTATTCAGCGTGGATTATGAAACAAGCTAATCAGCCTTCTGCGGTTGCAGATTTTGCATATCGTTTAGGTGTGAAAAGCTTTATAGACCCTGTTCCTCCATTGTGTATAGGTACGGCAGACGTTTCGCTTATGGAAATGGTTGCGGCATACACTAACTTTGTGAATATGGGTGTGCATATCGAACCTATCTTTGTTACAAGAATTGAGGATAAACACGGGAATATACTTGCTAACTTCTCACCTCAAAGTTATGATGTTATCTCTCGTCAAAGTGCATTCGACATGTTAGGATTGCTTCAAAATGTTGTGGATAGAGGTACAGCAGGTAAGTTACGCTACTTATATAAATTTACTGGTGAGATGGGTGGTAAAACGGGCACTACAAACAATAATGCTGATGCTTGGTTTATAGGTGTAACACCTAAATTAGTTACTGGAGCATGGGTTGGTGGTGAAGACCGTAGTATCAACTTTGCTAGCGGTGGCGAAGGTGGTGTTTTGGCGTTGCCAGCGTTTGCGAAATTCATGCAGAGGGTCTATGCAGACCAAACATTGGGAGTGTCTGAAAGCGATAAGTTTATAAAGCCTGTGGGCGTTACTCGCTTTAGTTGTAACACAGAAGATATGACACTAGAAGACGATTCTGTTGACCGTACAAAAATTGATGAAGACGAATTTTTCAAATAGAATTTGTTAGTAAGTTAAAAATTATTAACTTTGTAACGAAAATTTAACAATCATATAGGTTTTTTAACTTATTGTAAAATAAAAAATAAATATAATTTTAAATACTTAAATTATTTCAAGAAATGAATATTGCTATAGTTGGCGCAAGTGGCGCAGTGGGACAAGAATTTCTTAGAGTTCTAGCAGAACAAAATTTCCCTATTACAAACCTTACTCTTTTTGGTTCTCCAAGAAGTGCAGGTACAGTTTACAACTTCAAAGGAACAGATTATACAGTTAAATTGTTGGCTAAAAACGACGATTTTAAAGATATAGATATTGCTTTCGTATCAGCAGGTGGTTCTACAAGTGTAGAGTTTGCTGAAACTATTACAAAACATGGTGCGATAATGATTGACAACTCTAGTGCATTTAGAATGGATGTTGATGTGCCTTTAGTAGTTCCTGAAGTGAATCCTGAAGACGCTTTTAACGCTCCACGTCGTATTATTGCAAATCCTAACTGTACAACTATCCAAATGGTGGTTGCTTTGAATGCTATCGAGAAGCTTTCTCACATTAAGAGAGTACACGTAAGCACATACCAAGCAGCTAGTGGTGCTGGTGCGTCAGCCATGGATGAACTTAACAACCAATATGTAGAGATTGTTAATGGTCAAGAGCCTACAGTAGACAAATTTGCTCACCAGTTAGCGTTTAACCTTATTCCTCATGTTGATGTGTTCACTGAGAATGGTTACACTAAAGAAGAGATGAAAATGTATCACGAAACACGTAAAATTATGCACTCTGACATTCAAGTTAGTGCTACTTGTGTACGTGTTCCTGTTTTAAGAGCTCACTCTGAGTCTGTATGGGTTGAGACAGAAGCTCCTATTGAACTTGCTGATGCTGTTGAGTCATTCGCAACTTCTGAGGGTATCGTTTTACAAGACGAACCACAAAACAAGGTGTATCCTATGCCTTTACATATCGCTACAAAAGACCCAGTTTATGTAGGTCGTATAAGAAAAGATCTTGCAAATCCTAATGGGCTTACTTTCTGGTGTGTAAGTGACCAGATTAAGAAAGGTGCCGCACTGAATGCTGTTCAAATTGCACAGGTTCTTATTGCTAAAAAATAAGACAATTTGATAGGGAGATTCCCAAAACCTCGTTTTGTGGATTTCCCTAATAATTTTCATAGAAAATTATACGCTCTTTTGCCCTTAAAGGCAAAAGAAAGCGAGTTTTGAAGCCCTCTGGGCGTACTTTTTCAAAAAGTATAAAACTTATTATAAAAGGCGGGACGCCTTTAGGTAGAACGTTTTTAAGGGGCAATTACCTCCGTTTTTAAGGATTTTAGCGAAAACCAAGGTGTTTTATCTAAAATATCCTAGTTTAACTATCTAGGTATCACCGATGTATTAGTTTCGGGCATCACTCTCGATAAATTCAAAATCGGGGATTATAGTACATTTCTAATCAGAATGTACTATAATCCCCGATTTTTATTCGCTCTATTTAACAGAATAAAGAAGGTTTATTTAATAGAGTTAAGAAGGTCTACTTTGCCTTCATTAACCAGTTTAAGGATAAGTCCTCCGAATAGTGTATTTTGCCAAGCAAACCAACTACGAGTAAAGTTATATGGGTTATCAACATGAAAAGATTCATGAATAAAGCCTGTATCAGCGTCTGTAGATAATAACATTGTTATACATTCTTTAATTTCATTATCATCTTGAGACGTGAACGCACGCATCATGATACTCATTGGCCAAACCATATCCCAGTCTATATGAGGTCCTCCAACACCTTCTCCTTTTTCCCCAGTAAAGAAGTATGGATTGTCAGTGCTCCACACAAATTTACGAGTGTTTTGGTATATTGGGTCGTTTACATCGACATCTCCCAGATAAGGCATAGCAAGAAGGCTAGGCACATTAGCATCATCCATAATTAACTGATTCCCAAAACCGTCAACTTCAAAAGCATATATTGTTCCATATTTAGGGTGCTCATACGTAGCGTACTCTTTTAAAGCAGACTCAACCTCATTAGCAAGTTCTCGACATTCCTGAGCTTGTGAGTTGTTTTTATTAACTGTTTCAAGAATCTCAGCAGCTTTACGTAGCGAAGTTACAGCAAAGAAGTTCGACGGTATCAAGAACTCAAATGTAGTAGCATCGTCTGATGGGCGAAAAGATGAAGCGATAAGTCCTACAGGTTTCACAGGATTGCCTTTTCCGAGATTATTTTTCATATCTAGTTGGCGATTAGTTACCCTTGTGAACTGATATGGACCTGGTTTACCATCCTTACGTTGCTGCTCTTTAAATGTTTTAAGTATGTTAGTAATAGCTTTTTCCCACTCATCACCGAATATAGTATCGTCTCCTGTAGTTTTCCAATAATAGTAGGCAAGGCGTATAGGATAACAGTGTGAATCTATCTCCCACTTTCTTTCGTGCACTTCAGGAATCATTTCTGTATCATCCGACATCCAACTTCCATCAGGCACAGGACCGTCATTAAAGGCATTCGCATAACGGTCAATATTAATCAACATAAATTGGCGGTTTATAACTCCCCAAAGCATCTTTTTTAATTCTGGGTCACGCTCTGCAAGTTGAACATAAGGCCACACTTGTGCTCCCGAATCCCTAAGCCACATTGCATGAATATCCCCTGTATAGACAAATGTGTCAGGAATGCCATCCAAAATACGATAATGTACTGTAGTTTCGAGAGTGTTAGGAAAGCAGTTCGAAAACATCCATGCTAATTTCTCGTTAGTAAGCATAGAAGTAACTCGTTCTATCTCTGCCTCAACAGCTGGCGAAGTAAATAGCCTATCATTAACAGCAGGGCGTTGACATACTCTTTCAACTTTAACTTCTTGGATATCTTTATTTGAGGAGTTGCCTGCATTTATTGCAGAGCTAGAAGCTAATAATAGCGCTACAGCAATTAAAGTATTCTTTTTCATGAGATTTTTATTAAAAAATTATCAATGGGTTAACATTCGTAAAGATATAGAAAATAAAGTAGAATATCAAATTTTAGGATTAATCACTTTTTGTTAGATTGTATAATCTTTAGTTGGGACGGCTGTGGTTGCAGACTAGAATTGGCTTAGGCGGATGTAGGGTTATTAACAAGGGTGATGCCCGAAACTAATACATCGGTGATTCCTAGATAGTTAAATCAAGATATTTTAGATAAAATACCTTGATTTTCGCTAAAAACCTTAAAAACGGAGGTAATTGCCCCTTAAAAACTTTGCACCTAAAGGCGTCCCGCCTTTTATAATAAGTTTTATACTTTTTGAAAAAGTACGCCCAGAGGGCTTCAAAACTCGCTTTCTTTTGCCTTTAAGGGCAAAAAAGAGCGTATAATTTTCTTTGAAAATTATTAGGAAAATCCACAAAACGAGGTTTTGGGAATCTCCCTAACAAAAAAGAGGTTTCAAGCACTGCTTGAAACCTCTTGTTGACCCACAAGGACTCGAACCTTGAACGACAGAACCAAAATCTGCTGTGTTACCATTACACCATGGGTCAATCACTAAACATGTCTTTCATTTAAGACGTTGCAAATCTAGGAATTTTTAAAATATTATCCAAATTTTTCGTGAACTTTTTGTAGTGTTTTTTATTGTAAAAATTGTAAGTTGTTGATATTTAAATTATTTCTTCCCAAGAAAAATTTAAGTTGTGAACATGTGTTTAGTGCTGAAATCGTCTGGTAGAGGATGTTTCGTTGTCCTAGTTAAGATATTTTAGCACATATTCAGTTATGTTATCCTCATTAATTATAGTTTCTGAGACGTTTGGTTCTTTTGTAAAAACGACAAGCCTTTCAATTACGTTGAGTAGTTCACGAATGTTACCGCTCCAATCTAGCTCTGATAACATCTGAACAGCCCCATCGGTAATTTTACATTTAGAAATATTTTCATTTTTTGAAGATAATCCTAAGAAGTAATCTATTAATAAAGGAATATCATTGCGGCGTTGATTCAAATTTGGCACATGGATTATAATGACACTTAACCTATGATATAAATCTTCTCTGAAGTTGCCTATTCGAGTCTCTTCACGGAGATTCTTGTTTGTAGCGGCGATAACACGCACATTTATATTTATGTCTTTGTCTCCTCCGACACGACAAATCTTCTTTTCTTGTAGTACCCTTAACAGTTTTGCCTGTGCAGCTAGTGGCAAGTCACCGATTTCATCTAAAAATAATGTTCCGTTATTTGCCAATTCAAATTTCCCCTTGCGAAGCTTATCTGCTGAGGTGAATGAACCTTTTTCGTGACCAAACATTTCGCTTTCGATAAGCTCTGAAGGTATGGCAGCGCAGTTAACTTCTATGAATGCTTCATTAGAGCGGTGGCTAGTACGATGAATTTCCCGTGCTATAAGCTCTTTGCCTGTACCGTTAGACCCTGTAATAAGTACACGAGCCTCTGAAGGTGCAACTTTACCAATAAGCTTTTTGACATTGTTTATAGCGTCCGATTCGCCAATAATAGGACATACAGATTCTTTTATTTTCTTTTTTCGGATAGTTTTTCGAGCCTCTCGGACGTTTTCTTTATTGTCAAAGGCATTTTTTACAGAAGAAAGCAACGCTCCAAGGTCAATGGGCTTTTCTATGAAATCGAAAGCTCCATTTTTTAATGCTTTTACAGCCATGTCCACATTTCCGTGACCCGTAATAATTATCACAGGAATGTGTTGATAAGCTTCGTCGTTTGAAATATGACATAAAAACTCTATTCCATCCATCCCCTCCATTTTAACATCAGAAATTATGAGGTCATAATTCGTTTTTGCCATTTGTTGTAGTGCATCAGTACAATTTTCTGATGTACATACAATGTGTGATTCATACGATAAAGCCTCTTTTAAGGTGTTTCTAATGTGTCTTTCGTCATCTATAACAAGAATTTTTGCCATTTTAGGTGTTATTTTTAAATTATTCAATAATTTTATTATATTTGCACAACAATTGTAATCTAAATGTAGTCGCTAATATAGCAATAAACTATGTAAAATTGTATTTTTCTTTAAAATAATTTGTTTTTGCATGGTCTTTACAATTTTTTATACGCCTTTTGTGCGTAAGTTATTTTATCTGTATCATTAATATACAGTGTTTTAAGTAGCGGCTAATTTTACTAAATTTTTTATGAACGATAAATATTACAACTCTCAACGTAGTAAGTTGGTATTGCCAGAATATGGTCGTCATATTCATTATATGGCAAAATCTCTAAAAGATATAGAAGATAGAGAAGAAAGAAACCAACAAGCGCACGCCGTAATTGCCGTTATGGGCAATTTAAACTCTCAACTTCGTGACACATCAGATTTCAGACATAAATTATGGGATCATTTATTCATAATGGCTGGCTTTGATCTTGATGTTGATTCGCCTTATGCGATTCCGTCTGATGAAGCACTGATGTGTAAACCACAAAAATTGTGCTATCCTTCAGGAAGGTTAACTTATAAACAGTATGGAAACAACATTAGACGTGTAATCAACTTAATTAAAGACTATGATGAAGACGTGCGTGAGATTATAGCTCTCGATGTGTCCAAATTTATGAAATTTAAATCTTTTGAGTATAATCAAGAGTATCCATCTGATGAAGTTATTATAAATGACATTAAAAAATTCTCTGAT
>JAWXTO010000067.1:8450-9269 GCA_044433545.1 Rikenellaceae bacterium
ATGGAGTAATTGCTTTGGATGATGATTCGTTAAATTCAACAAAAATAGCATACCGAAATTCTAAAACAGTCAGTAAGGGTGCTGTCGTAAGGGGAAAACGTGTGGATAATGCTAGAACAGGTCAGCGCACTGTTAAATATGGTGCAGGATTTAAAAAAAGTGCAACTTCTACTAATCAACCTCGCAGATTCTATAATAAAACAGCAAAATAGAACCTTTATATAGACCTTTTGGGAATGATTGTTGTTATATTGTCATTTTTATAAGGTTTAAACTTCTTATTATATAAAACAAAACGCCTATTCTTTGAGTAGGCGTTTTATTTTTGCAGTATATTGTCTGTTAATTCGCAAATTTGTGATTTTGTTAAATTTTTAAACGATTTGAGCGTATTCTGTTGTAAAAAGTGACTTAATAGACAATTCGTCAGTAATTTATACGTAAAAATGGCTCTAAAATGCTATAAAATGCAATAAATAGAGGGTGCAAAAAAACTTTTTCTTGTAATTTACTGAATAGTTGCTAGTTGGTTGTTGTGTATAAAAAAATATTAAAAAAAGATTAAGAATTATTTGGAAGTTAGTAAAAAAATGCGCTATCTTTGCATCGCAATTGAGAAGTAACGCACTTCGAGTTTACTAAGTCATTTAGGTTTTGCCGATGGTGATTTAGTTTTTTTATCGAGAAGCGTTTCAGTTGTGATTTAGTTCTTTTGACAGATTGAGATTTAAAAGTAGCATCTTTAATATTTATATTAAAAGATACATCCTTTGAGAAACAGCGACGATACGACATCAGACTTTCGGGTTTGAATGTTAC
>JAWXTO010000068.1:0-8942 GCA_044433545.1 Rikenellaceae bacterium
AAGTCTTTAAGATAATGCACTATACTTTTAGTCCCATCAAAAACACGTGTATGATTAGGGTAAGCACCACTTCTAAAAGGATATAAACCTGTCATAATACAGTGACGGGTTGGAGAACTCATAGCAGTAGATTGATGAAAGTTTGTAAATCTCATCCCTTCACTAGCAAGCTTGTCAATATTCGGTGTTATGGCATCATTACTTCCATAACATCCCAAATCTTGATACATGCAATCATCTGCGATAATAACAACTATGTTAGGTTTATTTGTTGACTGAGCAAAAGAACAACAACCTATAGCTGAAAAAAATAATAAACTAATTGACTTTTTCATAATTACTTTATTGATTCTTCATTTTAAATGTTACAAAGAATTGAAAAATCCGTTATTTACCGCACGAACTTTATCCATAAATTCTTGAACTAGTTTCGTGTCTTCTACTGCTAAATTATTAATCTCATCAGGGTCTTTTTTATGATCAAAAAGCATTAATTTTGGCTCTTTATCACCATCTTTGTATATAGAAAAGCGGTAGCGTTCTGTTCTAAGGCTTAAAATATTACGCCAATGAGACACTACACTTTCTCTTGTCTTAGCTTTCGGATTTTCTAAGATAGGAACAAAGCTCACTCCATCTAATTCTTTTGGAGCTTCGATACCTGTCAACTCACACAGCGTCGGATATATATCAATTGTCGCTACAAGTGAACTAGACGAGACACCTGCTTTATTCATACCTGGTGTTTTAACGATGAAAACACTGTTAAGTGCCTTATCAAACACGTTTTGCTTACCCCAAATAGTTTTCTCACCTAACATCCAACCGTGGTCACCCCACACTATCACTATAGTATTTTTATCCAGCTCTAATTCTTCTAATTTGTCTAATAATTGACCTACAAGAGCATCCGTATATGAAGCAGCTGAGTAATAAGCATGATGAAGCAATTGAGCATAATCATCAGGCAAACGAACTCCCACACCTGCTCGTTCAGGGTGTGTATAAAAGGCATTAAATTCTACACTAGGATATATAAATTCATCTGCAACATTTAAAGGTTTATCAGGATTTGTAGAAATATTAAGGCTATTTCTATCATATTTGTCCCAATATTTCACAGGAGAGCAAAATGGTAAATGAGGCGACACAAACCCTACACTTAAAAAGAATGGTTTATCATTATTTTTTGATAATTTTTCTAATTCGTTAAGTGCCAAATTAAGTGACATGCCATCTACATAATCATCGTCAGACACATCTGCTGCTTCATAGGCAAGATTCTTATTTCCATCCACCATATCACGACCTGACGCATAAGTTTTCAGCAAATTTGACGCTTTCCAAGGACAGTTAGGGTCTGACACATAGTTAGTCCAACTATAAGGCAATTCTAAAGCATTTTTGAAATGACCATCAGCGTGGTGGCTTATTTTTCCGACCCCTATAGTGGTGTAACCATTTCGCTTTAAGTGATGAACGAAACTTTCAGGGTTTTCACTTTCTGTAGAACCTGCAAGCTCTTCGGCGTAGTGTTCGTGATATATTTCAGAAGTCTTACGAGCCATCAAACCTGTTAGCAAACATTCTCGTGAAGGTCCACTTACAGGAATTTGAACAAAATGTTGATTAAAAAGTCGCCCTTCTGATGCAAGTTTATCAAGGTTTGGCGTAACCATATAATCCTTACCATACGCTCCTATTTCTGCACGTAAATCATCTATACATATAAACAAAACGTTTGGTTTCTCTTCAGCAAGACAAACCAAAGGCAACGCAACAAGCGCAGATGCAATAACCCCTTTATTCATAATATCAATTTTTTTTATACCTAAAACAATTATTTATACAGTCTCCATCACCACAAGTTTAAACAAAGCCTTACCCGTAGCAGTTTTCATTAATGTTTTATAATAATGTTCAGCATTTTCAATAGGCATATACCCCGAAAGCAAGTTTACAATTAAATCTGCTTCAAAAAGGGGCAAAAATCCAAGTTCTTCAGCACTAGGATATTGGTGGTGTGTACCGACAACATCCTCTAACCAGCTTTTTTGTTCATCTGTTAACAAATCAACGTCTTTTAACAGTTCATTTGTCACTATACGACCCGCATTTTGCTGATTCACAGGCAACGAATTTCCAAATTCCTCTCTCGAACGAGGACAGCCAATGTCATGAAGCCATGCCGCAGTTTCTTGCATCACAACAGCCTCTTCGCTCAGTTTTTCACCCACTGAAATAAGACGTGTATAGCTCACTACTTCTTGTGTATGAAGAATATCACTTCTTTTTGTTGCACCAAATTGACTATAATATTCAATTGCTTTTCTCGCAACCAAATCACTTACATTTATCATAACAAAAACATTAAATTAAAGAAATTACAAATTTCAAATATAACCCTAAGTATAAAAACCAAATCACTTGCTCTATGTCTTATGTAAACAAACTCTATTATTTGAGGTTATCTACATAAGACACAAAACAAGCGATTTGTTTTCAAAGTATATTATTTAGCAGTTGGCCAAATAACTGGATTTACATCATAAGATTCAACAGGACCTACCAAAGGAGCATCCGCATTTCTAGGTTGACCATACATATCTACATCAAGTACAAAAGGATTGTTTTCACCATCCATAAATGTCATCTGAGCGATAATTGTAGTGCCTAACATTTTAGTGTTTACTCCTACAGTTTTAACTTTTTCTAAAAGTGCTTTATCCATGTTGTATCCGTCAAGATAGTAAACGCCATCTTTTTTCAATAATTTACCTTTCACCTCTGTTTCTGGATATGTCACAGCGTCAGCCTCAAATTTTTCGCTAGGAATAGCCTCGTGGAAGAACACATTTCCCTCACACCACATAGGCAATCTCATAGATAGTTTTTTGAAGAAAGGAATAGGTTTAGATTCTTCAACTTCTTCTACTGTAGGATAGTTTTCTAAAGACTCTAACCCGTTTTTACCTGTTTTAAATTCAGCAGATTGACCTAAGAAGATGTTGTTATAGAAGCGGTTGTCACCACCTGTGTTGTTAAATAAACCTTTAATTTTTGTTGAGTGAGGATAGTGATATGGAGTGTAACGATCTCTCGACTCTAACACGTGTACACGACCCCAAACAAGGTTGTTAGCAAACACAATACCTTGTGCATCTACTCTAATACCTAAATCTGACAAGAAAATGTTGTTGTAAACCATAGTTGGACCGTGGCTAACCTCAACAAAGATATCATTCATATCACTTTCGTCAATAACATTACCACACACGTGAGTTCCTTGTGCTTGCCAGTCTAACCAAAGACCTCTAGTAGTGTTAACGATGATATTGTTTTCGATGTAAGTGTCAATAGCAGCGTGTAATTTGATACCTGCTGTTTCCCAACCCGAAATTTTGTCATCAGTACGGTTTATATCATATATTTCGTTGTTACGAATCACACTAAAAATACAACCTAAGTGTCCTACAACGCCAGCTTGACCACAATTGTGTATAACATTGTTTTGAATTAAGTGAGAACCTACGTTGTCTTTACTCCAACCTTGATCAGAAGCTTTCATAATTGCTTCAATTTCACGGTTAAAGCCTTCCATGTTGTATCCTGGTTGTTCGTTATACAAAGAATACATGTTGTGACCACTAGCTTTCTCTTTACCGATACAGATACCTACACATTTTGAATAAGAAACTTCACAGTTTTCAATTACCCAACCTTTACTCCAGTTAGGACCTATCATACCTTCTTGTTCGTTAGTTGGAGCTGCCCATTGTGTAGCCGCTTGTGACACTTTAAGACCGTTTACAGTAATATAACTTACGCCTGTAGATTTTGGGAAGAAACATGCAGGACGTACATTAATTTCTGTTAGCGATTTATTAGGATCTTTGTCTCCAAAGTTAGCTTTAATGATAGTAGTAGTTGCATTTACAGAAGCACTCCACAAACCTATAGTGTCAACAAGACCTTCTGCATCTTCAAAAAACGCTTCGCCGTCTATGTAAACTTCACCAAGGTGTAAATCTTTACCATTTTTCAACCAGTCACCATATAAAGTAGTCGCATAAGGATTAAAATCACCAAACATTTGATTATCTAATTCTACAGTCCAAATAGTAGAACCTTTACCTTTTTCTTTCACCCAAGTGTCAACAACTTCAGAACCTTTTAGATATACGTCATCACCTGGTACAGACATATAAACAATACGACGATCTGCATTTATACCTCCATTTTGAGGCGACACCCATTCTCTATAAGTTCCTTCACTGATAAGGATAGTATCACCTGCAATTGCATGATACGCAGCTTTAGAAATTGTAAGATACGGAGTTTCTTTAGACCCGTCATTTTGGTCTGAGCCATTCTTTGCAACATGTAATGTACGTGCTTGCAGACTTGTAACACTAACTGCTAAAAATAACAGAACTAGCTTTAAATTTAATCTCATATTTATTTAGATTTTAAACCTGGGTTCTAACAACAACTAATATATCAGAAATTTCCTAACACAAGAACCCTTTACGTTAGAAAATTCACAAAAGCAATTTATTTGACGACGAAATCTTTAAATTCTACTTAAATAAAGACACATATTCGTCTTCTTTAAAGCCGACTAACACAGAATCTCCGCTCACAAGTATTGGACGTTTCACCAACTTACCATCTGAGGCTAACAATGTCAACAACTCTTCTTTAGAAGCAGTTTTTATAATCTCTTTAACCCCCAATTCACGATATTTCACACCACTTGTATTAAAAAACTTGTTTATAGGCAATCCACTCTTCGCTAACCACAATGTCAACTCCTCTAAACTAGGATTTTCTATTGTTATGTCTCTAACGTCTACGTCTATTTCGTTAGCTTTAAGCCACTTGTTGGCTTTTGTACATGTGCCACACTTAGCATAACACAAAAACAATGGTTTCATAATATATATATTTAAAAGTGATACCCAAAATTAAACAGCAGGATACATCGAAACTCCCTACATTTATCTAGTAGTTCTAGCTAAAAATTATATGGCATAAAATCAATATACCGTAGGCAAGTTTAAGTCCCATACCAGTTATAAAGCCCAAAAATGAGCCAAAAGCAACTTTCATTTCATCACTATCCATTTTATTAGTATGAATAGCCTCACCTATAAGCGCACCAACAAAAGCGCCAACTAACATTCCTATCGGAGGAACAAAAAATGCCCCTATAAGTACACCTATAAACGAACCCCATGCAGCTTTTTTAGAACCTCCAAACTTTCTAGCTATCATAGGCGGCAATATATTGTCCATCAATAAGACGACAATCATAAATACACCCCAAATCACCAATTCTAACACAGAATCTTCAGATTTTCCCGAAAAATAATATACCAACAAGCCAATAAAACTCACCACTGGAGCAGGAATTATAGGAATTATAAGAAGTATAATCCCTAATGCTGCTACAACTATTGATGTTATAAATAATGTTATCTCCATTTCTTTTTTGCTATTAAAATTGTAGGATTATATGTCAATGTAACACATCCTAAATCATTTATATACTGTTTTTCGTACTCTTTACAGAAGTCATTTAGTTTATTGCGAGTCCACACAAAGTTTTCTACTGAATTAACTCCTGTCATTTTAATATGTTTCAGCACTTCTAGCGGGCTATTAAATTCTAGAGTCTCTATTTGTTGTTCTGAGTGAATAATCTCATAACCCCTGCCTTCAAAAACAGACTCCAATTCATTAAGAGACATATACCTTAAACCTACGCCTAAAACGCCCTTAATTTGTTCAAAATTTCGCTGTCCAAAAGAAGAGATAACAACATATCCTCCACTATTGACGTCTAATTTGTCTACGAAACCTTCAAAATCATCAAACCATTGTACAACGCTAGACGAAACGACCAAATCATACGTCTCACTAAAGTCTATTTTCTCAGCATCACCAAACAAATAAGCAACCTTATCTGTTTTTCTAACCCTTTCAATAAAAGGCTTTACCTCACTTGTTATATCGTTTATATACCACTGAGAATCACCAAACTTAGAGGTCAAAATTGAAGTTAAAAAACCTGTGCCAGCACCTATTTCTAACGCTTTTCGCACTTCACAGTCAACAAACTTATCTGTCAACAAGCCTAAATGCTCACAAATTCGATTTTGCACTAAAGCATACTTGTTATAACTCTCTAAACGTGCAGCAAACCTCTTCTGTATCAAATCTTTATTTAGATTCATCTAAAAAGTTATTAATTACACTCAATCCCTCGTCATTAAATGGATAATGCTCTACGGTTTTTCCATTAATAAACTTAGTACCAACAATATCCCAATAATTTTGCATATTTTTGGGGCTAAAAATTAAATCTTTCTGACCTATTAAAGCCAAATTCCATGTCAACGTTGAAACGTACTCTTTAGAAGACCAAATTTCTAAGTTTTTAAGCTCTTCAATTTGAACTTTTATATCTCTCTTACAAGGATTTATAGGCGTTTCAGCACTTATCTTATCATAGAATTTACTTAACCCTACTCTTTCTAAACCTCTTACGGTCAATTTAAAGTTAAGTTCATGTATTCCAAATTTGTTGTGTATAGGCTTCACAGTTCCATTCATTGCCATCGCCGCATCGACATTAGGCAAAAAGCCCTTAGCATGAAAATAGTCTGCAACCCAAACTCCAAAGCTCCACGCTAACAATACAACACGTTTATAGCCGCTGTAATCTTCAATTTTAACATCATTTAAGTCGCCCGTATAATCAAAAAAACACAACATATCGCAACCTTCAAAATCGACATCCTTTATCATATCTTCATCACAAGCCCAGCCCATAAACATAAGGATTAAAGTTTCATTTGAATCCTTTTTTATCCATTTATTTTGCATAAATTTTCTTTTAAGTCGATCAATTACCAAAAAAGGCAAAAATTGCCTTCTTATTAGTAATAAAATAAAGGAGGGAGTATAAGCCGAGTTCTGTAACCTCTAAAAGAAGTTCTCTATCATTTATCTATGATTATAGTTGCCTATAACCTAATTAGCAACCTACCCCCCGACATCGGACGAGCAATCCTACGTGCGTCGGTATACATGGTCTTGCAACCCGTTAGGCGTACGGCTAAATGTATCGCTACATCTACCGGTGGGCTCTTACCCCACCTTTTCACCCTTACCTTAAAAAGGCGGTTATTCTCTGTTACACTACTGTTCCTTTACAAAAACCTCTCAGTTAGAGAGAACGGTGCTCTGTGTTGCTCGGACTTTCCTCTCGTGAAAACTCACCAGCGATAGAGTCCCCCTCGCTTTATCCCACAAAGATAGTCATAATATTGTAAATTCAAACAAAATTCACTACCTTTGAAAGTTATTAATTCTTATGCGAACTTCTAGAAAGAGGATTTTTCTTAAAATAACAAACAATAATAAACCACACATAGTTAAAATAGTAGATGGATAAAAAAAATTTCAAAATAATATATCTAGGAACACCAGATTTTGCCGTATATCCTTTAAAATGTCTTGTCGAAGGAGGTTATAACGTAGTGGGTGTTGTTTCATTACCTGACAAACCTTCTGGCAGAGGGCAAAAAATCAACCAAACTGCCGTTACGAAGTATGCTATAGAAGCTGGTCTAAAAGTTCTGCAACCCGTAAAGCTAAAAGATGAAGATTTTTTAGCTGAAATGCGCCAATTAGACGCAGATTTAGGCATCGTAGTAGCATTTAAACTTCTTCCTGAAGTAGTTTACACTATGCCAAAATTTGGAACTTTCAATCTACACGGTTCTATACTTCCAGACTACCGTGGAGCTGCTCCAATTAACTGGTCTATCATTAATGGAGACACAAAAACTGGCGTAACGACATTTATGCTTGACAACAACATCGACACAGGAGAAATCATTGATTTCAAAGAGGTTGAAATTACAGACGGTGACAATGTTGGCACTATTCACGACAAATTAATGGAAATAGGCGGAGAGCTAGTTTTAGAGAGTGTAGACAAAATCATTAGCGGCAATTTAGAGACTAAACCACAAGCTAATTTCGCTGAAAGTCAACGCCGTGGTGCTCCAAAAATATTTAAAGACGACTGTAAAATAGATTGGAACAACGAATCTTTAAAAATACATAACTTAATTAGAGGTTTATCTCCATATCCTGCTGCATGGACAGATTTTGGCGGACGTTATGGTGAAAATGTCTCTATGAAAATCTTCACTACAGAAATAGAGCTTACTTCTCACAATTTAAAATGTGGAGACATTATTTGCGACTCTAAAAAAACATTAAAATTTGCCACACAAGACGGCTTTATCGTCATTAAAGACGCTCAACTTGCAGGCAAAAAACGTATGGATATAGAATCTCTACTTCGAGGCTGTAGACTTTTTGACTAATACACATTCGCCTAAAAAAACTAGATTTCACTCCATAAGCCAACACGCAAAACATGAATATACTATTAATAACACCTCCGTTCACACAGCTAAACACACCATATCCTGCTACGACACAGCTAAAAGCCTTTCTAGTACAAGAAGGTCACACCGTGAAACAGTATGATATGGGCATAGAACTGGCAAATCAAATTTTTACACGTTCTTTTTTGAAAGACATTTTTGACATTGCCTTTTCTCTTGACAAGCTATCCTTTAAAGCTAGAGGAATAGCCTCAAAACGTTGGGCTTATGAAAAAAGTATAGACAATGTATGGCGTTTTTTGCAGGGGAAAGACGAAACTTTAGCTACTAAAATTACTACACGAGGCTATTTACCAGAAGCAGGACGCTTTAAGAACGTAAAAGATGAAAATTTAGAGTGGGCATTTGGCTCGACAGGCAACATAGACCGTGCAAAACATCTAGCAACACTTTATATCGAAGATTTATCTGACTTTATAGCCGACATCGTAAGTTCATCTTTTCAGTTAGTGC
>JAWXTO010000069.1:0-8939 GCA_044433545.1 Rikenellaceae bacterium
TTAGGAGTTAGGAGTTGCGACAAGCGAATAAACCTCTCAAAACTGCATGTTTTGATAAAATACGTTGGAGCTTGGTTTTTGAGATGTGTGACTATTAGATTATAAAGTCTAGAAAATGGCTCTTGGGAAGAGGTTGATTTTGGGATTTGTAAATACAATGGACATACGCAAAACCTGTATTTTTTTCAAATTTCAGGCATAAATTTTACAGTTCCGAAAAAGGAAGAACTAAATAAGGTTTGACTCTAACCGATATAAAAAGGGTCTTAGTTTTAAAAGATAATTGCAATACAGGACAAGGTGTTAGACTATAATTTTCCCATTCTATTATATAACCATGTTGGAAGGAGTTTAAGAATCCATCCAATTAATCGCCATCGTTTCGTTATATATTTTGTTGAGTTACGATTTTTGATTGCGTGTAGAATTTGTTTTGCTGCTTTTTGGGGAGTTGCTATCCAGAAATGACCTTCTCCTTTCATCATATTTGTGTTTACTGATCCTGGACGAATGTCGGTTATAGTTATGTTGTTCTTTTCTACAAATGTTCGTTGCCTAAAGGCTTCAAGGTAATTTATTTGATAGGCTTTTGTTGCTGAATATGCAGGAGCTGCGCAACTCCCCCTCAATCCCATTACAGAGGTAATTGCCACAATATGCCCTTGTTTCTGCATTGAAAAGTAGTTGTAGATATAGTTAATTGCAGCAGTAAATCCTGTTACATTAAGGTCGATAGTGTTCTTTTCAATGTCAAATTCAAGGTCATAGTTTAATTCGCCACAACCTGAAGAGATAACAACTAGGTCTAATCCTTCAAGATTGGATATTATACGTTCTATTTTTGTAGGGATTGAATTTATGTCTGTCAAATCCATCACTTCAGAGATAATAAACCCTTTAGAGGCGTTTTTTATCTCATTAAGTAGGTTCTCCCTCCTACCTGATATCGCAATCTTATATCCATTATTTGACAATAAAACTGCCAATTCCTTACCAATGCCAGAAGTTGCGCCTATGACTAATGCTTTTTTCATTTGAGGAATGTTGAGTGGTTATGGTAAAGTTATTAGAAGAGTAAATTTTCTTGTTTTATAGTTCTACCTATCCTAAATAGCAGGTTTTTCTATGAATGTTGTATCGGGGAAGTGTTTATTTACGTAATTTTTTATGTAGTTAAATGAATCGTTATCAATAATTGTATCGTCTTTTCCGAAATAACGATTGTATACAACATAAGCGACTTCTATATTTCGTACTTTTAGAGCCTCAAGAGACAATATTGTGTGATTTATACTACCTAGCTTGCCTCCAGTTGCTAAAATGACCTTAAAGCCGTGTTCTTTAACGTAATCTATTGTTGTCTTGTTCTGGTCAAGAGGAACATGTAGCCCTCCTGCTCCTTCGATGAAAAGAAGTTCATATTTTTTGCTTAAAAAATCAATAGATTCCGTAATCTTGTTGTAATTTATTGGCTTTTTATCAATTTCTGAAGCTAAATGTGGAGAAGCAGGGTATGAGAAAACTACTGGAGCTGTAATGCCAAGTTTGTCCTCTTCAGTGAAGCCATTTTGCATTATTTCACGGTGAATTTCAATGTCTAAAGAGTAGCCATTTTCAGTTAGTCCTCCTGTTTGGATGAATTTCATTGTTGTAACGTTAATGCCCTCATCTAAAGCGCATTTGGCAAGATAACCTGTCACAAAACTTTTCCCAGCGTCGGTGTCGATGCCACTTATAAAATAAATGCCTTTCATGATTATAATGAATTGATGCGTGAAACAGGTGTTACGCTTAAATCGGTAAATTCGTTATTTAAATATTTATAGTAGCCCTCTATTGCAATCATAGCGGCATTGTCGGTAGTGAATTTTAGCTTAGGAAGATATACTTTCCAGCCTTTTTTCTTGCCAAGTTCTGAAATTGCACTTCTTAATCCGCTGTTTGCAGAAACTCCACCTGCTAGTGCGATTTCTTTTACGTTGTATGCTTTTGCCGCTTTAATAAGTTTTGTTGTGAGGATTTTAATTATTGTGTGTTGTAAAGATGCACACAAATCTGCTTTATTTTCTTCGATAAAATTCTCGTTTTCTTCAATTCTATCTCTTAAAAAATACAAAAACGACGTTTTTAGACCGCTGAAAGAGTAGTCTAAATCTGGAACTGATGGCTTTGCAAATTTAAATGCTTTTGGATCGCCCTCTTTTGCAAGTTTGTCAATTACGGGGCCTCCAGGATAAGGTAAGCCCATCACTTTTGCACATTTGTCAAATGCTTCACCTGCGGCATCATCTATAGTTTGACCTATTATTTCAAATTCTAAGTGAGATTTAACAAGAACTAGCTGAGTGTGCCCCCCAGAAACAAGAAGAGTCAAGAAGGGAAGCGAAGGATGAGGTATATTTTCGTCTTTTTCGTCTATGAAATTTGACAAAATATGCCCTAAAAGGTGGTTGCATTCTATCATAGGTATATCTTTGGCAATAGAAAGACCTTTAGCGAACGAAATTCCTACTAATAGTGACCCTAATAGCCCAGGTCCACGAGTGAACGCCACTGCATCTATGTCTTCAATGTCAACATTTGCATCTTTTAATGCTTTATTAACTACTGGAACAATGTTCTGTTGGTGCGCACGAGATGCAAGTTCTGGAACTACGCCTCCCCAGTGTTCATGAACAGCCTGTGTAGCAATAACATTAGAAAGTAGCTCAGTGTTTCTTATCACAGCAGCTGAAGTGTCGTCACAAGAAGATTCTATGCCTAAAATTGTTATATCCATTATTATTTAGTAAAGTATTATATTTAATTTGATATCTTATTTTTATTTTCTAGGGTAAATCTAGAAAAAAGTCTTATTTTTGTATAATGTATTTTCAGATTTTTTAGTATTTTGAGATTTTATGCTCGAAAAACAATAAAATAGACTGAAAATTCGATTAAAAATTCAAAGATACAAAATTGAGATTATAAATGAAAAAAAAAGTAAGAATATTAGCTAATGTGATTGCAACATTCGTGTTGTTTATCTTATTCTTGCCTGTATATATCTCGTTATTCTTAAATATTCCTTTTGTTCAGAATGCCTTAATAGATGGTTTTGCACGTTTTTCGTCAGAATATCTGGACTCTGAAGTTTCTATTGAAAACATAGACATAAACTTGTTCTATAGCGTAGAAATTAGTGGGTTTTATGTCGAAGACCCTACCGAAGGAGACACCTTAATTTATATTAATTGCTTAAAAGCAAAACTTAATACACTAAATTTTGCTGAGGGGTTAAATCTAAGCTACGCAAAGCTTGAAGGTGGTAAATTTCATCTAAACAGTGACGAGAAAGACTCTGTTTTGAACTTAAAACATATCGTAACAAAATTAAAATCTAAAGATCCTAACAAAGTCCCTAAGCCATTCATATTGCATATTGACGACGTTGATGTTCACGATTTGGATTTCAAATTTAGGCGATTTAGAGAAATCACAACTCCTGAATCTGGGATTAATTATCAGGATATGAATTTCCAGAGCACACGAATAAGTGCTAAAGACTTTATACTTGAAAAAGACAGTTTTAATATGTCTATTGACTCTTTGTACTTTACCGAAAAGACAGGGTTTAATCTTGTTAATGTTGATATCGAGCGATTTAAGGCTTCTCCGTCTGAAATTTCATTTGTAAATGGGAAAGTGTGGTTTGAAAATTCTTATTTTGACATAGAATCATATTCTATGCGTTATTCAGCGTGGATTATGTTTGATTATGTGAATCGAGTTCCTATGGATGTCGTAATTCGAGAGGGGAATCTTGATTTTCGAGATATAGATAAATTTACTGCTCGGCAATTTCCTTTAAAATTAAAGGCAAGTTTTAAAGGTCACGCAAGTGGTGTAGTTTCTGATATGACGGGGACTATATACGACTTCAAGTCATATAATACAATTGTGAAAGAGGCAGATGTGACTATTAAGGGGCTACCTCATATAGACGAAACGACCTTTGATGTTAAAGTTAGTGGGTTAAAGTCATCGTCTAGTGATGCAAAGAGCATAACATTTGACATGACGAATAAAGAAATGTCGTTTTTTAAAATGTTAGAGCCTTTGACATCTATCGAAGTGAACGGTAATTTCAAAGGTTTATTAACAAATTTTAAAACTGATGGTGTATTAAATACAAACTTAGGTACTGTAAGTTTTAACGCTTCGAATAAGCCTGCAAATAAGGGTTTTGACCTAATGGGAGACGTTGAAATTGATGATTTTGAGCTAGGAACTTTGCTTAATGTTGCGAAGTTAGGTAAATTAACATTTCAAGGAGATGTTGACGCAAATTTAGGCTCAGATATGCTAAGTTTAGACACAAAATCAAAAATTATATCTTTAGAATATAATTCTTATGACTATACGAACATTGACATAGACGGTAAAATCATAAATAAAACATTTTTTGGATACGTTGGTAGCGATGATCCTAATGTTGACTTTAAGTTTAATGGTTCACTTGACTTAGATTTAGACATTCCTGTTTATGATTTTAAGTTAGACGTAAAAAAAGTTGATTTGATAGCCCTAAATATGGTAAAAAACGATTCTGTTGCTATTGTATCAGGGATTTTGGATGCAGATGGTTCAGGGATAAACATTGACAATATGAACGGTGATATTTCTATTGACTCTTTACGAGTTATAAATAGTATAGACACTGTTGATGTTGCTAGAATTACGTTCAAAACTCGTAATACAGAAAGTAGCAAAATGATGGAGCTAGATTCGAGGTTTATGAGTGTTACGTTGCAGGGGAAACAAAGTTATGCTAATATTTTTGGATATTTGGTGAAAACAGTGCGAAAATACCTTCCTTCAATACAAAGACAGTCAAATCTCCCTTATACAGGACAAAGTTCTGTTCCTTCTCTGTTAGAAAGTGGTCTCGCAGACACAACAAACCTGCAAGAGGCTGAAAATGCCTATTACATTGCGACTATTGATGTCAAACAGGCAAATAATGTGGCTAGCATCTTTATGCCTGGTTTAGAAATAGCAGAAGGTACTAGCATGTTCTTCCTTTTTAACCCTGCCCTAAATGAATTTAACTTTGATTTTAAATCAAATTATATAAATCACCAAAATACTTATATCTCTGACATTAGCATAAGTTCTCATTCGTCTCGTGATTCTATTTCGTTGTCTGCAAAGGCAAATGAAATGATGTTTAATAATGTTTATATTCCTAATTTCTTGTTGTTAGGAGGCATTAAGAACAATAATGTTAATATAGACTCACGTTTTTTTAATACGAATGATAATTCTGAAGCTTTAATTTCTACGCATTCAGTGATGAGCCGTGATCCAGAAACAGGAGCATTAAAACTTAATGTTTCGTTGTTACAGTCACGTTTTTCGTTAGGAAAAGAGAAGTGGAACTCTACAGAAGGGCTAATTACTATAGAAGATTCAAAGGTGAAAATCTCAAAATTTGACATTAGTACAACAGATAAGTCTTTAAGTGTGTGGGGAAACATTTCTAACGAGATTAATGATACGTTAAATGTTGTTATTAACAATTTTGATCTTTCGCCACTAACAGAATTAACAGACACGATGGGATATACTATTGGAGGACGTTTAGACGGCGATATAAAAGTTGCTTCTGTGTTAAATAGCCCTCGGCTTTTAACAGATTTGTTGTTTAGAAGAGTAAATATTAATGGCAAAGAATTTGAAGATACGAAATTTAGTAGCACTTGGTCTGATTTGAGACAATCTACGATTTTTAGCCTTACTCAAGAACGAACAAAACCTCTAATTGAAGGTGCTTTTAAAATTAAAGAAAAACTAATCTATGCTGATGTTAATATAGACAGTGTTGATTTAGCGTTAATCTCTCCTTTCACTAGAGGGTTATTCTCAGACATAGACGGTAGCGCAAATGTTAGTGTGAGGGTGTCGAATCCAGAAAATAAATTAAGAATTGACGGAAGTGTAAATATTGGCAAGTTTAGCACTACGGTTGACTTCACAAAGGTTCGTTATAATGTATCGGGAAAAGTAGACATAGATAACAACTACTATAAACTGTCCTCTGGTGTCATAGAAGACGAAGAGGGAGTTGTGTGTGCACTAGATGGAGAGCTGTTTGCTGATGGCTATAAAAGAGTGAAGTATAACATGAGTGCAAATCCTTACAATATGCTGTTCTTGAATACAACAATAAAAGATAATGATATATTCTATGGACATATATATGGCTCTGGTGCGATTGATGTACAAGGGCATGGAACAAATGTTGTAATGAACGTAGTTGCTAGAAATGAAAGCAATTCAACGTTCTTTCTTCCGCTATCAAGCAAAACTTCTATCACAAATGCTGACTATATAACTTTTATAGAGCCAGAAAAAGAAGAAGACGACGTTAAATTATCTCTTTTCAACCGAACAAAAACAGCCAAAATTAAGGCTAAAGGCTCATTTGCAATGAATCTTGACCTTAGTCTTCAGCCAAATCTAGATGCGCAACTTGTTATAGACCCTGTTGTTGGTGACATCATTAAAGGGAGAGGAAAGGGAGACCTTCAGATGACTATAAATCCGTCTATTGACGAATTTACTATGCACGGCAGTGTTGAAATCACAGAAGGAGGTTACTTATTTACGTTAAGTGACATTATAAACAAATATTTCACCATTCAGCCAGGCGGTACAATTAGCTGGACAGGTGATCCTTTGGATGCTGATCTTAACATTACTGCGACATACAAAGTGAAAACTTCGTTAGCTCCACTTTTAGGCAATGACTCTCAGTTTAGTCAACGTGTAGAAGTCGACTGTGACCTTTCACTTGCAGGACAAATGTTTAAACCTGACATAAAACTAGGAATTTCTTTACCTTCGGCTGACCCTGAAGTTCAAAGTTATGCAAATAGCGTACTTAACACCGAAGAGGCGATTTCTACACAGATTTTCTGGCTTCTGTTTGCAAATACGTTCTATGCAGACAGCAACAGTTCTGCATTTTCAAGCTCTGGGCTTACAACGGGAGCAGCTGTGACAGGGCTAGAATTTTTATCGAACCAAATTAGCAACTGGGTTTCAAATGACAAGTTTGACATTGGATTCAGTTACCGTCCAAAAGGAGATATGACTTCTGATGAACTAGAGTTGAGGACTTCAGCACCTATGATAAGAAACAAGCTGTTTTTAGACTTAGAGGGAAACCTCGATTTTAAAAATAACTTAGCTTATGTCACAGAAAATGTAAAAATGTTCACAGTAGATGCGGCATTAACATATACGGTTGATTCTTTGTCTAATGTGACTTCAAAGTTGTTTACTAGACCGATTGATACATTTGACGAGAATCAAGGTTTACAAGAAGTTGGTATAGGTTTATATTATAGATATGATTTTGATACTTTCTCTGAACTGTTGTATAATCTAAGGTTAGCAAAAACTAAAAAATTAGAGTCTCGCAAGATTAAACGTCAGGAAGTTGAGGCTGTAGGTCGTAAAATCTATAGAATGAACAAAAAAAACGGGGTTTATGATAAAGAATGATATTAAGGGGAGTTATTAGAAGTCCCCTTAATTCTATTAATTAATGATTAATTATTGTTAATTTTGTAGAAGATTAAAGTATCACCAATATCTTTACAGAAAATAGTATGTAATTTTTATTTTATAATGAAGGTATGAAAAAGAGAATTGAACTAACAGAAAAGAATTACTTGCCGAGAGACATTAGTTGGATGTATTTTAACAGACGAATTCTGCAAGAAGCACAAAAAGATAATGTGCCTTTGATTGATAGATTGTGTTTTCTTGGAATCTATTCAAACAACTTAGATGAGTTTTTTCGTGTTCGCATAGCGACTCTTAATCGCATTATGGAGTATAACGACAAGAAATTTACTGCCGAAAAGCAAGAAACGCAACACCTTCTTAAACGAATCAATAAGCTAAATAAAGAATATTCGCTAGAATATGAAAAGGCAATCATTAACGTAACAAAAGGATTAGCCGAGAACAATATTTTCATTGTAAACGACCAAAATATAGCTGAAGAACAAGTAGAATTTGTGAAATCTTTCTATATGAAAGAAATTAGCGGATTTGTTGCTCCAATTTGGTTAGAAAACATAAAACAACTAGGCGAAGGAACTAGCGAAGAAGTGTTTTTAGTCGTTAGAATGAATAAATCTGGTAAATCTTTATGGAATTATGCTCTTATTCCGTTGCCAGTTAGCACATGTGGGCGTTTTGTGCGTCTGCCTGATGAGGGTGAGAAAAGCTATTTGATGTATCTTGATGATGTAATTCGAGTTTGTCTGCCTCTTCTTTTTGGAAAACTTGGCTACACTAATTTCAGTGCCTATGCAATCAAAATCACTAAAGATGCAGAGATGGAACTAGATAATGACATGCGAAATGGCGTGCTTCAAAAGGTTGCTAAAGGTGTGAAAAGCCGCAAAAGAGGTATGCCTTTACGTATTATTTATGATAAAGAGATGCCACGCTTGGTGCAGAAAAAAGTGATGATGAAATTAGACACCGACAAGTTAGACACTATGCTTGAAGGTGGCCGTTACCATAACCACAAAGATTTAATGTCATTTCCTGACTGTGGTCACAAAGACTTACGTTATCCGTCATGGCAGCCTCAAGTTGTTCCTGAGCTAGACGGCACAACAAGCATAATTGAGAAGATACAAAAGAAAGATTACTTATTACATGTGCCTTTCCAATCTTTTGATAGTTACATTTTATTGCTACAAGAGGCGGCAGTTAATAAAAACGTGAAATCTATTAAGACTACACTTTACAGATTGGCAAAAAAATCAAAAGTTATCAATGCGCTGATTTGTGCTGCACAAAATTGCAAGAAAGTTACTGTTATCATTGAACTTTTAGCACGTTTTGACGAAGAGTCTAACATCAACTGGTCT
>JAWXTO010000070.1:0-6653 GCA_044433545.1 Rikenellaceae bacterium
ATTACGATAATGCGTGAAAATAAAGAAAAATGGAACATTTCAAAAGTAGGAATTATGGGGTGTTCTGCTGGTGGTCACCTTGCAAGCACTGCTGCAACACATTATTCAGATGAAACACGTCCAGATTTCCAAATTTTAGTATATCCTGTGATTAGCATGGATGAAAAAATTACGCATAAAGGCTCACAGAATCAATTATTAGGGAAAAACCCTAGTCAAGAAGAATTAAACGACTATTCTAACGAACTACAAGTGACAGAAGACACACCTCCAGCGTTTATTGTACACTGTACAGATGACACTACAGTCCCAGTTCAGAATAGTATTTTATATTATACGTCACTAGTGGAGAATAAAGTACCCGCAACTCTACATATTTATCCTACAGGAGGACACGGATGGGGCTTTAGCGATACTTTTAAGTATTTAGACCTTTGGACACTAGAGTTAGAAACCTGGCTTAAAGATGTTAAATAACATAAAAAAACGGATTTGTGAAAAAATCACAAATCCGTTTTTTATCCTTCTACAAGTCTAATATTACCTTCTTCGCTTAACTCTAAACGCAAATATCGAAAATACAAGAGTAACGATAGTTAATAACACCTCAACCGAATAAAGTGTTGTGATTCCGAAAGAGTCGATAAGTTTACCACTAAAAATTGCGATTATCATACTACTTAAATGAGTTATGACCGTCTGAATCGTAAAGTCAGTGCCTTCACGTCCTTCACGGGATTTATCCATAGAAGTCGTATATACAACTACTGTTGAAAGCCCATAGGATGCCCACAAAAAGCAAACTCCTAGATATATTGCATGTCCACAATCTTTAAATAGTGAAAAAATTAAGAAATATGAAGCTGTAGCAAGTGCTGCAACCGAGAAAATGATACGTGAACGATAACGTCCATATTTTTTTATGATTCGTCCTCCAAAATAAGACGCCACAAATCCACATCCTGTACCAATAATTCCCGAAATCAATCCAATTTCTGTGATAGTATAGCCCAAATCCACCATATAAGGGCGTAAAGTCGACAAAATACCAATTAACCCACTGTAAGATAGGACTAGATAGATTATTTGCTTAGAAATTCCTTTTTGCTTAAAGAAAGAAATAAGGTCTCCCTTGTTTGCCTTGGTGTGTTTCGCAATTAAAGGCGTATCTCGTTTTTGTAGCATTAGCGGAATTATAGCCAACATCACAAATACGGCTAAACATGGCAAAACAATGCCCCATCCGACATTCTTATATATAAGTAATAGCACTCCACTACCTACAAGTGTACCTGCAAAGCTGCCCATTGACTGCATGCTGTTCACCATACTCTTGTTTTTCCTGTCAAAAGAACGAACAGCGAGCGCATCTGTGGCGATGTCTTGTGTGGCGGAGGCAATAAATGATAACAGAATCAATACAGCGATTAAAATCATATCTGTTTTAATGTCTAATATCGAAACCCCAACGATTAGTGCTGCATAACATAATTCAGAGCTAAAAATCCATTTTTTATAGCTTCTTAGCGAGTCTGTATTTCTGTCAACCAGCGGAGACCAAAAGAACTTTATCAGCCACGGCACTTTTATTAACTGTAGCAGCGTTATTGTCGTCATAGAAAAATTTTCTTGACGCATTAACACTGGAATTACCGTACTAAAAAAGCTCATAGGTATAGACTGAGCTATGTATAAACTAAAAAAGATTCCTAATCGTTTTTGTTGTTCAAACTTATCCATTAAATAGTGTTAAAATCGTGAATGTTGTGGCTAAAACTGAAGAATTAAATCAGCACCAATAGTAAAAGGCTTTCCTTGTTGTATATAGCTATTGCCTAGCGATTCAAAGTAGTAAGCATTGTATTTTGTATTAGTGATATTCTTCGCCCAAACCGCTAAGGTAACAATACTTTTTGAAATTGACACTCTAGCATTTAAAAGATTATAATAATTTTCGCTTACACTGTTGCTGTCATTCCAATAAATGTCACCAACTCCGTTATATTGAGCCGCAATGTTGATTCTATCATAGAAACAAGAACTATTTGACACAAAAGTATAATCTACACGACCAGAAAGTGTACTTTGTGGCACTAAAGACAGTCTATTTGAAGAATAATCATCCCCAGAAGAAGAAACATACTCTTCAAATTTAGCATTTGTGTAACCATAATCTACTCCTATGTTTAATCTATTTATAGGCTGATAAGCTAGCGAGGCTTCTACACCATAACTGCGACTTTCTGCTGCATTTTTAAGCAATGAACCTGTACCTGTAGACAAAAGTTGATAAACTTGTTGGTCTTTCCAGTCAATATAGAACGCTGCGAATGAGCCAGAAAGTTTGTTGTCACATAAACTGAATTTTGTACCAATTTCATAACTCCAACTATATTCAGGTTTAAAGCTACGTTCTTGATCTTCAATAAAAGAAGAGTTAAAGCCCCCAGCTTTATAGCCTTTAGACACAGTAGCGTAAATCTGACCATATTTTTCTATTTGATATTGTAAAGAGAACTTAGGCAACAACTGAGAGTGGCTTAATTCGCTGTCAAATGTGTCTGACAGAGATGTAGCACTGCTAGTTACCATATAATTTTCATAATTCATCTTAGCTTTCTCAAAATCATATCTTAAACCAACCGTTAATGATAAATTGTCGTTAAAAAGGCGATTAAGTGTGGCTTGTCCATAAAATGCACCTCCCCAAATTGGAGTATCGTAATATTTGTCCGTTTTGAAACCATAAGAAACATATTCCATAGCCACATTTTTATCTAATTTCTGATAAAAACCTGACGCACCTGCAATCCATGTAATACGGTGCTCTCCAGATTGTCTAATTTCAACCTCTTGCGTCACCATATTTTGTTTTTCTTTCTGTGTTACAAAATATAAATCACTTGCCGAGAAATCTTGGTCTATGTCTTGGTGGTCACGAGTGTATTGGTGAGATGTTCGAGATGTTAAAACGATGCTCGGAGACGTGTAAGTATAATTTACACCATTTGAATTTATAAAGCGATTATAAAAGCTTTCTCTATCATAGCTAACTGGTGACACTTCTTGTGTTTCTGTGTCTAATAACATATAAGGATAGCCATATTGTTCAGAATATTCAACATTTGAAACAAAGTTTACTTCATGTCTATCTTTTTTATAGCTTAATTTTAAGCGTCCGCCACCCGAATTTAACTTGTCAGCATATTCAGAAAGTGCTTCGTTATAAAAAAATCCATCATTATGTTGATAAAATCCAGAAATACCATATCCAAAATTATCTGTTAGCTTTCTGTAGTCTGAAATTGAAACCTGTGCTCTGCCTTTATTGCCGCCAGACACGCTAATTGTTGTGCCTTTATATGTTAAGGGAGATTTTGTAGTTACGTTTATGATTCCACCCATAGCATTACGTCCATACATAGTTCCTTGAGGGCCACGTAACACTTCTATTGAGCTAATATCTGCAAATTCAAAGTCGAAAGCACTTTTTTCAAAATAAGGAATGCCATCTACGTATAAACCTACCGAAGGAGAGTTAATTTTTGAGCCTATGCCTCTAATAAAAACTGGGGAATTTAATTTTGTGCCATAATCTGGCATATACATGTTTGGTATAGCTAACGAAAAATCTTTAATGTTCGTAATGGACGCTGATCTTAACATGCGCGTGTTCATCTGTGAACCCGAAATCGGCAAAACTTCTAACGAGTGCCCTTCTTTACGACTTACGACAGTCACCTCATCCATTAATATCGTATCAATCTTTTCTGACACGCTTTGAGCACATACAATTTGTGCTACGAATAAAAAAATAGAAACCGTAAATAGATTCTTCATAATTTTCATAATTTTCATAATTATTATACTTTTTGCGTTATTATCTGCAACAAAGGTATAATAATATTTTAAATTTTTATACCTTTTTGTGATAAATTTTTGTCAAAAAGTATAAAATTAGAAATTTTATCTTAAATCTGCTATTTTTAAGGGAGTTAAAACACTAAACTATAATTGTTTAATGATTTTATACAAAAGAATAAAAAATTATACTTTTTCGTATTATTTTTCTGTAATTCGTAAAATTTAGACTTCTTTTCTTAAACGTGCTACAGGAATATTTAACATTTCACGATATTTTGCAACTGTACGTCGTGCAATTTTGTATCCTTTATCCTGTAAAATTATCATAAGGGCTTCGTCAGTTAAAGGATGGTTTTTATTTTCATCCTCTACACAATCTGACAATATTCTTTTTATTTCTCGTGACGAAACTTCTTCGCCAGAGGCTGTTTGCATCGCTTCTGAAAAGAAATATTTTAAAGAGTAAATGCCAAAGTGAGTTTGCACATATTTGCTATTAACTACACGAGAAACAGTCGAAACATCTAGTTCAGTAAGTTCAGCTATATCTTTAAGAATCATAGGTTTTAGCTTTGTTTCGTCTCCATCTATGAAATATTCTTGTTGAAATTCCATAATGGCGTTCATTGTCAACAGCAAAGTCGCATTTCGTTGTTTTATGGCAGAAATAAACCAACGTGCAGAATCTATTTTTTGTTTTATAAATTGTGCAGCACCTTTTTCGCTTTCTAGACTTGTTTTTTTGCGAGTTCCAGACTTAGAAACCTCTTTAAGCATTTTGATATAGCTTTTATTGATTTTAATCTCAGGCATATTGCTCCTAAAAAGAGATAAATCTAGCTCTCCATTAGTGTAATCTATGACGAAATCTGGAATAATTTGAATTGTAGGTTCACTTTGGCTGTTTTCAGTGTACAAATTAGAAGGTTTCGGAGAAAGCCCCGTAATAACACTAATGATACCTCTAAAATCGTCATTATTAAGCCCTAAGCGAGTCATTATTTTATCAAAATGTTTCTTTGCAAAGTCCTCGAAATAGCTTTCTAGTATTTTTGTAGCTAACTTTACATCACTAGTTTGAGGGTGGTTTCTGAGTTGTAGCAAAAGTGCCTCTTGAAGAGTTCTTGCACCTGTTCCTTGGGGTTCAAAAGTTTGAATAATCTTTAAAACAGACTCTATTTCAGCTTCTGAAGCGTCTATATTCATAGCAAAAGCGATGTCATCAGAAACGCTAATTAAATCACGTCTAAGATAACCGTCAGAATCTAATGACCCAATAATATAACGACCAATAATTTTATCTTTTGAGCTAAGTTCTTTATAGTTTAGCTGTTCTTCGAGATATTCAATGTAACTTCTGCCATCGCTAAGAGGCATAGACACAGGCTTATCGTCTTTAGAGTAATTATTTGCATACAATTTGTAAGAAGGAATGTCTTCATTCTTTACATATTCGTCAATATTTAGTTTAGATGTAGAATTTTCACTGTTAGCATCTTCAGCAATATCTGATAGCTCTTCTAAAACTGGATTTTCCTCAATTTCTTGTTTTATTCTTTGTTCAAGTTGAATTGTCGGAAGCTCTAAGAGCTTAATCATTTGTATCTGCTGAGGTGAAAGTTTCTGTACTAATTTCTGTATTTGTCTGGTGCTTAAAGTCGCCATTATATTCAGGTTTTTTAGTAAAATACAATATATCTAATTTACCGTATGCAATTATCGTGCTAAAGATTAAGATACAACAATGAACCTTACAACTAACTTCCCTGCAATGCCATTTAGTCGATATTTTATGTCGCTTCTACGTGCGAAAAACTCATTACGAGCTGACGCAGAATTAAAACTAACATATAGCTTTCCGTCACGAAGTGTCAGTTTCTGTGTCGCATCTGACAGGTTTTTGCCAACGACCTCATACCATGCATTCATAACTTTTGCTTCGAGCATCCCTTTTGAAAAGGAGGTTGAATCGTTCATTATTTTGCGTATTACACTACCTACTAGCACTGGTTCAGTTTTTTCCATAACCTAAAGAATTAAATAATTTGACCATTATCAACATTAAATGATAGATATTCTCCTTTTATGTTGTTAAGTATGTTTTCAAGCCTTACTTTATTAGCATCGGTAATAAAAATTTGACCAAAACGCTCTTCGGACACTAAATTTATGAGCTTTTCAACTCTCTCTAAGTCTAGTTTATCAAATATATCGTCTAACAATAAGATTGGTTTAAAAGACTTATAATTTGCGATAATATTGAATTGAGCAAGTTTTAGTGCTATCAAAAATGACTTTTGCTGCCCTTGTGAGCCATATTTGCGTATCGTATAACTATCAATTTTGAAGTCGATATTGTCTCTATGTATGCCCGCTGTGGTGTAGCCCATTATTTTGTCCTTTTCGATTGAAGATGCGAACAAATCTGCTGTATTCATATTTTCTAAAGCACTCTTATACTCGATTTTTATATCTTTCTCGTCAGAAGAGATTTCTTTATAGTAGTTATGAACAATGGGAGTAATATCCTCTATAAATTCTTTCCGTCTTTGATAAATAAAATCCGAAAAACTAGCCATTTGCATGTCTAGCACCTCTAAAATGTCATAATTTAAGTTGTATGAGTCCTTCAAAAGCTTATTTCGTTGTGCAAGCAGCGCATTGTATCGAACAAGTGAATTTAAATAGTCTTTGTCTATCTGAGAAATGAACAAATTTATAAAACGTCTACGTTCTTCAGATGTGTCATTTATCAAAGAAACATCTGAAGGCGAAATCATGACTATAGG
>JAWXTO010000070.1:6663-8838 GCA_044433545.1 Rikenellaceae bacterium
ATATGTTCAGAAAGTCGCTGATATTCTTTGTTTGCACGCTTAATGATTTTCCCTTTAGAACGAGAGTAACTACAGGTTATATTTTCAATTATTTCATCCGAGAATTGGTATTCTCCGTCTATTAAAAAGAAATCATTTGAATGATTAACACATTGTAAATCACTTAAACCAACAGAACTTTTACACATAGAAAGATAGTGTATTGCATCAATGATGTTAGTCTTGCCCGCACCGTTCAATCCTGTAAAACAGTTAATATTTGAGCAAAAACTAAAAGAAATGCTAATTAAATTCTTAAAATTTACAATATTTATTTTCTCTAAATACATAAATCGTATAATATTGGTTTAAAGTATGTTACTGTATGTTAGAGGGGCGTATTTTATGCCTCTCTAAAAAAAACTTATTACAAAAATATAATAAAATTTCGTTAAAATGTTTTATTTACGATAAAAAGATTTATTTTTGTGGAGTTAAATCGAAAAGTTGTGACATTTTCGTGCAAAAAATGAAATATTAATAGTAAACTTATACATATAATTTTATGTCAAAAAAAATCCAAAAGAAACAAGTAGAAGATCCAGAAGAAATAATTGAAGCAGCAATTGATTCAACAGAGGGGTTCATCAAGAAAAATTTAAAATCATTATCTATCGGTTTAGGTGCTGTAGCTCTTGTAGCATGTGCATTCTTTGCTTACATTTATTTAATCGCTGCACCACGTGAGTATAGAGCATCGGCAGAGATGTTTCCAGCTCAACAAATGTTTGCTGCTGACTCATTTGCAATGGCATTAAACGGAACAGCAACTGACAAAGGATTTCTTGATATTGCAGTTGAGTATTCTTCAACAGCTGTAGGTAACGTTGCAAACCACTATGCTGGTGTTTGTTACATGCAACTAGGTGAATATGAAAAAGCAATTACTTCTTTAGCAAAATACAAAGCAGTTGACGGAATCGCTTCAGAAATTATAAATGCACAAAACGCAGGTCTTCAAGGTGACGCTAACGTTCAACTTGAAAAATACGAAGCGGCTATGACAGCATTTGAAAAAGCTGCGAAAATGACTGAAAACTCGTTAACAACTCCTATGTATTACAAAAAAGCTGGTATCGTTGCTGAAAAATTAGGCAAAAAAGATAAAGCTCTAGAGTTTTATACAGCAATCAAAAACAATTATCCTATGTCTACAGAAGGTAGAGATATTGATAAATATATTGGTAGAGTATCATTTTAGTTTTTTTATATAAATATAAAAGTCCTTACTTCTTAAAGTAAGGACTTTTTTTGTGTATCATCATAAAAAGATGTACTTTTACATCATAAACTTAATTTCATAACAAACATGGCATCATCATTAAAAAATTTATCAGAATTTGAAGCTCCAGTGCCTTCAGCAGAAAATTATACTTTTGCAATCGCTGTAGCTGATTGGAATACTCCTATTACTTCTAAATTGTTAGACGGCGCAATTAGCTTGTTGCTTAAACAAGGCGCAAAAGAAGAAAACATAATTGTCAAACACGTGCCAGGCACATTTGAACTAACAGTAGCTTCAAAATGGTTAGCAGAAAACACTAATGCAGATGCGATAATCGTATTAGGCTGTGTAATTCAAGGTGAGACAAGACATTTTGACTTTATTTGTGACGCTGTTTCTAATGGAGTAACAAATGTTGCTTTACAAACTAATAAATCTGTTATTTTCGGTGTTCTAACACCTAACGACGCACAACAAGCAGAAGACAGAGCAGGTGGGAAACACGGAAATAAAGGCGAAGAAGCTGCCGCTACAGCTATTCGTATGGCAGAATTAAGAAGAGAACTTTTATAGTGCTAAACAGTCGCTAAATTACTATATTTGACACTTTATTTAAGAGGGATATTCACAGAATTTGATTCTGCGGATATCCCTCTTAAAAATTAAACTCATTTCTAAAATAATTAATATTTTTATAAATTGCATCCCTAGAGCCAATCCTCAACCTTACAGAGACACAGCCACATTTAATAAATTATATAGTAAAGATATTCACATACCTTTTTATCAAACATACAGTTTTGAGAGTTATTGGCTCATTCTCAAAATGTGTTGTAAAATATTTAACATATTTTTTATCTTTGTCGGATAAAAGTATATATTATGGATTATTCATCGTTATTTAGCTTGGT
>JAWXTO010000071.1:0-8744 GCA_044433545.1 Rikenellaceae bacterium
ATAAAAAGTGATGTGAAGCATTATTTTGTTAGTGATATGGGTGATAATCCAACCGCAGGAGGTGCAGGGGATGTCACATGGACTATAACTGAGCTGTTAAAGATGCCTTATTTTAAACAAAAAGGATGCAAGGCGCTGGTTTATGCAGCAATACCTGATGATGATGTGTTTGAAGAGATATTAAAAGCGGGTGAAAAATCTTATTTTAGTGGTTCGTTTGGTGCAGAAGTTGACGATCGTTATGCAGGGCCTGTAGAGGTGAAAAATGCTGTGATAGACACTATCTTACAACGTGATGAAACAAGATTAAATATCTTAGAAGCAGTGCTTTCTGTTGGTGGCATCAAGATTATCGTTACTGAAAAGCGTAAACCTTTCCATTTTGTTTCAGATTTTGAGGAATTAGGCATAAATTTAGTAGAAACAGACATTGTTATGGTGAAAATGGGCTACTTAGTAGAGCAATTATATGATGTGCAAAAAGGATGGATGATGGCGCAAACTCGTGGAGGTGTTGACCAAGATATGTTCTCATTGCCTTATAAAGGAATTGAGCGTCCTATGTTCCCTATGGACAAAGATATGGAAGAGCCGACTTTAGAAGTTGAATTTTTATAAATTACATGATGGCATACGGTTTGTAGAGGTAATAAGTAGTGCAAAACGCACCAATAATTATTTTACCCTACTTAAGTATGTAGATTTGTGGAATAAAAAAGTTAGTCCCCTAAAATATTAGGGGGCTAATTGAAAAAATATATTAAAAAAGATGTTGAACGATTTTTTTTGTAAAATATTTCCTATTTAACATCTTTTTTTGCTTTTTTTTAGAAGATGAAATTGAATAATTATAGGTGAATATAGGTTATTTTAACCTGTTTTATAGAAAATATTACATTTTTCGTAGAAAATATTTTTTTTTCTTAGAAAAAAGCTTCATCTTTGTGATAAGCAAATTAGCCCTACCTTTAAATAAAGGTGAAGCTATTATCAATTAAACCTTAAAAACTATTTGAGCCTATCGAAAGAAATCTACTTTAAATCAGAACGTAAGTTAATTTAACTAGATAATGTTATGAACACTATTCAAAACATTAGCGACCAGTCGCTTATTTTGTCGTACCGTCAAGGTGACGAACAGGCTATAAATACTTTAATTGAAAGGCATCGTAAGAGAGTGTACAACTATATATTAATGTTAGTGAAGGACTCTAGTGTTGCAGATGACATATTTCAAGACCTCTTTATTAAGGTTATAGCATCTTTAAAAAATGGAAAATATTCGGATCACGGAAAATTTATCTCGTGGTTGTTGCGTATTGCTCACAATATGGTGATTGACTATTTTAGACTTAAAAAGAACCAAAATTTAGTGTCTACAGATGGTGAAAACCAAATTTTGAATAATAAATCGTTAACAGATAGAAATATTGAAGATGTATTGATTAAAGAACAGACCGAAAAAGATATACGTAAACTTATTGATTACTTGCCGTTAGAGCAACGTGAGGTTGTCGTTATGCGTCACTATCTAGGTTTGAGCTTTAAAGAAATTGCAGAACAAACAGACGTTAGCATAAACACATCTTTAGGTCGTATGCGTTATGCGCTTATGAACCTAAAAAAAATGATGCAAGATAATAACATCACTTTGTCTTTTGAGAGTTAAGAGACATTAATTATTTTGTTAGACTGAGTGTCTAGCTTTGTATGTGTGTTATTATATAACATTATTCTTTTTAAATACTGTATAGTACGTTTCTAAAAAAGAGACAATAAGAAATTCTAATCATGGAATTTCTTATTGTCTCTTTTTTTTGCGGCACAACCTAGCTTATTAATCGTGAGATTTTAGTTTTGGGAGCTGTGTTAATTAGGTATGCAATTTGCAATATGATATAAATCTAATTGGTGGGAGTTTCCTAAGAAAGTTTTTTGTGATAAATTTTATTGTAGGGAAAATTAACGCTCCACTTTAAATATTTAAATTATGAAATATATCTATTTTTTTATTTTGCCATTTTTGTTTTGCTGTAAGTCTCACAAAACAGAATCTTCGATGCCAAGTTTGCCATGTGAAGTTGCTTATGTAAGTGATACAATATTCAAAAACAGGATGAATTTTACTGGTCAAATCTATCCTAATAATACATTCACTTTAGAGCCTCGAATTAACGGATATTTAGTGAACACAAACTTCAAAAAAGGAGCGCCAGTTAAAAAAGGTGATATTTTGTTCCAAATTGAGCCTATACAAATAAATACAACGCTCACACAAGCAGAAGCGCAGCTTTCGTCGGCAATTGCAGAGCAAACTCGCACACAAAACAACTACTATAGAGCTGTCCCTCTAGCTGAAATCAATGCTATAAGTGCAAGTTCGTTAGACGAATATAAGGCATCCTATCTGGCAGCTCAGTCTTCTGTGAATGTCGCAAAAGCAGAGCTTGAAAGTGCACGATTGAATATGGGATATACCACAATTACAGCACCTGCGAATGGTATTATTGCTGACACCGATGTTTCTATAGGTGACTGGGTCGGAACAGGCACACAATATGCCGTGTTAGCTAAGATTTATGATATTGACACTATACAAGTGAAGCTTGCGCTTGCTGTAAACGATTATCTTACTATTCGTCAGCGAGATTCTTTGCTAAATCCGTCTTATGATAATTCTAATTTAATTTCAGATGTTAAAATTACTCTTTCGGATGGTACAGAATACCCTGAAATGGGAGTTTATGATTACACGGAGAGCGAAATTGACAGTTCTACAGGTACAATAATCTTAAATGTAAAATTTGCAAACAAAAGTATGGTCTTAAAGCCAAATCAGTTTGTGAAAGTGTGTGCTAATATAGGTTCTGAGCGAAGTTGTGTCGTTGTTCCACAAGTCTCTGTTGTGCAAACACAGGGGCAAAGTAATGTTTTTGTAGTTAGTGACGATGATGTTGTAGCATTTCGGAAAGTAAAGCTCGGAGCAACTATAGGTGATGATTGGATAGTTGAAAGCGGATTAAAAAAAGGCGATAAAGTCCTTACAACGGGAGTCACAAAAGTGCGTACTGGTCAAAAGATAACTCCAATTTTCTAATTCAATATAAATGTTAATTATATAATTTTATGAAAGATATATTTATAAAACGACCGATTTTGTCTATTGTCGTTTCAATTGTGATTGTTGTTTTAGGGTTAATTTCGATAGTAGGGCTTCCTATACAACAATATCCCGACATAACACCGCCAATGGTTGCTGTAAGGGCTTATTATAGAGGTGCAGATGCCTTATCCGTAGACGAATCTGTTGCAACTCCTATAGGTCAAAGCATTATGGGGGTCGAAGACTTGCTTTATGTTCAAACAACGAGTTCTTCAGACGGATATATGAACCTGCAAGCGACTTTTGAGATAGGGTCAGACCAAGATTTGAGTACAATTTTGACTCAAAATAAGGTTTCTACAGTCACGTCATACTTGCCAACTTCAGTGACACAACAGGGAGTTACGACAATGAAAACTATGAATGGTTTTTTGATGGTTTATGCGCTCTATTCTAATGGGAATTATGATAATGTGTTTTTGGCTAACTATGCAATGCTAAATATCAAAAATGACATCCTTAAAATTAATGGCGTAGGGAATGTTAACATTTTAGGAGCTGGAGAATATTCAATGAGGGTGTGGATAGACCCCAATAAGATGAAGGATTATGGAATTTCGGTGTCAGATATAACGGAGGCTATAGAAGCGCAAAGTGGAATCTTTCCTTCTGGTAAATTGGGTGCAGAGCCGAGTTCAACGCCTCAATCTTTTACATACACGCTGTTGATGCCTGCACAAATTGACTCGCCTGAACAGTACGAAAACATAATTCTTCGTGCGGGTGATGTAGGAGGAATATTACGCCTAAAAGATGTTGCACGTGTAGACTTTTCGGTAGTCGATTTTGATATGTCGTCACATTTTGATGGCAAGCCAGCAGCCATAATTGTGGTCTACCAATCACCAGGTAGTAATGCTGTTAGTGTTGGAAGTCAAGTAAATGAAACTTTGGCACAGTTGAGCAAAAAATTCCCTGACGGAGTAGATTATTCTGTTGTTGTTAATGGAGTAACGCCAATTACGTCTGGTATAGATGAGATTCTGTACACTTTAATTTTTGCGTTATTTCTTGTGATAATTGTGATTTATATCTTTATACAAGAATTGCGCACAACGATTATTCCGTTAATCACAATTCCTGTGTCGTTGATAGGGGCATTTATGTTATTCCCAATTTTTGGATTTTCTATAAATATTATATCCCTTTTAGGTATAATATTAGCGGTTGGGCTAGTTGTCGATGATGCTATAGTAGTTGTCGAAGCTGTTCAGTCAAATTTAGAAATGGGTGAGCCGCCTATGAAAGCAACAATGAATGCGATAAAAAGCGTAGCAGCCCCTGTTATTACTACAACAATTGTTTTGGTGTCTGTTTTTGTGCCAGTTTCGTTCATTTCGGGCATTACGGGGCTTATGTATCAACAGTTTTCTATAACTATTGCACTGTCAGTTCTAATTTCAGCGTTTAATGCTTTAACATTAACACCTGCATTGTGTGCAATGATTCTAAAACCGAAAAAGAAACAAGAAACAGGCTTTTTTGGAGTGTTCAATAGAGCGTTTTCTCGTTTTATGGGAAGCTATGATTCAAGTTTACGAGTGATTGAAAAACGTCGCAAAATTGCAATGTTTTTACTCTTGGGAGTCACTGTTCTAGTTGTAATTTTAGCTATGAAAATTCCACAAGGCTTTCTTCCTGAAGAAGATCAGGGCTATTTGATGGCGGCAGTGTCTCTTCCTGAAGCGGCATCATTGTCTCGAACTGATAAAGTTGCTAGAAAAGTTCAAGATATAATTTTAAGTGTTGAGGGGGTAGAACATTGTGCCATTGCTGGAGGTTTTAACATCCTATCAAATACAAATTCGACTTCTAGCGCAACAGTTTTCTTTACTTTAAAAGATTATTCTCAGCGAAAATTAACATCTTTTCAAATTGCGAACCTTGTTAACGAAAGGCTATATTTAGAAGTGAGTGAGGCGATGGCATTTGCCTTTGGGCCTCCCTCAATTCCTGGTTTAGGATCTTCTTCGGGGCTTACGCTTTATGTTCAAGACCTCAGCGGAGAGGGTGGTGACTTTTTGGCTGGAGAAACGTTCGCTTTTATTGATTCACTGAGAGCTAGTGGTGACTTTTCGTCTGTTACAACACAGTTTAACAATCAGATACCTCAACGATTGTTGAAAATAGACAATGATTTAGCGATGATGAGAGGTGTGTCGCTAGAAGAGCTTCATACGTTGATAAACACTTATTTAGGAGGGGCTTATGTCAATGAATTTAATCGTTTTGGGAGACTTTATGACACGTACATACAAGCAGAATCTGAATTTCGTAGCTCTGAACTTGACTTGAATAGCTTTTTTATTGAAAATGATGAATCTGAAATGATTCCTGTGTCTACTTTTGCATCCATTGTTGATACTGTAGGGGTAGAATATGTTACTCAATATAACTTATACCCTGCTATAGGTCTTAATATATCTTTAAAAGAAGGGGTTTCTTCAACTACGGGGATGAATACCATAGAAACTATAGCTGAAAATATGTTTCCTGAAGATATTACATTTTCGTGGAGTGGCACTTCTTATCAGCAAAGTCAACAGAAGAGTTCTATATATGTTTTCCTTATCGCACTGCTGTTTGTTTATCTGACACTAACGGCACTGTATAATAGTTGGGTGCTTCCGTTTTCGATTTTGCTTGGCATTCCTTTAGCGTTGTTTGGAGCATTTTCATTTATCTGGTTTGCAGGCTTATATGACCCGAAATATATAGATAATGTGTTTATGCAGATATCGTTGGTGATGTTAATTGGGCTGTCAGCCAAAAATGCGATTCTTATTATAGAATATGCTCAAATGGAGTTTTTTGAGCGGGGGAAAACGTTGCTAGATGCCGCCATTAGTGCTGCAAAACTGCGAATAAGACCAATTTTAATGACTGCTTTTGCATTTATACTTGGAGTTTCACCTTTAATTTTTGCTTCGGGGGTATATTCTACTGCTCGTAATGTTATGGGGCTTACGTTAGTCGGTGGAGTGCTTTTAGCAACACTTTTAGGGCTGTTTATTTACCCTTCACTATATATTATAGCAGGTGAAATTGCAAATTTCAATAAAAAACGAGAAAAATTAAAGAAAGAGTTAAATTCAGAGTCTGACCAAAAAGAATAAATATATGAAAAATATAATGTACATATCAGTTTTGGTTCTTTTGATAGGGTGTACACCTATTAAACACCTCGAAACTGTTGAAGTAGAGCTTCCTAAGAGTTTTAAATTTGATTTTAGTGATAAAGATGTCAAAAATTATGGAATAGATACAGCTTTTTGGCAAAATTTTTGCGATACGGTTTTAAATAATCTCGTCTATGAGGCTATAGCGAACAATAATGACATAAAAACGGCTTATTCTAATGTCTTGATGGCACGAAGAAGCTTGTCTGTGACCAGAGGTCAACTTTTGCCAAATTTTAACCTTGAATTGTCTGCTGAAGCTGAATATACAGACCTAACAAAGATAGAACAAACCTATGTTATCACTCCGACAATGAATTGGGAGTTTAATTTGGCTGGAAAACAAACTAGTTCGATTAAAAAAGCACGTTTTGAGAGTTATTCAGAGATAGAAGATTTTAATAATGTGATGTCGACGGTGATTTGTGAGGTTATTTCGACTTATATCTCTATTTTGGAGTATAAGAGTGCAATGAAACTTTCAGAAGACACTTATTTAAGTCGTAAAGAGTCTGTCGTGTTGATAGATTCGATGTTTAGATATGGAATGGCTTCGGGGTTAGACCTTGCACAAGCAAAAGCCCTGGAGGCTTCGGCAGCGGTAGCGATTCCTAAATATAAACAAGCGTTAGAACAGTCAATTTTGGCTATGAATGTGCTTTTAGGAGGTGCAGAATTGACTTATAGAAGATTTGAAAATTGTGAAATAGAAAATTTGAAGGTAACGCCTATCAATGCAGGTTTGCCTTCAGACATATTGAAAAATAGAAGTGATTTGCGTGCCGCTATGTATGACTTAGAGAGTGCTAGGTGTGGAGTGAAAGTTGCACATTCGGCACGTTTCCCTTCTTTTTCATTGACTGTTGATGGTGGTGTTAGTTCTAGTGCTTTGAAAAATCTTGTCAGTGGAAATCCTGGTGTGTGGGGTGCTACAATTTCTTTGCTGCAACCACTTTTATATTTTGGAATTAACAAAAATAATGAACGTATAGCCATAGAAAAGTATAATCAAGCGTTATACAGCTATGAACAAGATGTTGTGACGGCTTTTAAAGAGGTAGAAGTTGCTTTACTGGGGATAGATATGTATCAAAAACAGCTTGCTAAAACAGAAGAGCTTGTTTATGATAATAGAAAGATTGAGATGATGTCTCGAAGATTGTATGAAGTAGGTTTTGATGATTATTTAAATCAATTGGATGCACAAAGAGAGCTGTTTGCTGCTGAATTGAGCTATATACAGCTTTATGCAGCTCAGATTAATAGTTACTTGTCATTGTACAAAGCGTTGAATTTGATATAGGGAAAAGAGAGTGACTAACAAGGTGATTTTTGGCACTTGTTTTTTGTAAAAAGAGGGTGACTAATAAGCTCACTCAGCACAGATAGTGACTAAGAAGGATGAGTTTTGGGGCTTCGTGAAGGCTCGCAAACCGCAGCGTACTGATGTAAACTCTCATTCCTTTGTAATTTGCTCATTATCAATATGCTTTTTGACTGTAAAGACAGAGATTTACATAGGAGACTACATAGAGTTTGATTTAACATCCATATATCACTCTGCAAATATATACAATTGATTTGAGAAAACAGGGGATTTTTAGCATCAATTTTTACAAAATGTGTTTACAGAGTTTTTTCAGATATATGCAACCTACACAAAACACTACATTGAGATAATTTTCGCACTATCTCGAGGAACAAATCTTTTTATATATCCCAATCCCAAAAGCGCAAAATATTATTTCGCTTTTGATTAATCGTAACTTGAATATGCGGATTTATCTCTTTCAGTTTATTGATAAATTCCTCTTCACGAACGGGTGAAATCAAACCCGATTGAACTAGTCCTTTATGACAAAACTTAACCTCTAATCTTTTCAGTGATGCAGCTGGCGATGAAAGGGAATTATACGATCGTTTTATTGTCTTGATTCTCGCAATATCAATAGTTGCCATCTTGAATCCAAGCACCCGAACAATTAAACTGTTTTCGGTAATCGTATAGTTTATTGAGACAAATAACGACAAGCAAATTAGCACTATAAATAGATAAACAATACCTATTATCATACTCCTTGCAAATATATCTCCATCTATAAGAGGAAAAATGAGTACTCCAAATATTAAAACAAATAGTATTACACTAATGCGAGATCTGTATTTCATCGTTGTTTTGGTTATGCGGTTTTTACTTTAAGAGTTTTCGATTCTCAACTTCGGACAAGACTCGCATCTGTTGTATAGCCACGGTGTTGAGTTTTATTAATCTATCTCGTTGTGAGATGCCCTCGTTAATCAATACAGCATTAATATTTTCCATATTACTCAAACATATCAATTCATTAATAGTTGAGTAGTCTCGAATATTACCCTTTAAATCAGGGTTTGCCTCACGCCAC
>JAWXTO010000072.1:0-8718 GCA_044433545.1 Rikenellaceae bacterium
AGGTGTCGAAAGAGATGTCTTTATGTTTGAGCAACATGCTTTAAACAGTAAACAGAATGCAGAATATACTGTGAGGATGTTAAGAGCACAAAATATAGATGCTAAAGATTGCATTTTGGTGACTTCTATTACACACATGGGAAGAAGTCTTGATTGTTTTGCAAATGAAGGGTATGAACTTGATTACATGCCGTCGAATAGTTATAAAAAACCAAGAAATATAACACATAGATCATTTTATCCTAAATGGCAAGCGGCTATAGAATGGCAAGAGTTGCTGAATGAATGGATAGGGAATGTGGTATATAAGATAATGGGATATAGATGAGAGTATTGTTAGTCCATAATAATTATGGTGCGCATAGTGGAGAGGAATCCGTTGTAGATTTAATGGCAAAGATGTATGCTTCGTTGGGTTATGAAGTAGAGCAGTACAGAAAAAGTACAGAAGCCATTCAGCATAATTTTAAAGGTAAAATAAGTGCATTTGTGAAAGGAATTTTCCCCAAGATGAATGTAAAAGAGTTTGCTGATGTGTTTGATAAATTTAAACCTGACGTTGTTCATGTCCACAACCTATATCCTTTTATAGGTCCAGCAATTTTAAAATATTGTAAACAAAATGGCTCTAAGGTCATAATGACAATACACAATTATCGCTTAATGTGTCCAACGGGGCTGTTTATGCGTAATTCGAGACCTTGTGAGAGATGTTTAGAAAAGGGTGACGAATGGAGTTGTGTGAAATATAACTGTGAACATTCGCTGTTAAAGTCACTAGGGTATGCTCTGCGAAATAGAGTAGCTCGACGTAATAGGTATTATCTTGACAACATAGACAAATATTGTTGTTTAACACATTTTCAGCGTGAGAAACTTATTGAAGCAGGTTTTGATGCTAAAAAAATTGAGGTTATACCTAATTCATGTTCAAATCAAGAGGCTAATCTTTCAACAGAAATCGGCGATTACATAGGCTATTGTGGCAGATTGAGCGAGGAGAAGGGCATAGATATGATTTTTGAGGTTGCTAGACGTAATCCTAACATAACATTCAAATTTGCGGGGGCTGCACGTACTGACATGGGCGACATTCCTGACAACTGTGTTCTTTTGGGGCACATGTCAGGAGAAGAATTTAAAGATTTTATTAGAAATGCTCGTTTTTTAGTAATGGCAAGCAGGTGGTATGAAGGTTTTCCTATGGCGATACTTGATGCAATAAGTTTTGGCAAGAGTGTTGTAGTGCCTAGACATGGTGGTTTTACAGAAATTGTAGAAAATGACAAAAATCCTATAGGTTTATTATTTAAACCTAATGAAACGGATGATTTAGAACTAAAAGTAGTATCTTTGTGGAATAATATGTTAGATATTGCTATTTTTTCGTCAAACACAACTTTGGCTGTCGAAACTAAGTTCTCTTCAGATGTTATTAAAGAACGGTGGAAGAGAGTGATTGAAACATATTAATATATATTAAATGGTGGAACAATTCTTTAATATCAAATTTCAATTTGATAAGAATTCTGTGTTGAAAGAAATATCAGAACACGTAAAAAGTGATTCAAAATCCGACTATGTTTGTGTCGTAGACGGTGTAATTATGAACAATGTACACACCTCACAAGATTATTGTGAAGTTATTAACGGTGGGATGTTTTCAATTTGTGACAGCAGTTACATTCCGCTGTATATTAGAGCGATATATGGTGTTAAGAGAAGTCAATATTGTGGCTCGATGATTTTCAAGGATATTATTGCCTTAAAACAATACAATATGTGTTTTTTGGGTACTAATACAAAAATCTTGAATGGTTTACGAGAAAATCTGCAACAAATAGATTCTCGCATAACAAATATGCTGTTTTATGAGTTGCCATTTTGTGATGTAGATGATTTTGATTATGAGGCTATTGCTCGTATGGTTGAAGCAGAAAATGCAGACATTATATGGGTTGCATTAGGTGCTCCAAAACAAGAAATATTTATGAGCAAACTTAAACCTCATTTAAAACGAGGCGTTATGATTGCCGTAGGAGCAGCATTTAAATTTTATAGCGGTGTAGATGTTAAAAGAGCACCGTCATGGATGGTACGTAATAGATTAGAGTTTGTTCATAGAATTATGATGGAACCTAAAAAACAAATTAAACGTTGTTTAGATATCGTTAGATATTTGCCAGCAATGTTAGGAAGAGAATATAAAAGAAAAAATATAATATAAAGAAATGAAAAAAGCACTAATTACTGGTATTACAGGTCAAGACGGATCGTTCTTGGCAGAATTTTTATTAGAAAAGGGTTATGAGGTTCACGGGATTATCCGTCGTTCATCGTCGTTTAATACAGGTCGTATCGAACACCTCTATCTTGATGAGTGGGTGAGAGATATGAAGAACAAAAAGATGATAAATCTTCACTATGGAGATATGACTGACTCTAGTTCGTTGATTCGTGTAATACAAACAGTGCAACCAGATGAGATTTATAATCTAGCAGCACAATCACACGTTAAGGTTAGCTTTGATGTTCCAGAATATACTGCTGAATGTGATGCAGTAGGTACACTTCGTATGTTAGAAGCTGTGCGTATTCTAAACATGGAAAAAGAGTGTCGTATTTATCAAGCGTCAACGTCTGAATTATACGGTTTAGTTCAAGAAGTTCCTCAAAAAGAGACCACACCTTTCTATCCACGTAGTCCTTATGGAGTTGCAAAACAATATGGCTTCTGGATTACAAAAAACTATCGTGAATCTTATGGTATGTTTGCCGTAAATGGTATTTTGTTTAATCACGAGTCAGAGCGTCGAGGTGAAAACTTCGTAACACGAAAAATTACCCTTGCCGCAGCACGTATAGCTCAAGGTTATCAAGATAAATTATATCTAGGAAATATGGATTCTTTGAGAGACTGGGGTTATGCAAAAGACTATGTAGAATGTATGTGGATGATTCTACAACACGAGACACCAGAAGATTTTGTTATCGCAACAGGTGAATATCACACAGTTCGTGAGTTTACAACACTTGCGTTCAAAGAAGTTGGCATTGAACTTCGTTGGGAAGGTGAAGGCGTTAATGAAATTGGCGTTGATGTTGCAACAGGCAGAGAGCTAGTTGCTGTAGACCCTAAATTTTTCCGTCCAGCAGAGGTTGAACAATTGTTGGGAGACCCTACAAAAGCAAAAACATTGCTAGGTTGGAATCCTACACAAACATCGTTCCCAGAGCTAGTGAGAATTATGGTTGAGCACGATATGAAATTCGTTAAAAAACTTCACATGAAATCAGCAGAATAATGGAGAAGTCAGCAAAAATATATATTGCAGGGCACAGAGGAATGGTTGGTTCAGCTATTTTGCGCAATCTGCAATCTAAGGGTTACACAAATTTTGTTTTGCGTACTCACAGTGAGCTAGATTTGACTTCACAAGAGGCTGTAAACGAGTTTTTTGAGGTCGAAAAGCCAGAATATGTGTTTTTAGCAGCAGCAAAAGTTGGAGGTATCGTTGCGAATAACACCTATCCAGCTCAGTTTTTTTATGAAAATATGATGATTGAGGCAAATGTTATCCATGCAGCATACGTTAATGGTGTTACAAAGTTGATGTATTTGGGAAGTTCATGTATCTATCCAAAATTTGCGACACAACCAATGAGTGAGGATGCACTTTTGACAGGTTTGCTAGAGCCTACGAATGAAGCTTATGCTATTGCGAAGATTGCAGGTATCAAAATGTGCGATTATTATCGTAAACAATATGGGTGTGATTTTGTGAGTGTTATGCCTACGAATTTATATGGTACGGGCGATAACTATGACCTTCAAAATTCACATGTTTTGCCAGCTTTGTTGCGTAAATTTCACGAAGCAAAAGAAAACGGTTCAACCGTAACTCTATGGGGCACAGGTTCACCATTTAGAGAGTTTTTACATGCTGATGATATGGCAGATGCTACAATTTTCTGTATGCTAAACTATTCTGACTATGGACATGTGAACGTTGGTTCACAAAGTGAACTTACAATTAAAGAATTGGCAGAAATGGTAGCAGAAGTTGTAGGATACACAGGTGAAATCCAGTGGGATTCAACAAAACCAGACGGTACACCCCGCAAATTAATGGATTCTACAAAATTATACACAATGGGATGGAAGCCATCTATAGCCCTAAGAGAGGGTGTTGAAAGAACATACGAAGAGTTTAAAATGACTTTATAATAAAATATATCTAATGAATATTGCAGTAGTAGGAACAGGATATGTAGGACTAGTGTCAGGAGCTTGTTTTGCTGAAATGGGGGTTTATGTCACTTGTGTAGACATAGACAAAAATAAAATTGATTCACTTATAGATGGGAATATACCTATCTATGAGCCAGGTTTAGATGAAATTGTTACAAGAAACTATAAAGAAACACGTCTTAAATTCACTACAGAGCTAGAAACTGTTATTGATGATGTTGAGGTGGTGTTTTCAGCCGTTGGTACACCTCCAGACGAAGATGGAAGTGCCGATTTGAAATATGTGCTAGAGGTTGCTAGAACTTTTGGTCGTAATATCAAAAAATATACTATACTAGTTACGAAATCTACAGTCCCTGTAGGCACAGCGATGAAAGTAAAGGCTGCTATTCAAGAAGAACTAGATAAACGAGGTGAAAACATACCTTTTGATGTTGCGTCTAACCCTGAATTTTTGAAAGAAGGGGCTGCAATTAAGGACTTTATGTCGCCTGACCGTGTAGTTGTAGGTGTGGAGTCTGAAAAAGCAAAAGAGGTGATGACAAAGCTGTATCGTCCTTTCTTAATAAACAACTTTAGAGTTATTTTTACAGATATTCCATCTGCTGAGATGATAAAATATGCAGCAAATTCTATGTTAGCAACAAGAATTTCATTTATGAATGATATTGCTAATCTTTGTGAACTTGTGGGAGCAGACGTAAATATGGTGCGTAAGGGTATCGGTTCTGATAGCCGTATTGGAAGCAAATTTTTATATCCAGGATGCGGATATGGAGGTTCATGTTTCCCTAAAGATGTGAAAGCATTGATTAAAAGCGCCGAAAAAAGCGGTTATGAGATGAAAGTCTTAAAGGCTGTTGAGGATGTTAACGATGCACAAAAACATAAAGTGTTTGACAAGCTAAATGCACATTTCTCAGGTGAATTAAAAGGTAAGAGAATCGCTATCTGGGGGCTTTCGTTTAAGCCTGAAACTGACGATATGCGTGAAGCTACATCTTTGGTGACTATTGAGTTATTGTTACAGGCAGGTTGTACAGTAAAAGTCTTTGACCCTGTTGCAATGGAAGAATGTCGTCGCAGAATTGGCGATGTAGTTGACTATGCTAATGACATTTATGACGCTGTGCTTGATGCAGATGCTGTTCTATTGTTAACGGAATGGAAACAGTTTCGTTTGCCAAGTTGGGGCGTAGTACGTCGCTCTATGAACAACAACTTAGTTGTTGATGGTCGTAATATTTATGACCCAGAAGAAATTGAAGCAGCAGGTTTTGAATATAGCTGCATAGGTAGGAAATAAATTCTTATTTTCACATAATCAAATATAGAATCTTATATAAGGGAACTTCTAAAAACTGAATTTTAATACTTTTTCATTATAAGACTTCATCTTCGAATTTTATAAAATACACCGTAGGAACCCCTACGCTTACATTTTATAAAATCCAAATCTAAAGCCCTATAATAAAAAATCAAATAAAGCCAGTTATTAGAACTCCCCATAATTAGAATGCTCGTAACCGAATTGTTAAAATTGGTTACGAGTGTTTTTTCATGGCTTAATGCCAGATATAAACATATCAAAATGCAGATAATTTTACTTTCAGGAGGCTCAGGCAAACGCTTGTGGCCCTTGTCTAATGATGCCCGTTCTAAACAGTTTTTAAAACTACTTCCAGCTCCGTGTGGAGGCTTAGAGTCGATGGTTCAACGTATTGCTCGTCAAATAAAAGAGTCTGAGGTTGAAGCATCCCTTACTGTAGCAACAAGCATTTCGCAACTTGATTCAATAATGAACCAATTAGGTAAGTCTGTGGATGTCGTTACTGAGCCAGAGCGACGAGACACTTTTCCTGCTATTGCGTTGTCTGCAAGCTATCTATATAAAGAGAAAAAATGTAGTCGTGATGAGGTAGTTGTAGTTATGCCTAGTGACTCGTATGTTGAAAGTGGCTATTTTGAGACGATTGCGAAAATGGCAACTGCTGTAGAGAATAGCACAGCTGATATCGTGTTAATGGGAATAGAGCCTACAGAGCCTTCGACAAAATTTGGATACGTAGTGCCAAATAATAAGGGTACAGAGGTTATGACAGTTGACCGTTTCACAGAAAAACCTACAGAAGACATAGCAAAAGAACTGTTAAAACAGAATGCTTTTTGGAATGGAGGTGTCTTTGCTTTCCGTTTGGGATATATAGTTGATATTGTTGAGAAATATATACAAGCTGACACTTTTTCAGAGGTACGTTCAAGATATATAGAATTTCCTAAGATTAGCTTCGATTATGAAGTTGTTGAAAAAGCATCATCTATTGCTTTAGTGTCTTACAGTGGTGATTGGAGCGACCTTGGTACATGGAATAGCCTTACAGAAAAAATTGCTAATGAAAACATTGGCAATGTGTTATCAGATGAGAATACAACGAATACACACATCGTAAATGAGACAAATTTACCTATCGTATGTTTGGGTGCAGAAGATATGATTATTGCAGCAAGTCCTGATGGGATACTTGTTAGCAAGAAAGAGGCTAGTGTGAATCTTAAATCTTATGCCGATAAACTTACGGCACGTCCTATGTATGAAGAGCGAAGATGGGGGACTTATAAAATTATGGGTTTAGAACATTTTGAAGATGGTCACAATGCCCTAACAAAGATGCTTCATATACATGCAGGGTGTAGCATCAGCTATCAATACCACACTCAAAGAGATGAAATTTGGACTTTTGTTGGTGGCAATGGCTTAATGGTTCTAGATGGTGAAATTATTGAGGTGTCAAGAGGCTATGTAGCTCACATAAAGGCTGGTCAACGTCATGCCTTGAAAGCGATAACGGATTTACATGTTATCGAAGTTCAGTCTGGAACAAATTTTGTAGAGCAGGACATAATTCGCCTAGATTGGCAATGGTAAACGGCTCGTATATCCTTTTATATGTTGCATAGTGTAATAAAGAAATAGTATTGATAACAAAATTATATAAATATGTTGTGGGGTTGGTAATGTCGCTCTTAATGGCATCTCCAGCTTATTCACAATATTCAGTTGGGAGCGTAGGGCTGTTGAATACACCAAGTGCTGAGATGAATGACGGTGGAGTAGTCATGTTAGGGGCAAATTATTTGCCTGTTGCGATGACTCCCAGTTCGTGGGACTATAATACGGCTAATTATTTTGCAAGTATTACATTTCTTCCGTTTCTAGAGGTTGGTTTAAGGTTCACTTTGCTAGAATTAGACACAGGTCAATGGAATCAAGACCGTTCTATATCCTTAAAATTAAGGTTGTTGAAAGAGCGTAGTTGGCTTCCTTCGTTAGTTGTTGGCTCAAATGACCTTTTGACTACAGACAATCTTAATCCATTAGAAGAAACAACTACAAATCGCTATTTTTCTTCAATTTTTGCTGTTATGACAAAGAATTTTGATGTGGGTTTTGGCGAAGTTGGAGTAACGGTTGGGGGTTATCTTCCTATTGAAAAAAAACAGACATCTATAGGTGTTTTTGGTGGAGTAACGTTTTCTCCAGAGTTCTATAAAAACGTAAAAGTTATTGCTGAGTACAATAATTCCGATGTTAATCTAGGGTTAGCTTTCAAATTTTTTAATCATTTATCTTTATATGGATTTGCTTATGATATGAAGACTTTTGCAGGAGGACTACGTTATGAGATTGACTTATATTAAGTTGATAGTTCTGTTTCTTATGATTTTTGGTGTGCCTATATCTCTTAATGCTCAGAGTTTAGAAGAGCAAACTTTGTTAGAAATGGGCATGGAAGACATACGTGTTAAAATTGAGGGAAACGAAAGTTATATTTCATTTGAAGATAATATTTATCGTGGTAATTATCGTGGTATTTATGAGGTTATCAGTGCTTTACGAGAAGTTGTGCCAACACAGATACTAAATTTAGTTGTTTTAAGTGATGGTGTGGCACAGATTTCGCTTGTTGTGCCCGAAGACATCAACAATATACAAGTTAGTTATTCAACCTATGAAGTGACTAACAAATTAAGTGATGTTAAGGCTGTAAATAGGCGTTTTGGGAAAGCGGAGCTTGTAATTTATCCTGAACTGTTTCTTGAAAATTCGTGGCTAGATAAATTTTATGGTTATGCAGTTAACATATCGCCTGCTGTTGAAGTGAGCCTTTGGCGAGGAGCTGAATTTACGGGTCAAGTGGTGTTTCCAATAGCTACTAATATGATTGATGAACATCAATATATAAGAGCTGGGTTTTTGACTATAAGACAGTCATTTCGATTGCCAAAGAATATTATGGGAAATGTTACGGTCGGAAATTTTGACTGTTCGAGGATGGGTGTAGATGCAAATTTATGGTATAACGTTCCAAGTGGTAGTTTCTCGTTTGGTTTAAATGGTGGCTTGACAGGCTCATCAACCTTTTATCAAGGTAAATGGGAGTTGAGTATGTGGAAGCGACTTTCAG
>JAWXTO010000073.1:0-8695 GCA_044433545.1 Rikenellaceae bacterium
CGTCCCGCCTTTTATAATAAGTTTTATACTTTTTGAAAAAGTACGCCCAGAGGGCTTCAAAACTCGCTTTCTTTTGCCTTTAAGGGCAAAAGAGCGTATAATTTTCATAGAAAATTATTAAGGAAATCCACAAAACGAGGTTTTGGGAATCTCCCTATCAACGAAATAAAATAACATAATATTTTCATAAACTTTTAATGGGAGCTTTATTTTCTTCGGATAAATAAAGCTCCTATTAATGTATTGACATTTTGGAAATTATCTATTTCGTGCATTTTTATTGACCTAAAATGCCTAAAAATAGAAAATTATTTATTAGGTTTGTACCTAAAGTACATAAAGTTTGGCGTACTTATAACAAAACACTTACATCAATAATGACAGCAAAGAAAAACATTCTGGAGGCTATAGGCAACACTCCAATGGTACAAATAAATAGGTTAAATCCGAATCCTAACGTTAACATTTTCGCAAAATTAGAGGGATTTAATCCAACGGGCAGCATAAAAGACCGCATCGCTTTACAAATGTTAAACAAAGCAGAAAAACAAGGTCTTTTAACTCCTGGAAAAATCATCATAGAACCTACATCAGGCAATACAGGCATAGGACTAGCAATCGCAAGTGTGGTTAAAGGCTACAAAGTAGAAATCGTTATGAGTAAAGCGGTATCTATCGAAAGACGTAAGATAATTCGCTCATATGGAGGCAAAGTAATCCTTACACCTGCCGAAGAGGGAACTGACGGTGCTATCCGCCTAGCACGCAAAATGGTCGCTGAAAACCCTGAAAAATATTTTATGCCTGACCAGTTCGCTAATGACAACAACTTTTTAACACATTATGAAAGCACTGCACTTGAAATATGGCAACAAACAGGCGGTGAAATAGATTATTTAGTGTGTGCAATTGGCACATCAGGCACGATAATGGGGCTTTCTAAGTTCCTTAAACAATTTAAACCTTCAATTAAGATTGTTTGCGCACAACCCATTAAAGGTCACTATATCCAAGGCTTAAAAAACCTAGAAGAGGCTATTATTCCTGCAATTTATGACCCTTCACTAATTGATGAGCAAATAATGATAGAAAGCGAAGAGGCTATAGAAATGTCTCGTCAAATCATCGCACAAGAAGGCATCTTTGCAGGAATGAGCAGCGGCGCAGCACTAATTGCAGCAACAAAATTAGCCGAACACATCGACAGCGGCAACATTGTTGTAGTTTTCCCTGACAGAGCAGAAAAATATCTAAGCACCAAAATGTTTGATAAGTTTGGTGATGAATAAAGATGATAAATAGTGATCTAACACATTTAACCTCATTTAATCGCTTTAATTCAAAATACACCTAATTATTGACAAAATATAACTAATATTAATATTATTTATAACTTTGTAGTAGTATCATAATACAAAAATGAAAAATAGCAAACCATTTGTAAAATGGGTTGGTGGCAAAACACAACTCATAAAAGACATAACTAATTATTTACCTGCTAATTTTGCAGAAATAAAAAACTTAACCTACATTGAGCCTTTCGTAGGTGGCGGTGCTGTGCTTTTCTGGATACTACAAAATTATCCAAATATTGAAAGAGCAGTTATTAATGATATTAACCCTAACTTAACTTGTACATATCAAACAATTAAGGATGAGCCACATAAGTTAATTGAATTTCTTTCCAATATAGAAGAAAAATACTTTAATCTAAATTCTGAGATTGAGAGAAAAGAGTATTTTTTAGCACAAAGAGAAAAGTTCAATTATAATTGCGAGAATAAAATAGAAAGAGCTGGACTTTTTATTTTTCTTAATCGCACTTGCTTTAATGGCTTATATAGAGTAAACAAAAAAGGTCATTTTAATGTTCCTTTTGGAAGATATGCGAACCCTAAAATATGCGATAAACAAACTATTCTAGCTGATAGTGAGTTGTTACAAAAAGTAACAATTTTAACAGGTGATTTTTCTCAAACATTAAATCATGTTGGCACAAACAATTTCTTCTATTTTGACCCGCCATATAAACCTATAACTAAAACATCTAGCTTCACAACATATACAAAAGAAGATTTTGGTGATAAAGATCAGCTTAGATTAGGATCTTTTTGTGAAAAAGTAACCCAATTGGGATATACATTTTTGCTTAGCAATTCGGACTTGAAGAATTCAGATCCAACAGACAATTTTTTTGATAATTTATATAAAAATTTTAACATAAAGCGTATTAATGCATCTCGTATGATAAATTCTAACGCTACTAAACGAGGAAAAATTTCAGAATTATTAGTTTCAAATACAACCCCCAAATCTCTAAACTATGAAGGAGCGCTTTGATTTATTTATGAGTCAGTTAAGCCAAACTAACTCTACACTTGAATCTCTTACAGATTTTGATAAAGTTACAAATAATGTAAATAAAATCTCATTAAAACTTTGTCAATTAAATCATTTACTTGGTAGAGATGATTTAGATATTGCAATAAATGAAATATTTACAGAAAATCATAAAGCATTTTCTGTATTAGGTATTTTAGTTGCTGTTAGGGACAATAAAAGTATTCTTGATAAAACTACAACTATTGGAATAAATGATTATTTCACCACAGTTGAAGGTATTTGTAAGTATATCAAAGAAACAGGTCTTGAAGATATATTTAAATCTAAGAAGGTTACAAACCTTGTTGATTATGTTTTTGGAATAGAAGTAGGTTTAGATACAAATGCTAGAAAAAATAGAGGTGGTACTATTATGGAAAATTGCGTAGCTAAAACTTTTGATGATAACGGTATAGTTTATAGAAAGCAAGTTTCTAGCGCAGATTTCAAAGAATTATCATGCCTTGGTGAAGATTTAAAGCGTTTTGACTTTGTAATAGAAACGGGCAACAAAACCTATTTCATTGAAACAAATTACTATAACGGGGGAGGTTCTAAACTTAATGAGACTGCTAGGGCATATACCGACATTGCTCCAAAAATAAATAGTTACTATAAGTATGAATTCGTATGGATTACTGACGGACAAGGATGGCATAGTGCTAAAAACAAACTCGAAGAAGCATTTAATACCATTCCAAGTGTATATAATCTAAAAACTATCAACGAATTTATTCTAAAAATAAAAAAATAATCTCATTCCTACAAAAAGTTATGACGCCATATTTCAAATCAGAAAATAAAGACTTTACTTTATTATTAGGTGATTGTGTTGAACTGTTAAAAGGCATAGATTTTAAGTTTAATATGATTTTTGCAGACCCTCCCTATTTTTTATCAAATGGTGGATTTACCGTGCAAAATGGGAAGATGGCAAGTGTTAATAAAGGAGAATGGGATAAGTCTAGAGGTATAGAAAATGACTATTTATTCAATTATAATTGGATAAAAGAGTGTAGAGAAAAGCTACTAGACAACGGGACAATTTGGATTAGTGGCACATATCATAATATATTCCAAGTAGCAAATATTCTTATTGAACAGGATTTTAAAATTCTAAATGTTGTCACATGGGCTAAAACAAATCCTCCTCCTAATTTGTCTTGCAGGTGTTTTACTCACTCTACAGAATTTATAATATGGGCGAGAAAATGCAAGAAAACGCCTCATTATTATAACTACGAACTAATGAAAGCGATAAATGGAAATAAACAAATGAAAGATGTTTGGAACCTACCTGCTATTGCTACTTGGGAAAAAAGTTGTGGCAAACACCCTACACAAAAACCTTTGCCTTTATTAGCACGAATAATACAAGCATCCACAAAAAATGGTGATTGGATATTAGATCCATTTGCAGGTAGTAGTACAACTGGGATTGCAGCAAACTTACTTAAACGTAGATATTTAGGGATTGATATTGATACTGAATTCTTATGTATGGGTAAAAATAGAAGAATAGAAATTAATGATATAGATAGATATAATTTTTTAGCTAGCAAACTTTAAACTGTCATGATAAGGGCGATTCGCAAATTGAAGATATTGTGAATCGCCCTATAAGATTTATCTATTCACAACCATAATCATTGAGAAATTTGACAAATCGTATGATTTAGGGTAAAGCATCAAGTTTGTACCATTTTCACAAGTGTATTCTCCTGCTTTAATCTCTTTGCCATAAGGGATTGCTGAGTTTGACACTATAAGAGCGTTTGTATAAGGGTTAAAACCTAACTCCATTACGGCTTTTCCTCCCTCTAATATGACAAGGTATCTGAACACATCTTTACCAACAACGTGGTCTTTAGTGGCCTTGAACATCACATTTACTGTTATAGCTCCACTTGAGACATTAAAATCGGTTACTTTAGCACTGCTAATTTCAATATTTTTTCCTTCAAATCCATTTGCCCAGTTTAAGAATACATCATTTCCTTTTACTTTTTCAAAGGCCTTTTGTAAGTCTTCTGCAAGTGTAGTTTCAACTTGAGTCACCTTTGCTGTGAACTTCTCATGGCTAATCTTGTCATTATTAAAATCTTCAGACAGTTGATTAATTTCATTTTCTGCCCACGCATAAACATAAGGAATTTCACCTATAGATTTATTTGATTCATAACTTGTACCACAAGAGAAAGTGGTTAAAAGAGCTGTTGCAATAATAAATAATTTCTTCATAATAAATTTAGTTAGTTAGTTAATTATAGTGAATAATTTTGGGTGATAGCCAAAGCTAATACAACAATGATATGTAAATAATTAATGTTACACCCCCCATATTAAACACCGTGATTTCCAAAGGTATACAAAAATAACAAGAAAACCAAATTTTTCTATACATCTGATTTTTAACCAAGTAACTTTTACGAAAAAAATCCCAAAATTTCACCCTATATTCGCTTTCCCCTATCCTCTGAAACAAAACATAAAGACCTAACTAACTGAGTGTTAGTTAGGTCTTTATGTTTTGTTATTCTATTATAGTTCCTCTCAGAATTATTGTGCTACTTGCCTCTTCTCCTGTATGAATAAGCACTACTTTTTTATAAAACGCTCCAAGCTCTTTTGCATCAAACGTAATCTTTAAAAACGTGCTGTCATTTGGCATAATCGGACGTTTTGAATAGTTAATTTTAGTGCATTTACACGCCACATTTGCATCTTTAATAACCAAAGGAACATCTGATACATTTTTCACACACAAACTAACGTCCTTTTTCTCATTAAGCATTAAATCGCCAAAATTAAAAGTTTCTTGGCTTAACAATAGGCTTTGTGAATAGCTAGAAACTACAAAAAGGCAGAAAATACACAGTAAAACAGACTTTCTATTGATTATTTTGCAACTCATTTTCTACGAAATTTGTCAATTCTACAAAATCGTCGACTCCTAACCTTTCTGGGCGTAGTGTAAAGAATTCATGCTCACCAGTAATAGCTGGAAACGCCGCTTTTAGCGAATTTCTTATTGTTTTGCGACGCTGATTGAACGTTCCTTTAACAACTTTATAGAATAATTTCTCGTCACAATTCAATTTTTCACGTTTGTTACGTGTAATTCTAATAACTGCACTTTGCACCTTTGGTGGAGGGTTAAAAACCTCTGGACCAACAGTAAACAAATATTCTATATCATAATAAGCCTGTAAAAACACACTTAAAATGCCATAATCTTTCTTTCCTGGAGGCTCTGCAAGTCGCACAGCAACCTCTTTTTGTATCATGCCGACACATTCAGAAACTAACTCTTTGTGTTCAAGGATTTTGAAGTAAATTTGAGAAGAAATATTATACGGAAAGTTTCCAATAATGTTAACCCCACCACTAAACATCTCGTCTAGTGGCAATTTCAAGAAGTCACCATCTATAAGATTAGGCGTAAGCTCTGGAAATTTGTTATTTAAGTAAACGATACTCTCTTTATCTACTTCTGCTGCCCAAAGTTCGATGTCTTTACGTTGTAGCAGAAATTGTGTCAAAACCCCTGTTCCTGGACCTACTTCTAGGGTTTTTGGAGTTCTAAAGGCTGTTAATGAATTGCAAATCTGTTGAGAGATGCCCATGTCGGTCAAAAAGTGCTGACCTAGTTGTTTTTTCGGTTTTACGTACAATTTATATAATTTATTTTGAGGGATAAATTCACATATCCCTCTGTTTATAAGCTAATTTAACGGCAATAGGACAAAACTATCCCTATCCATTTAGAACTTTTAGTTGCCTAAGTCGTTTAAGAACTTGATTCTCACAAGTCTAATTTCCTCTTCTGTGTAATCTGTTCCTAGTTCGTCTTGTGCAGCATCAATAGAGTCATTTTCAGCATCTTCTTTAAAATAACAGAAAATATCATCTATTTTGTCTTCATCAATCGCCATTTCTATGTAATATTCGATATTTAGTTTTGTTCCTGAGTAAACAATTGCCTCAATTTCTGTCAACAAATCACTCATAGACAAACCTATACCATCAGCTATATCCTCAAATTCCATTTTTTTATCAATAGATTTAATGATATATACCTTATTTACACTCTTATTTATTACACTCTTAACCACCATATCTTGAGGACGGTCAATTTCGTTATCCTCAACATATTGCTTAATAAGTTTTACGAATTCAGCACCAAATTTACGTGTTTTGCCAACTCCTACGCCTGTTATATTAGGCATTTCTTCCATAGTAATAGGATATTGTGTAGCCATATCCTCTAACGATGGGTCTTGGAACACCACAAAAGGAGGAAGGTTTAACTTTTTGGAAATTTTCTTACGTAAATCTTTAAGCATCAAGAATAAAGTCTCATCTGCTGCACCACTTTCTCGTGATGACTTTCCTCCGATAAGTCCCTCATCATTCGCTTCTTCATATTCATTATCCTTACTCAAAGTAATAGAATAAGGTTTTTCGATATATTCTTCACCTAAAGGCGTGATATGCAAAAGCCCATAGTTTTCAATTTCTTTATCTATGAACTTATTTATCAACCCTCCACGAATTATAGAATTCCAATGACGAGGATTTTGCTCTTCACCAACACCAAAATATTCTAATTTATCGTGATTATATGATTTTACAATCTCTTTACGACGACCAACAAGGATGTCGATAATATGGTCAGATTTAAACTTATCCCCAACTGTGCGCAGAAGCTCTAAAACCAATATCATATCATCTTTAGCCTCAAATTTAGGCTTAGGATTTAAGCAGTTATCACACGCTCCACAATTTGCAGTTTTATATTCTTCACCAAAATAGTGTAACAGTGTTTTACGTCTACAAATTGAAGATTCAGCATAAGAAACAGTCTCTAAAAGCAATTGTTTACCAATTTCTTGCTCAGAAACTGGTTTTCCTTGCATAAATTTCTCTAATTTTTGAATGTCTTTGTTATTATAGAAAGTTATACACTGTCCTTCACCTCCATCACGACCCGCACGGCCTGTTTCTTGGTAATATCCTTCTAAAGATTTAGGAATATCATAATGAATTACGTATCTAACGTCAGGTTTGTCTATGCCCATACCAAAAGCTATCGTCGCAACGATAACGTCAACATCTTCCATCAAGAATTTATCTTGATTTTCGGCACGTGTGTTAGCATCCATACCAGCATGATACGGCAAAGCATTAATCTTGTTAACTATCAATAAATTAGCTATCTCTTCAACCTTTTTACGAGATAGACAGTAGATGATGCCAGATTTGCCCTCGTTTTGTTTAATGAATTTGATAATATCTTTTGAAGCATTGTTCTTTGAACGCACTTCATAATATAAGTTCTCTCTATTAAATGAAGTTCTAAACACTTTTGCATCGCCCATGCCCAAATTCTTTTGAATGTCAAGCTGAACTTTAGGTGTAGCTGTAGCAGTAAGTGCAATTATTGGAGCAGGATGAATGTCTGTAATAATTGGACGAATACGGCGATATTCAGGACGGAAATCATGTCCCCATTCTGAGATACAATGCGCTTCGTCAATTGCATAAAATGAAATTTTGATACTTCTTAGAAATTCGATGTTCTCTTCTTTGGTTAAAGACTCTGGGGCAAAATATAACAATTTTGTTTTGCCACTAAGCACATCTTTTTTAACTTTTGTTATCGCAGATTTATTTAATGAAGAATTTATAAAGTGTGCGATGCCGTCATCCATAGAGAATGTACGCATTGCGTCAACTTGGTTCTTCATTAAGGCAATAAGCGGAGATATAACAATAGCGACTCCATCCATAATCATGGCTGGAAGTTGAAAGCATAAGGATTTGCCGCCTCCTGTAGGCATTAATACAAAAGTGTCATTACCTTCAATTAAATTTAAGATAATTTGTTCTTGATTTCCTTTAAAATGAGAAAACCCAAAATACTTTTTCAGATGATCCGTTAGTGTCAAATCTTTTAACATTGCAATTAAAGTATGATAATAAGTACTTTATTCATTTAAATTCAGAATATTTTCCTGTAATTGTCTTTAAAGATAATACATTTTTTTATTAAAAAAAAACAAGATTTAGTAAAAAAAAGCATTATTTATTTTGCTAAAAATGCTACAAAATCAACAAGTCACTAACTACCAATACCTTACACAAAAAGTACATAAAATAAAGTTTACAAATAAAAAAAACAAAAAAAAGTCATTAATGCTTCAAAAAAAACAAGTTTTCATCAAACATTAATGACTTTTTTATTATTTCATAGCCTTTTATCGCATTATTTGCTCTAAAAAACTATTCTTCAAAGATATCTACCCCTAAA
>JAWXTO010000074.1:0-8601 GCA_044433545.1 Rikenellaceae bacterium
AGCCAAGCAAAGAGTTTAGCCCTTTGATTATCTCTCCTAACCTTAATATCGAACTTAGCAGCTTCTCAGAAACTTTTGAAGAGCTTATGAGCTTCCCTAACTACGCAGAATTTGCTGAAGAATTTGCAGCTCGCATACCTAAGTTATACATTGCTAACGGTTACAGCGAAGAAACAAATATCAACAACATGATTGCTCAACTTCTTATCATGGAAGGATATGTTAACAGCGATGATCTTTCTCGTGGCAACGTTATTGAGAAAGTAAACCGTGAAACTATCGCTGCTGCTAAATATGCTGTTGTGAAGTTCTTAGATTCTAAGAAACCAGTTGCTAAAAAAACAGTTCCAGCTCCTAAAACAGAAGCTCAACCAGCTGAAACAGAAAAACCTACAGTTGAATCTAAACCTGCTAAAAAATAGCTAAAATAAGATAAAACAACCTATATAAAAAGGAGTAATTCAATGTGAATTACTCCTTTTTTAGCATTATACCTTATTAGTCACTCTCTCCCCTTTTCAAGAAAAATCTCACTAAAATAAAGTTTATAGGAATTGCCACTGCAAAGACAGGCAGCGGGGCTATGTTTTCATTGACCCCAAATCTTAAAACAAGGTCTAACATGACTACATGTATTATGTAATTTACGAGATGGCTCAAACAAAAACCTAAGAATTTTTTAAATGATAAAGTCGTTGTAAACGTGAAAAGTGACGATGCAAAATAATTAAAAACAAGTGCAATAAAAAAACCTATGCTGTAAGACAAATTTGGAGACAAAAACATTTTAACCAAAAAATACATTAGATAATGTATTCCTGTAGCCAAAAATCCTACAATTGCATACCTAACTATTTCTCTACTCTTAACCCCCAATTTCATACAATTTTATAAATTTTTAATTATTAATCTAAAAAAAATAACAATCTGCATTTTTTCACAAAAACCGCATTTGCACATAATATAATAACGTTTTTTTATCAAAAAACGTAAATATCTATTACGCAAATATATATAAAAAAGGTTATTTTCTTTGGATTTTATTTTTTTTCTGTTACTTTTGCTTTCGTTAAGACTAAAAATAGCTGTAAAACAATACAGTTACACTTGCTTGTCAAATTAATTTTACGAAAAATATATACTAATTAAAATCTAATTAAAATGCAAGAATTACTTACAAAAATCCAAGGCGAAATTGAATCATTCCAAAAAGATTCAAGCCTTCAAGCTGAGAAAGGAAACAAAGCAGCTGGTACACGTGCTAGAAAATCTGCTTTAGAATTATCTAAACTTCTTAAAGAATTTAGAAAAGTTTCTATCGAAGAGTCAAAAAAATAGTATAAAATGCTGTTTTATAGAAGTCCACTTAAATAGTGGACTTTTTTTTGCAAAATATTTAACTTACCACATTTTACACAAACCACTATTCAACAGTCACTTAACCCAAAATTACACAAAATTCAGTAAAATATATTTTTATTTTTCATGTACTTGGTATTGCATAGTACTAAAAAAGTATATATATTTGCAATATACAAATAGTAGGCATTACAAACAATCACAAAATCACAAGAATATGAAAACGACACTTACAGTAAACATCCTAGATTCTATCTTTGTCATAGACAATGACGCTTACGACCTATTAAAAACATATTTAGACGCTATTGAGGCGAGACTTAAAGAATCTCAAGTGTCTACAGAGACTATCAAAGACATAGAAGCTCGTGTTTCTGAGCTATTTATACAAATGGGCGCATCATCAGTTAGAGTTGTCAATATTGGCATGGTAAGAGAAATCATAAGAGTCATTGGCTCTCCAGAAATTTTCGGAGACGATTCATTTAACAGACACTCATCTTCATTCTCACGTGCAGAATTAAAACGTAAGATATTAAGAGACCCTGAAAACCGCACAATAGGCGGAGTATGTTACGCAATCTCATTATATCTAAAAGTAGACCCTACTCTATTCAAGATATTATTCATTTTAGCGGCTATTTTCGGCGGTTCTGGGGTTTTAGCATACTTTATCCTATGGATAGTAATCCCAGCAGCTAAAACACCTTTAGATTTAGAAATTTTGACAGGTATGAAAAATGGCACTATAGAATAAAGAAGGTAAAAACAAACAATCATCAACTAATTCTTAATATTATGAAGTAAGAGAACAGAATTCATAATCGGACAAAAAAAAGTAGCCCCTTGTCCGAAATGTTCCTTATACGAGGTATAAGTTGAACATTGCAAACAAAGGAACTACAATCACAAAACTCACCACAAAGTTAATAAATTTTATTCAAACTACCACACTAATATACGATTATATTAAAAATAGATTAAAATTTATTCTTTCACATTCGCAACAACGACAAAAAAACGCAATATCATGTTAAATAAAAATAATCAAGCAGACAACATACAAGCTCAAATGAGGAAAGGTGTGTTAGAATACTGCATTTTAGCAATTCTATCACGATCTGACTGCTACACATCAGAAATTCTGTCCGAGCTTAAATCATCAAATATGATAGTAGTCGAGGGTACGCTCTACCCCATTCTCACACGTCAAAAAAATCAAGGTTTGCTATCATACAGATGGGAAGAATCTCCTCAAGGTCCGCCACGAAAATATTACACCCTTACACGAGATGGATGGATTGCTCTGCACAAGCTTGACGAAACATGGAACTCGTTAGTGTCACAAATATCTCAGATAAGACAAAACAATAACGAACAAAACAGTCCAGAACAAATCAACCAAGAGCAAAACAACTACTAAAATCTGACACTATGAAAGAAGTTATAAACATAAGTCTATCAGGCATATCATTCACAATAGAAAAAGACGCATATAACATTTTATGCGAATATACAAACTCTATAGAGGCTACTTTTGCAAACAAAGGTGACGAAGGAAAAGAAATAATTAGTGATATTGAAGCCCGCATCGCTGAAATTATCATGGCTGACAAAAAAGACATCACCTCAACAATAGTAATAGAAGACATAGAAAAGGTTATATCTCAAATGGGCTATCCTGAGACTGACGACAGCCAAGAACCTCAAGATGAACAGCCTAAAACTGAAACTCCAAAAGTAAAACGCAAATTATATCGCAAAAAAGACGGTGCTATAATTGGAGGCGTGTTAAATGGTATTTCAGCCTATTTTAAGATTAGCCCAATCTTGCCAAGACTCGCATTATTAGCTTTATTTATAATATGTATGAATAGTTCTAACAATAGTATGCCTTCATATATAACATTAACATATATAATTCTATGGATTATCATACCTAGAGCAAAAACTGTCATACAAAAACTTGAAATGGAAGGCGGAGACATAAATGTCAATGCTATAAATAACAAATACACGACAAAAGATTCTGAAGATAAAAACACGTCGATTTCAGACAGAGTGTTACAAATTCTTTTACGCATCTTTAAGTTTGTCATATACACCATTACAACCATTATTGGATTTGTGATTCTCATAGGCTTCATACTTATCATAACAGTCCTTGTTGGTGCATTTAGCAATCCTGACAAATTAGCTTTAATTTTTGAATGGAACACTATCAGCAGCTTTATCAGCGCAATAACAACCATTACGATTCCACTTGTAATTATGGTGTTAATCTATGTAGGTTCATTCTTAGTTGTCAAGATAAAAAGAGTCGTATGGGCTAGTTTAATATTAGTTTGGATACTTACAGCAGCCTATACAGTCACAGGTTTTATAATCAACAGTATCAATGTCGAATATCTAAACACTGAACCTACGACAATATACACAAATAACGAAATTAAGAAACTGTATGTCAAGGTGCTTGATGACGGTGCAGACACTCACAACAAAATCGACAAAATGTTTCATAAAAAAGCAATGTACTTTTTTGAGAAATGTGCCGATTCAACATTTAATGTTGTTATGACAAAATCACTAGAAGCAAATAGTTTTTATGAATCTGAAGAGATGTTAGAAGAATTTGATGCGCCTTACAAAATCGTAGGTGACACTTTATATATCACAACAGGATTCATGATGACAAATAGCATATACAAAAAACAAAATCTTTACTATACGTTCTATTGTCCAGAAAACTGTGAAATCATCTTCAATAAAAACATAAAAAAGAATGGTGTATTTAGAAATCCTGTAAAACCTCAAAAAGAGGAAGAAAAGGAGAATAAAAAGAAGAAAGTAGAACCTAATAATAAACAAGTGAACGTTGAAGTCACAAATGAACAGACAAACATCGAAGTCACTGACACTTCAATTAAAATCGAAAAAACTAGCACCAATAAAAATGGGAAAACGACTGCTGACGTTGTTATCGAAGATATTGAAGTAAACAAAAACTCAAAATAAAAACTACAATCACAAAACCACAATCACAAAACTACAATCATGAAAACACTAATCACAGGGCTGAAATCACTATCAGCCCTTACACTAATCGCATGTTGCTACAGCTGCAACAACAACAACAACTCTAACGAGATTTTCACATTAGATTTAGCCAAAAACATTTCTAGCGGAGTCAAAGAAATAACTTTTAACGACATTTTTGACATCGAAAAGGTCATACCTATTGAAACTACCGACTCGACATTAATGTCTGCTGACGCTAAAATTCAGCTAGTTCAAGACAACACAATTGTTTTGTCTTACAAAAACACAGTTTACACAATCGACAAGAACACCAATAAAGCTATTTCTACATTTAATAAATCTGGGAAAGGTCACGGAGAATATTTATCAATTCTCAACATCAGAGAAGACTATGACAAAAATATTTTACTTTATGATTTTCGAACTAATTTAGTCAGAAAGTATGACTATCGTGGCAACTACATCAAAGAAATAGACCAAAATCGTTCTGGAATAAGAGAGTATATAGATGACAGTCATTATCTAATATATAAAAGCATTAAAAACGAAGACAAATATAACCTAACAATTTATGATTCTAATAATAAGCCTTTAAAACAGCTATTTGAAACTGACACTACTAAATATGCTATGACATTTATGGATGATTTGTTCACATCCAACAACAACTGTTACTATATGCGAACCTTTGGTGACACTATATACCACATCACTAAAGACTCAGCAAATCCAGCCATAGTATTAAATCAAGGATTTCTTAAAATGCCACACAAAATTGCTGCATCAAAGGCATATTTTGAAAACGATGACAACTACATCACAGGATTTTACAGCAGATTTTGTGGTAATTACGCCTTTATGCAATACTATTATAACAAAAAGGCATTTTTCGACATCTGGTCTATATCTGAAGGTGCGCCAATTTCACGAAGTTTAGTTGATTTTACGACAAGAACAGGACATCCTGGCTCTCCACTAAAAATAAATGATGCTACAATTAATGTATGGCCAAAATTCTTCGATCAAGACAGAGTATATTGCATTGTTGAAGCCGCAGAATTTAAAGAAGCAATGCCAGAGCTAACCGATGAAGACAATCCCGTAATCATTATTTTAAAGCTAAAATAGCCACAGGCAAAAATACACTGGTTTTCAAACACATAGCCATTTATGACTAAATAAATAATTAATAACAAAAAAAAACAGTTGTATATTAAATTTATTTGTCTAAATTTGTAGTACTACTTATGAAGAAAACTAGATAAATTTGAAATTATGAAAAAATTATTATTAGCACTTACACTAGCTGTTTGTTGTCACGCATCTTTTGCTCAGACAACAATTTCAGGCACGGTAAAATCCACTGCTGACAGTTTAATAAGCTATGCCACTGTAGTCTTATATTCACTGCCAGACACAACACAAGTGAATTATACTATTACTGACTTAGAGGGCAAATTTTCGACACTAGTTCCGAGCACAACAACCGAAAATTATTTGCTTCACATAGCCTATGTTGGATACAAACCTATTTATGTGCCTGCCTCAGACAAACAAACGATAATATTAGAAGAAAACGCCCTTCAAGTTAACGAGGTTCTCATTGAAGGCTCACGACCGATTTCGACAATCACTCAAAGTGGTGGCATACAAACAAGCGTTGAAAACACAGTACTTAGTGAAATGGGCTCTGCTAATGACGTATTGAAGCGCATACCTATGTTAACAGGCGACGACGGCACTTTTGAAGTATTTGGACGTGGCGAAGCAGTAATTTACGTCAACAACCGACAAGTTCGTGATGCTAGCGATATAGAAACAATAAATTCAAAAGACATAGCAAATATTGAAGTTATTTCAACACCTGGGGCACGTTATGATGCCTCAGTTCTAGCAGTAATTAAAATCACAACCATCAAAAAACAAGGCGATAGCTTTAGTTTCAACACCAGCTCAACTTATAAAACATGGGGAGATAACAATTTTGACAAATTCTTAAATCAAATTAAAACCAACTATCGCAAAGGAGGGTTAGATGTGTTTGCGAACATAACTTACAATGACATATCAAATTTTTCGAAAGGCGATTTATTACAGTCTATTTCAGTGGACACGCTATGGAGCTTAGAGAGTTACCAAAATGTTAAATTGAGCTATAATCGTTTAAACGCGCTACTGTAGGCGCTGCTTATGAGATAAACAAAAATCACAACGTAGGTTTTAGATATGACATACAAACATCCCCAAGAGATGTAATTACAGATTTTTCAATGTCAAGTAACGTATACACTGACGGTGATTTTTATGACAGTTGGGTTAACAATTCATACACTATTGAAGTTATGAGACCTAGCTCACAAGCGAACCTTTATTACACTGGTACAGTCAAAAAACTATCCATAGATTTTAACACAGACTACACACATAGCCACTATAAATCATTTACAGACAATGACGAGGTTAGCGACGCTACTGGTTCATCAACTCTAATAAACAGTTATAACAACGTCAAAAACTCTCTGTGGGCAGCAAAATTGATTCTTTCTTACCCTATCTGGAAGGGAAATTTAAGCATAGGCAGCGAATATGTAATAATTGACCGTCTTGCAGACTATGTAAACGAACAGTTGCCTGAATACAGCTCGAAAGTAGACATTGACGAGACCAACCTTGCTCTTTTCGCAGAGTATCAATTTGCTACAAAAATCGGTAACTTTAATTTAGGAATGCGATTTGAAGATGCAAGCTATGACTATATCACTGATGACGTAAGAAACGACGAAATGAGCCGTACCTACAAACAGTGGTTTCCCTCAGCAACATACTCTAACACTTTTGGCAAGGTGACTACCCTATTAAGTTACACGTCTAAAGTTGTAAGACCTACATATTCTCAACTTAGCAATAGCTATTATTATGGTAACAGTATGACACTTCAAACTGGTAATCCTTATCTTAATCCTACGATTAAAAAGACCCTTTCTGCCGTAGCAATATGGAAAAAGGTTCAAGCATCTATAAGTTATACAAACTCAAAAGACGCTATTATATACTGGGCTGACAGTTATGAAAATGACTCTAAAGTTACTGTTATAAGCAACACTAACATTGACAAACTTCCTAGCATTATGGCTAACATTTCATACTCTCCAAAAATTGGTATATGGAATCCTGAAATTAGTGGAGGAGTTACTAAAGATAAAATAGATGTCGAGGAACTAGAGATGATTGAAAACCTTGAGATACCTTTATTTTTCTCGTCACTGAACAACACTTTTGAGTTGCCTAATGATTTCATGGTAAACCTTGACTTCGCTTTTCAAAGTAAAGGCTGTTACCAAGCTGGCTACTGCAACAAAGCCACTTACAATTTAGGTTTTGGCATATCAAAACACTTTTTCAACAAAGCACTACAAGTTAAGCTAGGCGTTTCAGACATACTTAATAGTGCTGGCAATTTCGCTTCATTAACTTTACCCAAAGTAACACTTAAACAAAGTCAAAAATATGACTCACGAGTTGCTTCGATAAATATCCGATACAACTTCAACTCTGCAAAGAGCAAATACAAAGGCAACTCAGCAGGCCAAGACGCAATGAATCGCTTCTAGGGGGTCGCAGACCCTTTTAATAGATTATATGGTCTAATACCCCACAGGGAGGCAAAATATCAGGGTCACAGACTCTTTTTCAGACTATATAATCTAATAAAAAGGACGATGTCCTCAACTTAACACCCTGCGCATGAGCTTTAGCGTTAAAAAAATTACGGATTTGAGCGTTAAAAAAATCAAGTGTCTGAGCACAGAGGAAACTTTGTGCGAAGCTAACATAAAGCAACAAGCGAGTTCTTGATTTTTAGCTCAGATCTGTAATTTTTAGCGTAAAAAAGCGACCTGCGCAAAGTTTTTTGCTACTTTTTCTCAAAAAAGTAGATTACAAAATATAAGATTATAAAACAAAAGTAATTTTCAGCTCTCACGAGCTAAGCCATGCCACACAAAAAATAGAGACAAGCAGAAGCTAGTTTCAACAATGAAACTTTTCTTCCTCTTGTCTCTATATTTTGTTATTTAGCAGGGTCGCAGACCCTTATATTAGAGTGGGTGATGCCCGAAACTAATACATCGGTGACTCCTAGATAGTTAAAGCAAAATATTTTAGATAAAATACCTTTATTTTCGCTAAAAACCTTAAAAACGG
>JAWXTO010000075.1:0-8458 GCA_044433545.1 Rikenellaceae bacterium
TGGTGATAACGCTACACGAGAAACGATTTCTTTGCCCTCAGCACCAGCATTTTTGAAACGGATAAATGCTTTCAGACGTTCTGACTCATCTTTACCTTCGATTTTGCCTTTTTCATTGTGATATTCTATGCTTTCGATAGGTTCAGAAAATTCTGTAACGAAAAATACACGTTGGTCTTTTGCCCAGCCTGTTGAAAGACGGTGACCTTCGATTTTGTTATCTCCAATTTGTTTCAAATAACAACTTGTTGGTTTGTCCCATCCATTTCCGCTCTCTAAATCGACAATAATAGTCACATTTTCAGAGTTTGCAGGATATTTATATTTATGTACAGCTCCACGCTCTGTTGTAGTAAGCTCAACACCAATATTATACTTGTCTAGAAGCACTGAATAGTATCCAGGAGCTACTTTTTCATTCTCACGATCGAAAGTTGACAAATATCCACTAGCTTGATTTTCTGTTGTTCCCTTAAACATTGGAGTTTCTCCAACTGTAGGCATAAAAACAACGTCACTAAGGTCACCGATACCAGTTCCACTCAAACGAGTGTGTGAAAAACCGATAACTGTAGAGTCAGAATAGTGATAACCCGAAGTCCAGTCCCATCCGAAAGTGATATTAACTGGCCCTAGATGAACACCTCCAAAAGGCACATTCGCACCTAAAAAAACGTGACCATGATAATCTGTTCCGATATACGGATCAACAAAAGACGTAAAAGGAACACTTTCCTCTACTTTTGCTGTAGGAGCTTGACATGCACTAACGGCTAAAGTAAGTGTTGTTAACCCTAAAATTATTTTTTTCATAATTATAAAAATTTTATAATGATTAAAAGTGCCAGAGAAGAATCTTCTGGCACTTATCAATTTATATGAATTACTTAACAGGCTCGTTTGTCATAACGAATTTAAGAACACCACCTGCCATAATATCTGAATGTTTGATAGTTAAACCCTCTAAAGGTTGACCGTTAAGTGTAACAGATTTAACATACATGTTTTCAGGCGAATTGTTCTCAGCTTCTACAACAAATGTTTTAGAATTAGGAAGATTTATCTTCGCATAGCTAAACAATGGGCTACCTAAGTCATAAGCTCCAGCTACAGGATCTACAGGATAGAAACCTAGTGAGCTAAAGATGTACCAAGACGACATTTGACCACAGTCTTCATTACCACAGTGACCGAAAGGTTTGTTAGCATATTGTGTAGTAGTGATTTCACGTACATATTTTTGTGTTTTCCATGGCTCGCTAGTCCAGTTATAAAGGTAAGCAACGTGGTGCGAAGGCTCGTTACCATGTGCATATTGACCAATCATACCTGTAGAGAAGATAGGAAGTTCTTCGTCAGCGTGAGGACCTTTTGTAAACATATCATCAAGTCTTGTTCTAAACACTTCTTCGCCACCCATAATTTCTTTTAAACCTTCAACATCTTGAGGAACATAGAAGAAATAGTGCCAAGCATTACTTTCTGTGAAGTGTTTTGTGTAAGCGTCTGGGTCGAAGTTACCTAGCCAGTTACCTTTTTCGTCACGTGGCTCAAACCATAAAGATTCAGGGTTGAAGTTACCACGATAATACTGAGAACGTTTATAGAATTCGTCAGCAATTTCTTTTTTGCCCATTTTTTCAGCCATTCTAGCGATACAGAAATCATCATAAGCATATTCTAAAGTTTTAGAAACACTTTCATGCTCTGTAGTAGGCATATAACCTAATTTTTTGTAGTCACCTATGCCTCTGTAGCTGTCAAAGTTTGCAGTACCAACACATGCTGCAAGAGCTTCTTCAGCATCAAAATTGCCAATACCTTTTAAATAAGCGTCAACAATCACAGGAACTGAGTGATAAGCAATCATCATGTCTGTTTCTTGACCTTGGAAGTTCCAAACTGGCAATCTGCCGTGTTGTTTATAGAATACAAGGAAAGATTTAACCATGTCATTTACTCTATCTGTTTGAGTGATAGTGTAAAGAGGGTGAGCAGCACGATAAGTATCCCACAATGAGAAACGTGTATAGTTTGTGAACCCGTCAGCTTTGTGAACTTCTAAATCAGCGCCTAGATATTCACCATTAACATCTTGATATACAGTAGGTGCTAACATGCTTTGGTACATAGCTGTATAGAAGATAGTTTTTTGGTCAAAGTCATTAGATTCAATCTCAATTTTAGATAATTCTTTATTCCAAGTGTCTTTTGCATTAGTTCTAACAGCTTCAAAATCCCACTCTGTCATCTCAGCATTTAAGTTTTCTAAAGCATTAGCCTCACTTACAGCAGAAATTGCACATTTCACAATGATTTGTTCACCAGCCGTAACATCATAGTTTAGTTTAGCAGCGATACCAACACCAACATCTTGACCTTTTAGCTTAATTTGTCTATCAGTGATTTTCTCAAAATCAAAAGGTTTAGAGAATTTCGCTACATAGTATAATCTTTGGTCGTTAGCCCAACCTCTAGAGAAACGATAACCAGAAATTGTTACAGAGTCAATAACCTCCATTTTTGTATCCATTGTGAAGTCCCAGTTCAAAGCACGGTTAAGATCAAAGAACACTGTAGCTTCACCTGCATCTTTGAAAGTGTAACGTTGCATACCACATCTTTCTGTAGCAGTAAGTTCAACAAAGATGTTATAATCTTTTAATAAAACAGAGTAATATCCAGCTGTAGCAGATTCGTCATCATGAGAGAAAGTCGAATAAACTCCAATTTGTCCATCTGTAGCACTTTTCACCTTACCACCATTCTTAGCAGCTTCTACTCTACCATCTTTGTAAGGGTTCATAACTGGCATAAATGCTAAGTCATATAAGTCACCAGCACCAGTACCACTCAAGTGAGTCATACTAAACGAGCCAATAGTTGAATCTGGATAGAAATATCCTGCGATTCTGTCCCAGCCGCCAATACCGTTATCAGGGCTAAGTTGTACCATACCAAATGGAACTTGTGCACCTGGGTAAGTGTTACCTGGGCCGTCAGTACCAATAAATGGATTAACAAATTGCGTGTAATCTACCTTTTCAGCAACTTTTTCAGCAGGAGCACTGCATGCAAAAATTCCTGAAACAGCAAAACAGCTAACAATAATACTAGAAAGTTTCATAAATAAGTTGTTTTTAGTTTTTTTAATAATTTATCTTAGTTTTCTTTTAATCTTTAAGTCTATTTTGTCATCGACATTGGCACAGAATCTGCACCAACACCCCAACTATAGTTAGGCTCATTGCCCATTATAAATTTCAGCTCTCCGCCTTCATTAATTTGTTTATGTGTCAAATAAGTTAAGTCAAACGGCTCACCATTTAAAGTAACACTTTGAATATAAACGTTCTCTGGTGAATTATTCTCTGCTAGAATAGTAAAAACATTACCATTTTCTTGTTCAAACTTCACCTCTCCAAACAACGGAGACCCTATAACATATTCTCCATCAACTGGACACACAGGATAGAATCCCATAGCACTAAACACAAACCACGCAGACGTTTGACCATTGTCCTCATCTCCACAATAACCATCAGGCGCAGCACTATACAATTTAGTCATCACTTCTCTCACACGTTGTTGTGTTTTCCATGGCTGATTTAGGTAATTGTAAAGGTAAATAGCATGTTGTACAGGCTGATTTCCGTGTGCATAATTACCCATATTCATAATCTGCATTTCTCGAATTTCGTGTATCGTAAATCCATAGTATGAATTGTCAAAAACTGGAGGAACGCTAAACATGCTATCTAACATATTCGCCATTTTGTCACGTCCTCCCATTAATGTTGACAAACCTTCTATATCATGAAAAACGCTCCATGTGTAGTGCCAAGCGTTACCCTCAGTGAAAGCATCTCCCCACTTAAACGGATTAAATGGACTTTGAAACTCTCCATTTTCATTACGTCCACGCATCATAGAAGTTTCTTTATCAAACACATTCTTATAATTCTGTGAACGACTTTTATATAGGTCTATAGTTTCGTTAGGTTTACCCATTTTTTCAGCTAGACGCATAATTGCATAGTCAGCATAAGCATATTCTAGTGTACGAGCAACATTTTCTCTAATTTTCACATCATAAGGCACATAACCTAGCTCATTATAGTAAGGAGCACCTCTACGACCTACTGAAGAAAGAGGACCTTCGTTCTCTCCACTGTGCACCATAGCTTCAAACAGCTTTTCTACGTCATAATTTTTCTCTCCCTCAGCATGTAAATACGCCGAAGCAATAATAGACGAAGAATTTGAACCTATCATACAGTCTCTGTGACCTGGTGATGCCCATTCTGGCAACCAACCACTCTCTTTGTAAGTGTTTTCTAAACCCTCCATTATCTGTGAAGTTAGCGTAGGATATGCTAAAGTGAAGAAAGGAAAAACAGCTCTAAATGTATCCCAAAAGCCATTATCCGTAAACATATAACCTGGCAAAACCTCACCATTATAAGGACTATAATGAATTATATTGTCATTTTCGTCAATTTCATAAAACTTACGAGGGAAAAGCAACAGACGATAAAGAGAAGAATAAAAAACTTTAATATCCGCATACTGACCATCATTTACTGTCACTCTACTAAGCTCTTTATTCCAAATGTCATAACCCTCTTGTTTCGTTTGCTCAAAACAGTTAGCTCCTAACTCTCTATCTAAAGAAATTTGAGCTTGTTCAAGCGAAATAAAAGACGATGCAACACGAGCATTCACCTTTTCACCACGTTTTGTATTAAAGCTAACTATCGCACCAACATGATTTCCTTCAAACTCAGTCTTATTTGAGTATAACGTTGAATCACACCATACATCAACATCACTAAATTCTTTATCAAGTTCTATTACGAACCAGTTTTTGAAGTTTTCAGGCACACCTCCACTATTTTTTGTAGTGTAGCCTACAACACGTCTGTTTTCTTTATCTACTTTTATGTAAGAACCTCCATTAAAAGCATCTATCACCAATCGAGCACTATCTGTTTCAGGATAAGTTACTCTAAATTGCGCAGCTCTTTCAGTAGGTGTAATTTCAGCAACCACATCATAATCTGCTAGATAAACGTTATAGTAATAAGGAGTTGCAGTTTCGGCTTTGTGAGAGAACCAACTAGCTCTTTTCTCTTCATCAAAGACTTTTTCGCCCACTGTAGGCAAAATTGAAAACTGTCCATAGTCGTTAATCCAAGGACTAGGCTGGTGTGTTTGTTTTATACCTCTTATTTTGTAACTATTGTACGTATAAGCCCATCCATTACCCATTTTTCCTGTCTGTGGAGTCCAAAAATTCATGCCCCAAGGCAGTGCAACAGCTGGATATGTGTTTCCGTTAGATAGTAAGTACTCAGAATCTGTTCCCATAAGTGTATTCACCCACTCAACTGGGTTTTCTACACTTTTAATAGGCGCATTTTGAGCAAAAGCTCCCACAGAAATAGCTAAAAAACTACAAAATAATAATATTTTCTTTCTCATTTAATGATAACTTTTAACACTTTACTAATTATTTTAAAATCAAAGGGTGTATAACCCATAGCTTCTCCATCTATTTCAATTGGGGTAATTTTTTCAGATGAAATCGTCACTTCTCTACCTCTAAAAAACATAGAACCAGGGACGTTATATATCTCTCCATTGAAAAGATATTTAGCGTATCTTAAAACGTTCAAGTTACTCATCTTTTTTATGATAGTTATATCCAATAGACCATCATCTGCAATTGCTAAAGGTGCTTGTATCATACCTCCACCATTAAATTTTCCGATTGCTAACGCACCAGTCAATATTTTCTCGTCTACAACATCATTCCCATCAATTCGCACATCCATTTTCACAGAACGATAATGTGTAAGTGTGTATAACATAGAGTAAATATACAGCAGCTTTGTCTTATAGCCTTTCTGCTTCATTCGGTTATATTGTCTATTGACCATAGCGTCAAAACCTATACCTGCCATATTAGCCATATATCGTGTTTGATGTACTTTTGCCTCATAAAACCCTATTTTGCACACATCTTGCAAAAAGGTTTTCCCATCTACAATCGCTTTAATAGCCTCATTATATTTTTTAGGCACTCCGTGCATACGAATCCAGTCATTTCCTGTTCCGACAGCTATCACCGCAAGCTTTATGTCAGTAGTTTCAACCGATTTTTGATGAAAAATACCATTAACAACCTCGTTAAACGTGCCGTCACCACCAACGACTATCAGCTTACGATAACCTTTGTTAATAAATTCGACAGTAAGCTCAATAGCATGATACTTTTTCTCTGTAAAAACGCTATCAAATATGACTTTATTATCTCTAAAGTACTTACTTATAATAGGATAATCCGACAATCCCTTGCCACTTCCTGCTACAGGATTGACAATTACGCCCCAACGGGACTGAGACTCTAAATCTACATCCATATTTACAATAAAATTGATGTATATAAACAACTAAAACTGCTTGAGAAAAATAACAAGCAGTTTTAGTAATAATTTTGTTGTTAATCTATTTTAGAGGTGCATTTTTTATTGTTTCTACTAAGAAGTCATACATCTTAGCAACAGAATCAATATTTACACTTTCATCAGGCGAGTGAGGGTAACAGATTGTAGGACCAAATGAAATCATATCTAAGTTAGGATAAGTTGCTCCTAAAATTCCACATTCTAACCCTGCATGTATAGCCATAATTTGAGGTGTTTTGCCATACATTTTTTCGTATGTCTCTTGCATAGTTTTCAAAATAGGAGATTCTAGGTTTGGTTTCCAACCGCTATATCCACCACCTACTTCACACTCACAACTTAAACAAATACCTTCAAATGTTGTAACTATACGGTCTGCTAAGTCAGCTTTTGCACTTTCAATAGAGCTACGAACCAACATTACAGCCTCAAAGCTATCTTCTTTTGTAGTTAAAATACCTAAATTAGAGCTAGTTTCAACCAATCCTGGGATAGAATCACTCATTCTGTCAACTCCATTAGGACAAACATTAACAGCCATTAGTGTAGAGTATGCGCTGTGTAATTCTATAGCAGTTTCAGGAACTTCACACTCTGTTAGTGTTATTTGTAAGTCAGGATCAACCTCTGAAAGCTCATTTTTAATAAAATCTGCTTGTTTTTCAAGCTGTGCTTTAAAATCTTCAGCTTGATCAGCAACAACAGCAACGATAGCATAACCTTCACGAGGAATAGCATTTCTCATATTACCTCCATTAATCTCTGAAAGCTCTACATCGAAATAATTCATAGCGTCATGTAGCAAACGAGAAAGGATTTTATTTGAATTACCTCTTTGAAGGATGATTTCTATGCCTGAGTGACCTCCTTTAAGACCTTTTACATCAAGTCTATAGCCTTTATATCCCTCTTCAAGTTCTGTTCTTTCAAATTCGATTCTAGCAGTAACATCACAACCTCCAGCACAACCTACATAAAGTTCACCTTCAGCCTCAGAGTCCATATTTAGCAAAATATCACCTTTCAACACCCCTGGTTGAAGGGCAAAAGCACCTGTCATACCAGCTTCTTCGTCAATAGTGAAAAGAGCTTCAATTGCTCCGTGCTCAAAAGAACCACATTCTTCCATAACAGATAAAGCCGCAGCAACACCTATGCCATTGTCAGCACCTAAAGTTGTACCATTAGCTGTTACGATTTCACCGTCAATGTATGCTTCTATAGAATCTGTTTGAAAATCAAAGTCTTTATCGCTATTTTTTTGAGGCACCATGTCTAAGTGGCCTTGCATAGTAATTGTTTTTCTGTTCTCAAAACCAGCAGTCGCAGGCACATAAAGAATAACATTACCAGCTTCATCAACAATAGTGTCAATATTGTTTTCTTTAGCGAAATTTACGATATAATCTCTAACTTTTTCTTCATGTTTTGAAGGATGTGGCAACGCACAAATGTTAGAAAAATGTTTCCAAACCAATTCTGGTTTAAGTTTTAACAAATTTGTATCCATAGTAATAAACATATATGTATTTTTGCCAAAGATAGCACTTTTTTCTATAAAAAACAAACTGTTTTAACGCTATTTGCTTTTTATTTGAAAATCAGACATCAGGCATTTAGTATGAAACTACTTGCAAAAAAACATCTCTAAAAAGTTTAAAATATAGAATTTAACAGCCTCCTTAAAACTAAAATATAGTAGTTTTAAAAATATATACATAAAAATACATTTTTCAAGCCTAAAATTCAGCACTTTATGATTTTTTTCAAAAAAAACAAGCCTATTATTGCTGAAAATTAAAAAAAAGTACATATCTTTGCATCGCAATTGAGACTAAATAAGTCTTAACAGCAAAATAATACCGATTCGTTAGCTCAGCTGGTAGAGCACAACACTTTTAATGTTGGGGTCCTGGGTTCGAGCCCCAGACGGATCACCCACAGGAGATTTTCCACTCTATAAAATGGAAAATAGAAGCGCAACTATT
>JAWXTO010000076.1:0-8350 GCA_044433545.1 Rikenellaceae bacterium
TGTACAGTTGCGATATTAGGGTTAATAAGAACAGTGTAAATCCCCTCTTCTTTTAACGCTTTTAGGGCTTGTGAACCAGAATAGTCAAATTCACCAGCTTCACCAATTTTTAGTGCTCCCGAACCAAGAAGCAATACTTTATCTATTTTTTGCATTTTGCGATATTCTCTATAAATTTGTCAAAAAGGAACTCTGTATCTACTGGACCACCTGTAGCTTCTGGGTGGAACTGTACTGAGAAGAAAGGTTTTGATTTGTGACGGATACCCTCAGACGTATTGTCATTAAGGTTTATGAAGTAAGGCTCCCACTCATCAGATAATGTGTCATTGTCAACAACAAAACCGTGGTTTTGAGATGAAATATAAGCATTGTTTGTTCCAACTTCTAAAACTGGTTGGTTGTGCGAACGGTGACCATATTTCAATTTATATGTTGAAGCTCCAGCAGCGATAGAAAGCAACTGGTTACCTAGACAGATACCATAAATTGGTTTACCAATCTCCATAGCTTTTTGGATGTTCGCTACAGTTGCACCACACATTTGTGGGTCACCAGGGCCGTTAGACAACATAACTCCATCATAGTCTAGTTGAGTGAAATCATAATCCCAAGGAACTCTCGCTACTGTAGTGTTACGTTTCAAAAGACAACGAATGATGTTGTTTTTACAACCACAGTCAACAAGCACAACTTTGTGCTCACCGTCACCATAAGTTTTAACCTCGTCAGTAGAAACTAAAGCAACAAGGTTATCAGTGTTTTGGTCGTGGAATTCTGTAGGCTCTACAGTTCCTTCTGGAACAAGTTTACCTAGCATAACACCTTTTTCACGGATTAATTTAGTGATTGCACGAGTGTCAACACCAAAAAGTCCAGGAACATCATTCTCTTTTAACCACTGATCTAAGCTTTTAACAGCATTCCAGTGACTATGCTCAAACGAGTAATCAGATATTATCAAACCTTTGATGTGAATTCTTTCACTTTCAAAAAATTTCATAATACCAGTCAATGGATCTACTTCCTCTGAAGGCACACCGTAATTTCCAATAAGCGGATAAGTAATAACTAAGATTTGACCACTATAAGAAGGGTCAGTCAGGCTTTCTACGTAGCCAGTCATTGCAGTGTTAAAAACAATTTCTCCTGACACAGATTGTTCAGCACCGAAAGAAAATCCTTGAAACGTAGAACCGTTTTCAAGAGTTAAATTGGCAATTTTTTTTACAGACATTGTCAAATATATAGATTGCAGCCACTATAAAGTAACTTGGTTTTTAAAGACACAACATTCATTGTTGGATTTCTAAAATGCAAAGATAAAATTTTTTTTTATATTAGCAAAGTATAAAAAATTAATAAAATATGTTTTCAAAAGCTAAAGTATCATATATCAATTCGTTAGGAGATAAAAAACACCGAAATAAGCATAATGTTTTTATCGTAGAAGGTGAAAAAATGTCTGAAGATGTAATAAAAAGTGCATATAAAATCGAAGAAATATTTTATACTGACAAATTATCTGACCGAATTGATTTATTTGAAGTTAACTGTGAAAAGACTTGCATAGACTTTTCTCAGATGAATAAAATATCTCAGCTTAAAACTCCGTCAACAATTTTAATGGTCGTAATAATTCCAGAAAAACAAAATCTTAACATTTCAGATTCTGAGCTAACAATAGTTTTGGATGGAGTTCAAGACCCAGGAAATTTAGGCACAATCATAAGAGTTGCCGACTGGTTTGGCATAAAAAACATATTCTGCTCTGAAGACAGCGCAGACGTTTACAACCCCAAAGTTGTACAGGCTACTATGGGCGCAATAACACGAGTGAATGTGAACTATTGTGAACTTACAAACCTGCTAAACAACACAAACTTACCTATTTTTGGCACTTTCCTCGACGGCGAAAACATCTATTCTAAAACGCTACCTGAATTTGGAGTTATCATAATGGGTAACGAAGGCAAAGGCGTTTCAAAAGAAGTCGCAAAACTTGTTACCGAAAAGCTCTACATCCCCCCTTTCCCTCAAAACGAAGAATGTGTAGAATCTTTAAATGTTAGCATCGCAACAGCAATTACTTTATCCGAGTTCAGGGGTTACAGAACCTTTTAACAGATTATATAGTCTAATAAAGGGGACGATGTCCCTTCTTGATTTTTAGCTCTAATCTTTAATTTTTAGCGTTAAAAAGCGCCTTGCGCAAGTTTTTTGTTCTACTTTTTTTCAAAAAAAGTAGAGAATAAAATATAAATATATAAAATAATAAAGGGATTTACAGCTCTCACGAGCTGTCAGCCGACTGCGCAAGCAGAGCTTGCTTTCTTAGTCGGGTCGGCTGAAGCTGCGCATATAAAATTTGAGATGAATAGGGCTGTGCTAATGCCGCACAGGCATGGTCACAGACCCTTTTAATAGATCATATCATAAACTAATAAAGGGAGATTCTCAAAACTGAGAATCTCCCTTTATTAGTTGTGGCAATAGCCACCCAAATTAACAACCTTTAATATATTCATCTATGGCTGTTGCAGCCTTACGACCTGCACCCATAGCAAGAATCACTGTTGCAGCACCTGTCACAGCATCACCACCAGCAAATACACCTTTACGAGTTGTAGCACCAGCTTCATCAGCAACTAAACAACCCCATCTATTAGTATCTAAACCATCAGTTGTAGAAGCAATTAAAGGATTTGGAGATGTTCCAAGTGCCATAATAACAACATCCGCCTCAACCTCACGTTCGCTACCTTCAATAACTTTCGGAGAGCGTCGTCCTGAAGCATCTGGCTCACCAAGTTCCATAGAAACACATGAAATTGTCTTAACCCAGCCTTTTTCGTCTCCATTAATAGCTGTAGGATTTGTCAACATCATAAATTCTATGCCCTCTTCTTTAGCGTGATGCACTTCTTCTACCCTTGCAGGAAGTTCTTTCTCGCTACGACGATACACGATTGAAGCTTTAGCACCTAAACGAGCAGCAGTACGCACAGCATCCATAGCCACATTACCACCTCCAACAACAACTACACTTTGACCTACATAAATAGGTGTATCATAGCTGTCATCATAAGCTTTCATAAGGTTAGCACGTGTCAAAAATTCGTTTGCAGAAACAACACCATTTAAATTTTCGCCATCTATACCCATAAAACGAGGTAGACCTGCTCCCGAACCCACAAAAACAGCTTCATAACCTTCATCATCCATAAGCGCATCAATAGTAATTGTACGCCCTACAACAACGTCAGTTTCAATTTCTACACCTAGTTTCTTAACATTTTCTATCTCTTTAGCCACTACTTTTGACTTTGAAAGACGAAACTCTGGAATGCCATATTCTAATACGCCACCAGGTTTATGTAAAACTTCAAAAATCTTAACTTCATAACCCATTTTTGCTAAGTCAGCAGCACATGCAAGACCTGCTGGACCACTACCAACAACCGCAACTTTATGACCATTTTTTTCTACTGGTGTGAACAATTCAACATTATTCTCACGTGCCCAATCACCTACAAAACGCTCTAATTTACCTATAGAAACAGGCTCTTTTTTGATACCTAAAATACACGAACCTTCACATTGGCTCTCTTGTGGACAAACACGACCACAAACCGAAGGAAGAAGTGAATCTTCAGCTATTATTTTAGCCGCAGCAGTAATATCGCCCTCTTCTACAGCATGTATAAACTGAGGTATTTTTAATGATACTGGACAAGCATCCACACAACGAGGTTTTTTACATTGAATACAACGAGAAGCCTCTAATTGTGCTTCTTCAAGGTTATATCCATAACATACTTCTTCAAAATTTGTAGCTCTTATCTTTGGATCCTGCTCCCTAGCAGGTATTCTATCTATTTTACTATTTGCCATTATTTTAAATTCTTCTTAACGTCAATAAAAATGAAATCTATTAGTCTTCTTTATGTAGGTTAATTCTACACTTGTGGTCTTTCTGTTTCGCTTTTCGTTGTTCAATAGTTTTATATTGACCTTGACGACGCATTGCCTCATCAAAATCTACTAAATGAGCATCAAATTCAGGCCCATCTACACAAGTGAAATAAGTTTTTCCACCTACTGACACACGGCATGCTCCACACATCCCTGTTCCGTCTACCATAAGCGAATTAAGACTTACAATAGTTTTAATTCCATATTTTTTTGTCGTCAATGACACAAATTTCATCATTATCATTGGACCAATAGAAACTACAACATCATATTTTTTGCCTTGGTTGTCTATTAAGTCTTCTAAACATTGAGTCACAAGCCCTTTAAAGCCTTTACTACCATCATCCGTAGCAATATAAAGATTTGTAGCTACAGCTTCCATTTCTTTTTCTAAGATAACAAGGTTTTCATTCTTAGCACCAATAATAACATCAACTTCAACACCCTGTTCTTTTAACCATTTTACTTGAGGATAAACTGGAGCTGTGCCCACTCCTCCAGCGATAAACATAATTTTCTTTTTACGTAAATCCTCAATATTTTCATACACAAATTCTGAAGGCTGACCTAAAGGACCTACAAAATTTAAAAATTCGTCACCTTCTTCTAAGCTACAAATTCTTTCAGACGTGCTACCTACGATTTGAGTAACAATAGTCACTGCTCCGTTTTCTTGTGAATAATCGCAAATAGTTAATGGGATTCTTTCGCCGTGTTCATCGACACGAACAATGATAAACTGTCCTGGTTTCGCAGATTTTGCAACACGTGGTGCATAAACATCCATTAAATATATGTTTTCTGCAAGACATCTCTTTTTTAATATTTTAAACATTTTGGTTAATTAGTTATATGATTCTTATTTATTCTATATTGGCAACTAATCTCATTTCTTTAAGGGGTTGAGACTGATCGTTTGTAACAATTATTATATTTTCGGCTATTCTGCCTTTGTCTGTTTTCACAGGGATTAAATTTGTTGTAATTGAAATTTTATCTCCACTTTTTATTATTTTTTTTGGCATCGAACAACTTATTTTATCACTAGATTTCGAAACTTCTAAAATTTCAAGATCATTTTTCCCTTTATTTTCTAACGTAAAAGTTCTTGTCAAATTAGCTGTATTTTTAACATTTCCGAAATGATAAAAACGACTAGAAAGCTCTCCCACAGGCGAATTTTGTATCATATCGGGCGTGTACGATGTGAAATCTGGTATCGAAATACCATTTATAACAAACTTCTCTTTGCTTCGAACACCATTTATATCAATGTTAACTTCTGTTTCAAAGTTTCCATACAACTTAGGCTCTGTTTTAAGGTCATAAATCACAAACAGTTGTCCTTTTTCTTGCGGTTTAAGAGTTGCAGGTGACATATACGCCTTAAATCTACCACCTTTAGCGTCAACCGTAGTCTTTAAGTCAACATCCTTATTTGAAGAATTATAAACACCAATCATAAGGTTGTGTGCATAGCCTACAGGCACTTCTTTGTAAGTCGCAAGCAAGGCTTCAACTCTAATTCCATCCGACAACTCTACAGGATACAAATCTTCTACTGTTTTTGGTCGTGGTTCTATAACCCCCTTAATCTCTAGTTCATTAGCATATTTCCCTGCACCATCAACAACATACAACTTTGACGAAAACGTTCCTGAACGACCCTCAGGATTATACCTTACTTTCAATTCGCTCATTTCATTTGGCATTATTGGCGCTCTTTTGTACTCTGCCTTTGTACAACCACAACTTACCGACACATATTTAATAATATATGGAGTACTTGACGTGTTTTTAAACTTAAAAACCGCCGTTGCCTCTCCGTCCACCTCTTTTATTGCACCAAAATTGTACACAGACGACTCAAATTGAATCTGAGGTGAAGGTTGCCCTTGTGCCATAGCAACAAATGACACAAAAAACGCTATAAATATGTTAATAATAAATCTCATAATTGAATTTATTCGTTTATTACTCCTGAACCTATAAGCTCTCCGTCAACATTATACCAAACTGCAAATTGACCTGCTGTTACACCTCGTTGCGGTTCATCAAAAACCATATAAGCACCACTTTCTGCGACAACTAACACTCCTTCTTGTAAAGGTTGACGATATCTTATGCGAAGTTTATATCTTTGTGTGCTTCCAAGCTCTTGTTTAAGATCTTCTCGCACCCAATGAAGCTCTTCTTTTCGTATAAATAGTGCCTTTCTAAACAAACCCTTATGTTCTGAACCCTGCCCTACATAAACTGTGTTAGTTTCAACGTCTATACCTATAACAAACAAAGGTTCAGCTTTTCCACCTACATTTAAGCCTTTACGCTGACCTATAGTGTAATAATGTGCTCCATTGTGGTCTCCAACTTTTATTCCATCATTTTCTGAATAGGTGAAAGGTGCAGACAATTCTTCTAAATTTGTTTCGTCTATAAATTTATCATATCCTGCCCAATCTTTAGCAATTTCAATGATATTTCCCTTTTTAGGCTTCAATTTTTGTTGTAAAAAAACTGGCAAATCTACCTTACCAACGAAACATATACCTTGTGAATCTTTTCTTTCAGCAGTCGCAAGCCCTTGTTCCATAGCAATGCGGCGAACTTCAGGTTTCTCAATGTGTCCTATAGGGAAAAGTGCTCTTTTAAGCTGTTCTTGTGACAACTGACAAAGAAAATAACTTTGATCTTTGTTATTGTCAGCTCCAGCTATAAGACGGTGATATGTGTTCCTATCAATTCCAACAGTTTCTTTCTGGCAATAGTGACCTGTAGCAACATAATCTGCACCCAATTTCAAGGCTGCCTTTAAAAAAGCATCAAATTTTATTTCTCGGTTACAAAGCACATCAGGATTTGGAGTTCTACCCTTTTCGTACTCTGAAAACATATAATCTACGACTCTTTTACGATATTCGTCACTTAAATCAATGTAGTTAAACTCTATATCTAACTTTTTTGCCACAAGTTCAGCAAACATCCTATCATCATTCCAAGGACAGTCACCAGCCAACGTGCCTGTAGTATCATGCCAATTTCTCATAAACAGACCTATCACTTCATACCCTTGTTCTTTTAAAAGATATGCCGCAACAGAAGAATCTACACCTCCCGAAAGCCCTACAACTACACGTTTTTTATTGTTACTCATTATTTTGTCTCTTTTTGTGTTAAAACACACTTAATTATACTCTTATTTTACTCCTATAAACTCTAAAAGAGAGTCTACATATTCTCTTGTATTAGAAAGCCTAGGCACTTTATTTTGCCCTCCCACCTTACCTCGTTTTTCCATCCATTTCTGGAAAGTTCCAGGCTCTACACGTCTAATAATAGGCATTTCTAATGTTGCATTATTTGATCTTTTCGCTTCATAGTCAGAATTTGCTTGTTGAAGTGCCTTATCAAGAATTTCACAGAATTTTTCAAAAGAATTTGGCTCTTTTGAAAACTCTATTATCCATTCATGTCGTCCTTTTTCGTTAAATTCCATATAAACTGGAGCTGCACTATATTCCATAACTGCCGCACCTGTTTGTTGTGAGGCTTCAAAAATGGCTTTATTGCTATTATCAACAATCACCTCCTCACCAAAAGCGTTCATATACTGTTTTGTACGTCCCGTAATCTTTATTCTATATGGCGATACCGAAGTAAACGTAACAGTGTCACCTATCATATATCTCCACAATCCCCCATTCGTCGTAATTATAATAGCATAATTAACACCTAGCTGTACGTCTTCTAAAGGGATAGTTTTTGAAGTGTCACAAACATCCGAAACTGCCAAAAACTCATAAAAAACACCATAGTCAAGCATCAACAACAACTCTTCAGACTTTGGGTTGTCTTGTATCGCAAAGAACCCCTCCGAAGCATTATAACTTTCGATATATTTCATACGTGGCGACGGAATCAGCTTTTTATATGTCTCACGATAAGGCGTAAAACTTACTCCTCCGTGCATAAAAAGCTCCATATTTGGCCACACCTCGTTAATGTTGCTTTTTCCTGTATATTCTAAAATCTTTTCTAACAAAATTAAATTCCACGAAGGAACTCCCGCAAAAGAAGTCACATTTTGTTTAGAACAAACACGTGCTATAGCTTCTACTTTTGTTACAAAATCTTTTTCTAACGCTATCTTCTTTGATGGCGCACGAAACATCGACATATAAAACGGAGTATGCTCAATTAATATAGAAGATAAATCTCCTGAGCGTGCTCCCTTAGCCGATAAAGTGTCAAGTTCATGAGCACCTCCCAGTGTAAGTGTTTTCCCTAACGACGCACTAAACGTATCATTAGAATAGGCTGCCAAGGCTATGACATCTTTCATCCCCTTGTATTGGCATTTATAAATAGAGTCGTG